>CAXHCC010000037.1:0-17917 GCA_964014945.1 uncultured bacterium | reverse complement strand
CACAACGCACATCGTCGGCAGCGTCAGATGTGTATAAGAGACAGGTTATTAATGACTCACCTTATCTTCCCACTAATTTTTTGATAGATATGAAATTGATCAAATATTTAATCCTTGGGGTTGCCTTTGGTGTAATAATGGCAAAATCAGAAGCAATTTCTTGGTATAGAATTCAAGAAATGTTTCGGTTTCAATCTTTTCACATGTACGGCATCATTGCTACTGCTGTTGGAATTGGTATGATGGCAATGCAAATTATCAAAAAACTAAAATTAACAGATCCAGATGGTAATCCAATTCATTACACTCCGAAGAAGAACTTTAATTTAAGATACATTATTGGTGGCACTATATTTGGCTTGGGATGGGCATTAGCTGGTGCATGCCCAGGTCCGTTATTCGTAAATTTGGGTTATGGATTTATATCCATGATTGTGGTAATACTATTTGCATTACTCGGGACGTACGTCTACGGGGTAAACCAAGACAAATTCCCCCATTAGCTTAAGTAAACTTCTAATCTTGAAGAATTACTGTGGCAGTTGCCATGGTGGTAGTATGGGAAATAGTTAACAACACCTTCGCCATATTTACATTACTTAATGCCTTTGCAGTTGCACCAATTAGTTGTATCGAAGGTTTTCCATTCTCATTATTAACCACCTCAACTTCCTTAAAGGCCATACCCTCCCTAAAACCAGTACCTAGAGCTTTAGCAAATGCTTCCTTCGCAGCAAATCTCGCCGCAAACCGCTCTGCCTTATTAGCTACTGAATTACAATATTCTATTTCGGCTGAAGAAAATACTCGCCGAATAAAAGACTCATTCTCAATGCTTTTTGAAAACCGTGGTACATCCACCAAATCAGTCCCTAAGCCCACTATCATTTGTTAATCTATTAATTACGAGCAATATAGTACAATTATATCGTTTTTTTCGTATATTTGTGCCCCGCTTAGGAAATAATTACGAACTAAAACTATTTGTGCTATGTTTGAGATATTAAAAAAATTTGAAGCTAAGTTTGCTCATTTAGAGAAGAAGGGTCTTAAAATCGAAGGCTTATCAATTAGTGATCCTCAGAAGAAAAAACACGTAATTAAGGTTAGTAGGCCATTGGTGTTTGACAACAGAGAGCTTCCTAAACGATTTGAAGGTTTAGACGTTAAAACAAATATTAAATTAAGTAGTGGTTTACCACAAGAATTCAATATTGATAGAAGCGTAGCTGATTGGCATAAGAAGTCATACATATGGGCGCCAGAACGCTTTGAAAAATTTGTGGATCGTTGTGAAAATGAAATCAAGCAAGAATTAGAATGCGAAACCATGACAAAAAGCGAACTTTTGGACGCACTTTGTTTTGGTGATTTTAATGCACATAAAGAGAAAAGTGACAAGTTAATTAAAGAAGGTAAGATACCTGCGTATAGCGAAAACTAAACACTACCCCTGAATATTGCTAAAAAAGCACTCATTTTGAGTGCTTTTTTTATTACCACTTACTGAGCTTGTTAACACATTTTAAAACATACCAACAACAGTATACTTTAGGTGGTTTGCTGCTATTGCTGGTACCATATATTTTAATTAGTCAATACGTACATCCTGTTGCTGATGATTTTGGCTATGCCTATCAAGGACAAACTAAAGATACTTTATGGAACTTGTTAATTCGGGAATATAATCATTGGAATGGGCGCTACATTTCTAATATTTTGATGTTACGTGGTCCAATGTATTATGATTCGATTAACTCTTATCGACTAATTCCTATTCTGCTAGTCTTACTTACCATTTTGTGTTTTTACTTCTTAATTAAAGTATGCAGCAAATCAATGCTTTCACAATTGCAAAATCTTAATTACGCATTACTGATCACATTAATATATTTATACCAAATGCCCATTTTATCAGAAGGGGTGTATTGGTACACCGGTGCAGTAACCTATCAACTTGGATCTATCCTTTCTTTGGGTTATTTGGTAATACTCATACTATACATGCAAAAGCGCTACATTTTAAACAAGCCAATAGTACATACGATAACTTGTGCCCTATTTCTATTCGTGTCTATGGGGTTTAATGAGGTAACAATGCTAATTTTATTTTCATTTTCCATTGTATTCTTTATCATCTCTATGACTCATGAATTACACTTTTTTAAAACCGCTAGTCTTTTATTAGTAGTTGCAATTTTATGTTGTTTGCTAATGCTATTGGCGCCAGGAAACGATGTGAGAGGAGCAAATTTTGAAAACACGCACGAGTTTGGCTATTCCTTTAAAATGGCAACATTACAAGTAGCACGATTTTTTGTAAACTGGTTTTCTTTGCCACTAATTCTTGTTTCGGTTCTTTATTACGATATAAATAAACACCTTACTCGTAAAAGCACCATATTTACAAGGTCTTTTTACCTATCCCCATTATCTTCTATTTTACTGCTGCTTTTCACAATTTTTATTGGTTCTTTCCCGGCCTATTGGGCAACAGGAATTATGGGACAACACAGAACTATGAACACTTCATACATGCTTTTTTTAATTATGTGGTTCATAAACTTAACAGTAATTTACAATTCCAGCATGCTGCAATTCCCTACCCTAAAACCAGTTTTTAAGTTTGTGTTAATCTTAGCCACCGGAGTTGGACTTTGCAGTACTAAAAATGGATTGGAGGTTATTAACGATATACTAACAAACAAAGCGGAACAATTTGATATACAAATGCAAAACCGTTTCACCACCCTAGAAACAATTAATACGGACACCATATACCTAAACCCAATTACCAATAAACCACCCAGTATTTTTGTTTTGGATATTGATAAAGACCCCAAACACTTTATTAATGTTTCGTATAATGCATATTTTAGAAATAACGCCGTAATTTTGCCTTCAGCAAATTAATACCTTTATACTATTCAACCACTACCTGCATGATTTCACCAGATAAATCAATTAATATCTTCCTAAAACTTGGCACTTTAGAAGGTCTATCCTATTTAGCTATTTTATTTATTACTATGCCCTTAAAATATATGCTAGGGGTGCCAGAACCCTCCAAGCTGGTAGGGCTAATTCATGGCATATTGTTTATAGGCTACGTAGTTATGTTGGCTAAATTAAGAGCAAACCAATTGGTAAGTAGTAAAAATACCATCATACTATTTGCATTATCAATAATACCATTTGGCACCTTTTACCTTAAAAGATTTATTCCTCATGCTCACTAATAATGATATTCTTAAAAAATTGCGGGTTGCATTGCAGTTAAAAGATGAAGACGTAATCAAGATTTTAAACTTAGTCGACTTCAAAATTTCAAAGAGCGAACTTAATGCCCTATATAGAAAACCCGACCACCCCAATTATAGAGAATGTGGTGATCAAGTATTAAGAAATTTTCTTAATGGTTTAATAATTTACAAGAGAGGGCCAATGCCTAAAAAAGAATAATAAAAGATTAGAAATCTTTTAACACCTTTCTAACAATTTCAACACATTCCAAAACTTGCTCCTTGGTTATTACTAGCGGAGGTGTAAATCGTATAATATCACCATGGGTAGGTTTGGCAAGCATTCCATGCTCCTTCAATGCAACACACACATCCCAAGCTGACTTGCCATTTCTTTCTTCAATTACCATAGCGCAAAACAAGCCACGCCCTCTTACATTCTTAACAAGGTCAGGATATTCAGCCATAATATTTTTGAATCCATCCAGTAACACCTCACCTAATAGTGCTGAATTCTCAGATAGCTTTTCTTCTTCTAGTACCTCCAAAGCCGCTATCGCTACCTTACAAGCAATTGGATTACCACCATATGTTGAACCATGCTGCCCTGGTTGAATACACATCATAATTTCATCATTTGCTAACACTGCTGATACAGGATAAACTCCACCAGACAAAGCCTTTCCAAGAATTAACACATCTGGCTTTACCCCATCATGATCACAGGCAAGCTTAGCACCTGATCTACCCAATCCAGCTTGGATTTCATCTGCGATAAAAAGCACGTTATTAGCCTTACATAATTCGTAGCATTTTTTTAAATAACCTTCATCTGGAACAATAACTCCTGCTTCTCCTTGAATTGGCTCCACTAGAAACGCCGCAACTGCTGAATCTTTAAGCACCTCTTCCAGAGCATCAACATCATTATACGGAACAGTTACAATTCCTGGCGTAAAAGGGCCAAAATTAGTTGTTGCATCTGTATCATTACTTGCAGAAACAATGGTTATAGTTCTTCCATGAAAGTTGTTTTCACAAACAACAATTTTTGCCTGATTCTCTGCTACACCTTTCTTTTCATAGGCCCACTTCCGAGCAATTTTTAGTGCGGTTTCTACCCCTTCTGCACCCGTGTTCATTGGCAGTACCTTATCAAAACCAAAGTATGTGGTTACATACTTTTCATATTCACCTAACGAATCATTATAAAAGGCACGAGAAGTTAAGCTAAGTTTAGCTGCTTGTTTTGTTAAGGCCTCCACAATTTTAGGATGGCCATGACCCTGATTAACTGCACTATAAGCTGACAAAAAATCATAATACTTTTTCCCTTCTACATCCCAAACATATACCCCCTCTCCTCGTTCAATAACAACAGGTATTGGATGATAGTTGTGCGCTCCATATTTCGCTTCTAACGCTATTGCCTCCTCTGTGCTAGTCTTTGCCATATTGTTAATTTTAAATTTATGAATGCAAATTTATGAATATATATTGGTGTATTGCAATGTTTATTATTGCGAAACCACACCTAACAACAAACACTTAAATTAAGTTAACTTTGTTGCCAAATGGGAAGAAATAGAAAAAAGCCACTACCAATATTTGAAAATGTTAGCATTATAGATACTAATGCGGAAGGGTTTGGCGTAGGAAAAACCCAAGAACAAGTTGTTTTTGTGAAACACGCTGTACCGGGTGATATTGTGGATGTACAAATTACTAAGAAGAGAAGCAAATACAAGCTAGGTGTAATAGTCAACACCCATCACTCTTCAGATAAAAGAACCAATGCTGTTTGCGAACACTTTGGAACCTGTGGTGGTTGTAAATGGCAAAACATGCAATATAAATGGCAACTTCACTATAAACAGAAACATGTAGTTGATACGCTTGAACGTATTGCTAAGATTAAGCTACCGGAAATAAGCAATATTATTGGGTCCGAAAAAACGTACCATTATCGTAATAAATTAGAATACACTTTCTCAAGTAAAAAATGGTTAACCACTGAAGAGATTAATAATACCGAATTGGTTTTTGGTGATGGAGAAGGAGAATATTCGCGAAAAGGGCTTGGGTTTCACATTCCTGGTGCATTTGATAAGGTATTAGACATTAATAAATGTCACCTGCAAGAAGCACCGTCTAACAATATTAGACTGGCCATTAAAAAATATGCCCTTAGAAATGGATTAAGCTTTTTTGATTTGAGAGAGCAAGTAGGCCTATTACGTAATATAATTATACGTAGTACTTCTACTAATGAATGGATGCTAATACTGGTTGTACATTACAATGATCAAGATGCCATTGAAGCATTATTAAATCACATTTCTGAAGAATTCCCGCAGCTTACATCAATTCAATATGTAGTTAATTCCAAGCGAAATGATACCATAGGCGATTTAGACATAAACGTATTTAAAGGTAACGACAGTATTTATGAACAAATGGAAGGCTTACGGTTTAAAATTGGGCCAAAAAGCTTTTATCAAACAAATCCGACACAAGCATATGCGCTTTACAAAATAGCCCGAGAATATGCACAAATTAAAAAAGAGGATATAGTTTACGATTTATATACCGGCACAGGAACAATTGCAAATTTTGTAGCACACAAAGCGCAAAAAGTAGTAGGTGTTGAATACGTTCCTGAGGCCATCATTGACGCACAAATAAATGCCCAAAACAACAACATAAACAATGTTAATTTCTTTGCTGGAGATATGAAGGACATATTAACCACCAGTTTCATAAAAGAACATGGAAAACCAAATGTAATTATTACAGACCCTCCTAGAGCTGGCATGCATGAGGATGTAACAAAAAAAATATTGGAGATGGAAGCACAAAAAGTTGTGTATATAAGCTGCAACCCGTCTACCCAAGCTAGAGACATTCAGCTATTAGATGAAAAATACAATGTAACAAAAGTGCAACCTGTTGATATGTTTCCACAAACCCATCACGTAGAAAACGTGGTGTTACTTGAGTTAAAATAATTGAAAACAGTAACACATAAAACCTTACGAGTTAAACAACTCGCATATAGTTTTTTTTATCTCCTATTAATATGTCAAACAGGATTTACACAAAACAACAAGCAAATTTTTGGTTTTATACTAGATTCTGTAACCAATGAGGCAATCCCATTTGTTAGCGTAATGGTTAAAGGTGAGCAAGTTGGCACTTCTACCAACGTTAATGGTTTATTCAATTTAACCATCATACAACCAAGTGATACTATATGTATTAACAACATAGGGTATAGAAGCAAATGTGTTCACGCACCCATAAATGTTAATGATACAATTTTCATCAAACTACAACCAAATGTTATTGAACTAACGACCATACAAATTTCACCAGGAAAAAACCCAGCAATCGATATTATCAAGCAGACAATTCAAAGCAAAAAGCAACACAATAAAAACTTGCTTAAAACAGTACAGTATTTAAGCTATACGAAGCAAGAAACAGATATAGATAACATTTCAGAAAAGTTTCGAAAAAGAAAACTACTTCAACCAATAACATCTCTATGGGATAGTTTATCTCAAACTAAGATGGACAGTTCCTCTCAAAACCTACCAGTTGCTTTTAGTGAAGTTGTTGCAGACATTTATATGAATAACACTACAAAAACAAAACATGAAGATGTACACGCGGTGAGACTAAACTACGTAGGCATGAAAGATGATAACGCGCTATCAAAAATAACTGGAACTGATTTTCAACGCTTTAACTTTTACTATAACAACATAAACATTTTAGATAAAGCTTTTCTTTCTCCTATTGCAGATAATGCGCTCTTATTTTATCGATATTATATAGTTGATACAACCTTTATTGATAACACACCGTGTATTCACTTAAATGTAATTCCTAAAAACAAACAAGACTTAACATTCAACGGGTCTATTTGGATAAGTATGGATGACTATCATTTAAAACAAGTAGATTTAAAAATAGGGCATGAGGTTAATTTTAATTTGGTAAACCAGGTAAGCATTCAACAAAAACTCCTCCAAGACAGTACGGGTACAGTTTTCCCGGCGTATAATATTGTTGAAATTGATTATGCCAACGTTACCAAGCGTATGCTTAGTTTAGTAACAAAAACCTACAATTACAATTCTCAATACATAGCCAATCAACCAAAGGATTCCAGTTTTTACAACACACGCATACAATTTGCAGAGGACGCTGTGAATAAGGACAGTAGCTATTGGGAAAACCAAAGACCCATACCCATAACAACATGGGAAAAACAAGCATATGTGTTAGTAGATAGTATACGTAATGTACCAGTTGTTAAAACTAGCGTTGACCTTGTATATCTGCTCTTCACGGGCTATAAATCATTTGGCCAGATAGATGTTGGCCATTACATGCAACTCTATAGTAATAACAAATACGAGGGCGACAGGTTACGTTTAGGTGTTAAGACGAATGAAAAGTTTAGTGATAAATGGATTGCTAGAGCCTACACAGCATATGGATTTAGGGATAAAGAAGTTAAGTACAACCTTCAACTAGAACACCTAATATCTCGTTACCCTTGGAGCAAGATCGGCATTCAACACAGGTATGACATTGATCAAGTTGGTGTAAATAGTAGCTATACAAGAACAATGAACCTAACTCAACCGCCAAACTACATTTACAACATGTTTGCTCAAATTGGAAATATAAGTCAACTTGTATTTAAAGAAGAAAACCGTATTTGGTACGAAAACAGCTATAGGAACGGTTTAAGTACTCAAATTGCATTTCAAAACATAACAGTAAATCCATTATTTGACGTAAGTTTTGGCAACCTCAACAATCAACTAAGAACTTATTCTACTGCGGAATTGATAATACAGGCACGCTATTCGCTTAAGGAACGATATATACAAAATGGAAATGAACGTATTAGCCTTGGTAACAAGCAATCACCAATTATTGGTTTTAGTTTCCTGCAAAGTTTTAAAAACATTCTTGAATCAGACTATAACTATCAAAAAATAGACCTCTGGTTTTCAAACAGGTTTAAAGTAGCTCCATTTGGATACAGCAAAATAGATTTAAAAGCAGGGAAAATATTCTCAAGCATTCCTTACACATCGCTAATAATACCCCGGGGAAACGAAACATACTTCAGTGCAGACAATGTTTACAATCAAATGAATTTTTTTGAATTTGTGAGCGACCAGTATATTCAACTATTTTGGCAACACCACTTCATGGGGGTGTTGTTTAATAGAGTACCGCTTATTAAAAAGCTTAAATTACGTGAAACACTTGGTATTAATATGTTTTATGGAACATTAAGCGACGCCAATGCGAATTATAATAGTGATGGCATTTTTACCAACATGACGAGCAAACCTTATGTTGAAGTTAACACCGGTATTGAAAACTTATTTAAATTAATTAAAATAGATTTTGTTTATAGATTAACTTACACTGATGATGATTATATGAATGCCTATTCACAAGCTAATAGCGGACGTGTAATTAGCAAATGGGGTATTAAAACGGGACTACGCTTTGCTTTTTAAACATAAATGCTGAACAAAAGAAACACTTTAATACTATTGGCAATGTTGCCACTAACAACAATTGCGCAATTACGTTTATTTAAGTTTAAAGAGAAACGCTATTGTAAAAATGTATATGAATATTATAAAAAGGTTCCTCTTCACCCTGACTCTGCAAATACCACCTTCCTGTATTTTGACATCTATGATTGGCTTGGTACTAAATACGAATATGGAGGATGTGATAAAAAAGGAATTGACTGTTCCGGTTTTGTGCAAGCTGTTTATGCGAGGGTATACTGCGTAAATACTCCAAGAAGCTCCGCAGTATTATTTAAAAGCGTTAAACCCATAATAAAAGAAGAATTACAGGAAGGAGATCTCATATTTTTTAAAATAGACAATAACAACATTAACCATGTTGGAATTTACTTAAGAAACAATAAATTTGTACATGCCTCATCATCAAAAGGGGTTGTAATTAGCGATTTATCTAGCCAATATTATAAAAAGTATTTTTATAAAGGCGGCAGATATGAAGCATCACCGCAATAAAGAAGCAATCATGACAAAAACACTCATCCTTACTAGTGAACAAATTCAACAGAAAATATATCGTATTGCCTACGAAATTTATGAAAACAACTATGATGAAAAGGAAGTGATTATTGCGGGAATAGCAAATAACGGTTATATTTTAGCTGAAAGAATTTGCAAAATATTACAAAAAATATCTCCGATAAAGGTAAAGTTGATTGAGGTTAAGGTAAATAAGAAAAACCCAAATGACAACGACATTAAAATTGCAATAGATGACGCGGAATTGGTCAACAAAGTAATTATCCTTGTTGATGATGTATTAAAATCGGGTAAAACGCTAATATTTGGTGCTAAACCATTTTTAAACTTCCCCGTTAAACGTTTAACAACAGTTGTTTTAGTGGATAGAGGACATAACAGATATCCTATTAAAGCTGACTTTGTAGGATTATCACTTAGCACTACCCTACAGGAACATATAACCGTTGAAATGAACACAGTGGGTAATGCCAAGGCATATTTAAGTTAACCAGAATAATTAAGGCAAAAAAGAGGGCACCAGCTAAAGTTGGTGCCCTCTTTTGTGATCCCTCTGGGGTTCGAACCCAGGACCCCATCCTTAAAAGGGATGTGCTCTACCAGCTGAGCTAAGGAATCATCACCATCGCAGAAAACTAATTTTCTTTGATTAGGAGTGCAAATATAGAAGCAAAATTTAATTTAGCAAAACCTTTTTCAATTATTATATTGTAATGAGAACCAATAGTTCTAAATGCTTATACCTGTTGCCTCATAGAGAAATATTATTTAGCTATGGAAAGAAACATTGTCGACAAAATACCTTATAATTGTGATAAGTGATAATGAACATGAACGTTTTATTGGATATACAAATAGGTATTGGCTTTGCCAACTTGCAATTTGGCTGCAAACAAGATGAAGTTGAGCAATATTTTGGAAAACCAACTAGTGTGGAAATCATGAATGAGGGAGAAGGTTATGATGTAACGGTATGGCATTATGATTTAGGCTTTTCTATATTTTTTGACGATTGGGAGCCAAAACGATTCGTATGTGTGGATGTGGATGCAAAAAAAGCCATCTTATGGGGAAAGAATGTTTTTGAGATGAAAGAACATGAAATCATCGGTCTATTCAAAAAACAAGGAATGTATTTGTACGAAGTAGAAGAGCAAGCTTGGGGAGAAAAACGCTTAAGTTTTGATGAAGCAAATGTAGATTTCTATTTTGAAAACGGGGAATTACTATCTGTCTATTATGGAATTATAAAAGAAGGGGCGCAAACACTTATCTTACCTAATTAATTAATGAACGCAATATTCTTAATAGGCTATATGGGGAGTGGAAAATCTACTACCGGTAAAATACTTGCCAATCAATTAGGCTGTTCTTTTATTGATTTGGATAGCTTTATAGAAGAAATTGAACAAAAAAGCATTCCGGACATTTTCTCCTTGTTCGGTGAAGAAACGTTTAGATTGATAGAACATAACGCGTTAAAAAAGTTGATTAAACAGAATGGAAATGCCGTTATTGCGTGTGGTGGTGGTACGCCCTGCTTTCATGACAACATAAGCTTGATGAATAATGCTGGACTAACCATTTATATTAAGCTATCACCGGAAACATTACAAAACAGATTACTCGTTGCAAAAGAAAAAAGACCATTGATTGAAAACAAAAGTTCTGATGCGCTATTGATATTTATTAAAGAACAACTTGCTGGTAGAAGTGCGTTTTACGCAATGGCGGAAACAACCATTGATGCCGAAAACATGAATGCAACAGAGGTTGCTCAACTAATTAACAAGAAAATTGAAAGAGGTTAATACGTTTAATAAAACTTATAATACCGCTCAACGATATCCGCATTTCCTTTTAACGCTTCATATAACTCATAATCAGAACGAGATTGTAATTGACTAAGTCTGTCTGTTCTTTCGTAAGTATAATCCTCCTGAGCCGGTGCATTATATTCCTTTTTCAAGACCAATACATAAACTCCAAGTTTACCAACAATTGGCTTGGTTAGCTTACCTGGCTCATTTATAGAAGCTGCTGTTGCGATAAACTGATTATCACTACCTACGCCATTAATAGTATTAGTATTAAAATTAACCATTGAAGCACTTTTTACCTCTGTATTTAATTTAGATGCCAAAGAATTAATAGTTATTCCTTCAGCTAACGCTCCATTAATATTATTAATAATCAACGCTTTCTTTTTCTCTAATATAACCTTTGATACAAGCTCTTCTTGAATGTCTTCCATTTTAGGTACTCCTGCTTCTTTAATTCCTGTAACCACAGCAACAATAAAACGATTACCAAAATCTTTAGGACTGGAAACTTCACCCAATTCATGATCATATGCCCACCTCACAAGCTCCTTAGAATTTGGAATACCTGGTATACTCCTATCACCAGCCTTTAAATCACGAACAACTCGTTTTGACAAACCACTCTGTGCAACCGCCTCATTAAACAAAGATTCGCTTTTATTTTTTCCGGCAAAAGCACTCGCCTTTGCAAAAACCGACTGCATTGTTTTATTACTTGGTTCTTGCTTACGCTCTATTGTTGCTACTTGTGCCTTAAACACTCTTCCTCCAGTATTTAACACCTCTATTATATGATAACCAAACTGCGACTCCACTACCAATAAATCTCCTTTTTTTCCATCTAATCCAGCATTTTTAAAGGATTCTACAAATCCACTTTCTGAATTAAACCAATCATACTCTCCTCCCTTTCCTTGATAATCTTCTCCTTCCTTCAATCCTCTTCTATTTTCCTTCCCACTATCATCAGAATACAGGTTTACCAGTTCAGCAAACCTACTTCTATTCTTTTGTAATACACCTTTTAAGCTATCCGCCAACACTTTTGCTTCTTCTATTGTTCTAGTAACCGGAACCGCCAAACCTGCTCGATTATGAGCAATTAAAATATGTCGCACCTTAGCTGAATCGGCAGCATATTTTGTTGCAATTAATTTTGACACCTTTAAGGAGCCGTTCTCCAAATATGGCCCAACAATTTTCCCAGGTGCTGAGTGAAACATTACCGAATCAATATTAGGGGAAAGCGTACCCTCCACGTAAAATCGCTCATCAAACATTCTTGTATCGGACTCAGCTATTACCAATACCGAGTCATCTTCTTTTGACTCAGTAGCGGCAAAACTTACCGCTACCTTCCTCATTTCCTCTAACAATTTAGCCTTATCTTCTTCGGATGGAATAATATCAAAAGCCACATACTCAATACTTCTCGAATCTTCTTGCTTAAACTCATTTTTGTGCGCGGCGTAGTATTCATCTATATCCCGTTGTGTATACTCTACCGAAGTATTAGCAATAGTTGAAAATTTGAACGCCAGAAAATCAACATCGGTATTAACATTATTCTCTTCGTAAATCCTTTTAGCCTCAGCCTTAGTAACATACATGCCCTTTTTAATAATGGCACTATACTTTTCTCTCACTCTGTTTGCTTTAACATACTCCTCCAAATTAACCCATTGTTTCTCTTGATCAGGGCCCATATTTTGCATATAATTTCTCAGTTTTTCCGAGCTCGCTCTTCCATCGGGACCAGCAAAAGCCTCAACCACCCTACCAGTATTTGGGTCTGTAATATTTCGTAAAAATAAAGGTGTTGGATTATCAACCATCATATCATACAACTCATCACCAGATACAGTAACACCCACTTTCTCATATTCCTTTAACATCACCTCATCATGTATGTACCCATTCCATACATTCTTTACCACGTTATATATATCTTCATCGGTTAATGACGATTTACCTTCACTTCGCTTTTTATTTTCCTTTGCTTCTTCAACCTTATTATTAAACTCAACATAGTTTATTTCTTTGCCGGCAATTTCACCAACACTATTGTCGTTACCAAAAACTGATCCTTGCTCAAACAACCCGGTTAATACAAAAGCAAAAAGGGCAATACCTACAATTGAAACTAATAATCCTGACCTCTTTCTCAAACTTTCTAAAGTGCTCATCTTATATTATTAAACAAAGTAATACTACTTAATTTTGATTTTCTAACGTGCAAATATAGGGGATTCTTAACTATCTTTTACAGAATTATTCACCCTCGACTTTTTTTACTTTCAGGCGTACTTCCTCCACTCTAACCGAACTAACATCGGCAATTGTGAACACGAAATTTTCAATAACAATTTGTTGATCTAACTTGGGTATACTTTCGTGATAATGCATTATCAATCCTCCCAGCGTTTCAACATTATCAACAGTAGGAAGCCCAAGTCTATATTTATTGTTAACATAGTCGATTTCAAGTCTTGCGGAAAACACAAACTCATCGCTGGATAACTGTTGTTCTAGCATGTTTTCTTTATCATGTTCATCATCAATTTCACCGAATATTTCTTCCATTACATCCTCCATAGTTAACATACCAGATGTTCCTCCAAACTCATCCACAACAATCATAATACTTTTATGTTGTTGAATAAAAATAGTAAGTACTTCGCTCGCCGCTATTGATTCTGGAACTACACTTACAGGCAGTAATATGCTTTTAATTGTTTTGGGATGTTTAAACAGTTCCTTGGAATAAACGTATCCAATAATATTATCAATATTCTCGGAGTAAATTAATATTTTCGACAACTTCGTTTCTAAGAACTTCAATTTAAGTTCATCAATGCTCTGCCCAACCTCAAGTGCCACAATCTCAGTTCGAGGCACCATGCATTCTCTTGCCTTTACACTAGAAAAGTCCAGCGCATTTTGAAATATCTGGATTTCGTAATCCATCTCTTCTGATTTCTCCTTTTTTGAGGTTCCCTCCTTCAGATAATTATCTAAATCTACCATTGTAAAAACGCTGTCCTCATTCTTCACTTTTAAGCGAAACACCTTTTCTAACAAAAACTCTGATAAATTTATAGTTATGGCCACCACAGGATATAATATCGCGTATACAATAGTTAAAGGAATAACAAAAATGGTTAGCGATCTGTTGGGGTTAATTCTGAAAATATTCTTCGGCAAATATTCTGCAGCAAATAAAATAATTATAGTAGACAAAAAAGTAGCAATAAATAAAACAACCACCTTGGAGGGAATATACGGGCCCAGCAGGAAATTTAACTCTTCATCCATATACATACTAAAAACAACTAAGGCTATATTATTACCTAATAACATAGCCCCGAGATAGTATGACGGATTTCTATTAAAATAAGAAAGAATCTTAGCTGCGAAACTGCCCTGTTTGCTCTCTAACTCTATTCTTAGTTTATTGGATGTAATAAACGCAATTTCTAAACCTGAAAAAAATGCAGACAGTATGGTTGCAATAATTATTATTAAATAACTATTCACGTTCTTTTGCTTTTAGCGATTGATTAGCTACCGAGGTTTCATGCTTTATTCGCTGACGTTTCCTAATGGCATACATTATTCCACAAACCACCGTAAACACAAGAAAATAAGTGGCACCAATTTGATCCTGATCGATGATTGCATTTACACACAATGCTAATCCAACAAGCCCAATGATTAACCATAGCACTTCCAATATTTTCAACGCCTTATCCATATCACAAATTTACAAACTATCGTCAATAGTTAATTGTCCTTTAACATTCATTATTTCGTACTCAGAAAAGTCCTCATTCGCCTCTAATCCGTGTCCCCAAATAATTTCATCTTTCGTTGTTATTTTAACAAACTTATCAGTATGAATAATATGCCTCAATGCATCCCATTCCAAATACTCAGTGTTTAATTTATTACCTTCTTCATTGGTCAATACCACATTATTCTCAACTTCCATTCTTTCCATACCATTTCTATTATCAAACCCCTTACCATTATCCGCTTTAAGTTCTGTTGTTACCAAGCTGTCGTTATCATAAAAATATATGTGTAAGCCTTCATCCATTTCGAAGTATGATTTATCTTCTATTATAAATCTATCTATTTTCCCGGCAACCAGTTTCATTTTTATTTGGGCCGAATCACTATAGATCATCTCAACGTCTTTACTAGACTCTACGGGATCAGCCTTAGCATTAGAAGCGGCTAACGCATTAACTTCTTCAACATCATTTTCACAAGCGATAAACACAAGGAAACATAAAAAGAAAGTGGTAAGAATAAATTGATTTGGCTTCACCAGCGCCTATAGTTGATTGCTAAAGGTAAATGTACAAATTAAGCTTATGATTTACAAAAATGAGAGCGCTAATCAAATTTCGGTTTAACAAACCACAATTCGTTTATAGAGAAGCTAATATTGACATTTACATAATTTTCCTTGACCAATCCATTATCAGTAGAACCACGCATTCCAACCTCAGCTCCAACATTAAGCATAGAATAATTACGTAACAAAAAGTTACGACCAACTGGCAAGCCTAAACCAAAGGTAAAAGCTTGTTCTGTAATTCTACTATTCTTTAGCTCCAACATAGTTTGAAAGTACTTAAGTCCAAAACGATAATTAATTCTTTTAAAGTAGGCGTATTTACCGCTCGCTTTCATATCTGGAACAAACTGTGAACCAAGTGCGACACGCATGCTATTAAAGAAGTTCTGGCTAATATTGAATGATTTAAAACTACTCCAATCTTCCATAGTAAAATCACTTGCTATCAGCCATTTTTGTCCCTTTTTAAAACCCAAACCAAATCCAAACGACATGGGTATTACAATCTCTCCTTTTGTACCAGCTACATTAGTGATGGTATCTTTTATCACCTCCGCATCAAATACATTGTTAAAATAAGTATAGGTTAATGAATCAATGGAGGAACCAAGTGCTGTTTGGGTTGCAAAAGTTGCACCAGTGAATAATTGCACGTTTTCATTCTCACCTGCAACCGTATCAAAGGCGTACGCATACTGAACACCATAATCAAAATAAATATCACTTACTCTGGTGGTTGTACCTGTTCGCGTATTAAATGCGGTATTACTTGACGGAAATTCAGATCGTTGAACATGATTAATTGCTCCAACTAAATAGGAAACGTTAAACCCTAATGATAAAGGTTGTAAGGCTCTTCTACGTTTTAACATTTGATTAGCCTTATCCACTTCGCCAGCCTGTATCAAACTATCATACTTCTCAGAATTTAAAAACCGCTTATATATGCCATATAATGGTTGAATAGCATTGCCAAAGTACGCTTTATTTATACCTCCATCACCTTCATACATTAATTCTACACTGCCTACATTAGAAATAGTGGTTGTATCTAATACATTATAACCAACAGAACTAAAAGGCTGCAAACCAACACTTGTTCCCCACCATGGATTTATTGGAAAAACCATTGCCAAATACCCCACTGATCCTGACAAAACCGTATTAGTGTTATTCGCGTCTTGCAATTCAGTTCTATTAATATTTAACCCCAAACCAACTGAGGTCAAACGGTTACTAGAATACGAAGCAGGGTTGCCGGCATTTACAAAAAATAAAGGAAGTGAATCGTTTTGAAGAGCCACATATGTACCCCCCATTCCTAAACTATTCCCATATCCTTTTTCATTAATTCTTCCTATGCCGTATCTGGTATATGGAGAACTGGTAGCCAATTGGGCAAAACTACCATTCGATATGCATATCGAAGCTAACAATAAAACCAAGCAAAAAGCTTTTACAAAACTAGGTGATTTCGATAGCGACATGGTATTCTTTAGCTGCGTAAAGCCAGATTATGATTTAAAATAACATTCAAACCCTTAAGTGTTAAAAAGGCGTCTGCAAAGATGCTCTTTTTTAATCGATTCTCAAAGAAATTAAGATCCCCACCGGTTAATACAACTTTGAGCATATCATAACGCTGCTCATACAGCTCAATAAAGCCATTCACTTCAGCAACAGCACCCAAGGTAGCACCTGCAAGAATATTATTATTAGTGGTATTGGCTACCATGTCATTGTAATTATCGTCTACTTCCAAAAGGGGTAAACGGGCCGTAAAACTATTTATTGCTTTAAGTCGCATACGCAAACCAGGAGAAATTGCACCACCCAAAAACGTTTTTTCACTATCTACAAAGTTGTATTTAATACAAGTTCCTACATCAACTACCAATACATTGTTATTAGGAAACAAATGATTGGCTGCAACTGCAGCAACTAACCGATCCCCTCCTAAGGTTTCTGGGGTAGCATACTTATTTACCAAGGTTGTATCCACAAGGTTATTGTATACCAATACTGGAAATCGTGTTTCCAACAGTTTAATAAAATCATCCAATTTATCCACAACCGTAACCAATATACAATTGGAGATGGTGAATTGATCCAACCATTTTTGCGTTAATAGCTCATCGGCATTTTTGCAAACATGATACTTTATCAGCTCATTATTTTCAAACAAGGCTAATTTAAGGCGTGTATTTCCTACATCTATTACCAGCTGCATCCTACAAAGCTATAAATAAAGCCAATAGCCGTTGAACATTTTTTTTGAGAAATAAAAAAATTAGTTACATTTGCAATCCTCTAGAGCAGGCTGGTACCTTAGCTCAGTTGGTAGAGCAAAGGACTGAAAATCCTTGTGTCCCTGGT
>CAXHCC010000036.1:0-17939 GCA_964014945.1 uncultured bacterium | reverse complement strand
AGTAATACAATGAATAAAGTTGTAAAAAAGAGGTATTTGTATTTGAGCTATATAGTAAACCTCTCCTTGTTGATGGTATTTAAATATTTCGACTTTTTTCAAGAAAGTTTTGTTGAGTCGATGTCTTTATTGGGCTTCAATATGGAAAACTCTCCAATAAACTTAATACTCCCCATTGGTATTAGTTTTTATACTTTTCAAACCTTGAGTTACACAATTGATGTGTACCGAGGCGTTGTTTTACCATCTAATAATTTTTTGGCATTTGCGGCATATGTTAGCTTTTTTCCTCAGCTTGTGGCAGGGCCAATTGAGCGAGCTAAAAAACTATTACCTCAATTTTTGGTGAACAGAGAATTTTCCTACAATTACGCAATTGATGGTTGTCGTCAAATACTTTGGGGTTTTTTTAAGAAGATTGTATTGGCTGATACAAGTGCTCAATTCGCTTCTGAAATATTTTCGAATTATGAGAATTACTCAGGTAGTACATTAGTACTAGGTGCAGTATTTTTTTCATTTCAAATTTATTACGACTTTTCAGGTTATACGGATATTGCAATAGGCACTGCTCGCTTATTTGGTTTTCATTTTTCTAGAAACTTTGATTACCCTTATTTCAGCACAAGTGTAACGGACTTTTGGCGCAGATGGCATATCTCTTTATCCACATGGTTTAGAGATTATGTATACTCCCCATTGGTATTTAAATGGAGAAGTTTAAAGAAAATTGGTGTTTATGCTGGTTTGTTTGTTACTTTTTTGTTAATGGGTTTATGGCATGGAGCAGGCTGGAATTTTATTGTTTATGGATTAATACATGGCATTGTTTTGATAGCTGAGTTGCTATGCAAGGATGTGCGTTTAAAAGTGATGGAAAGAATTTCTCCCGTAGTAGTAAGGGGTGTATCTCAGTTTTACACTTTTAGCTTGGTAACGTTTATTTTTATTTTTTTTAAAGCGGATAGCATTACGCACGCAATTAATTATGTATTCGCTATGTTTTCGAATACCATATTTGCTACCCCTCAATTTTTAGGTAGGGGTAAGTCGATAGATACCATTGTATTAATAATGATTACTCTAGTCGTAGAATGGATTGGTAAAGAAGGCCCATATGGATTAAAAAATAGCATAGCAAAATGTCCTCGGTTCTGTAGAATTGTAATTTATTATTCTTTGTTGTTTTTGATTATAGGGTATTCAAGCAAGGATATAAATGAGTTCATTTATTTTCAGTTTTAGCAAATGAAAAAGTTTGTAAGTCATATATCTCTTTTTTTATTGCCGATTATGGCGCTGCTCATAATTATGGAAGGTTTAATTCGTTCAATTCCTAACGACTACAGTTATAAAAAAGACTATTTGGACAAATATTCAGATAGTGTTAACGTATTATTACTCGGAAATTCACATACATACTATGGCATAATTCCTAGTTTAATGCAAGGTAAGGTGTTCAATGCAAGTCATTCTTCACAAACATTGTATTGCGATAAAGCCATTATGGAGAAATACGAGTCGAATTGGAAAAGTTTAAAATATATTGTTTTGTCTTTGGATTACAACTCGCTGGTTGCCAATTCATCTAAAGATATTTATAAAAGAGCGCGGATAGGGTATAATTTGTACTACGGAATTAATGTATCAACTAATTTGTTTGATTACTTCGAGTTTACCAACCAAAGTCCTGTTAAAAGTGTAGAACGAATAAAAAATTACTATTTATTAGGAAATAGTGAAATTACTTGTACCCCTTATGGATTTAGATATATACCTCGAAAACAAAGAAGTTTGAGTTCTACTGGTGTTAAATACGCAGCACAGCACACAAAGACTGACTTTGATGCTGTTCAGACAAATAAACAAAACCTCAAAAGTATAATTGATTTTGCCTCAAAAAATAATGTAAATGTGCTACTGTACTCTGCACCAGCCTATAAAACCTATGTTAAAATGATTGATAGTACACAGCTTTCAATCATAATAGAAGAGGGGAAACAACTATCACAAGAGTTTACAAACGTTAAATATGTTAACTTTTTAAACGATACAAGTTTTGTTGAATATGATTATTTTGATGCAAATCATTTAAATAAAAGTGGTGCTATTAAATTAACGAAAAGGATTAACTGTTTACTAAACTCAGACTGGTAATATGTACTTTGATTCGATAGATTTTGCCATATTTTTTCCAGTTGTTTTTGTTCTTTATTGGCTATTAAAGAATAAGAAATTATACTATCAAAATGCTTTAATAGTAGTATCGAGCTATTTTTTCTATGGTTGTTGGGATTGGAGGTTTTTAATACTCATATTCATGAGCACTGTTGTTGATTATGTGGTTGCTCGATATTTGGATACTGTTCAGAATGAAAAAAGCCGAAAATTCTTATTAATAGTTAGCATATTATTTAACCTAAGCTTATTAGGCTTTTTTAAATATTTCAACTTTTTTCAGGACAACTTTATTGCTGTATTTAGTCTTTTTGGACAAGAATTTACGCCACTCTCCTTAAATGTGATTTTGCCTGTGGGGATTAGTTTTTACACCTTCCAAACCTTAAGCTATACAATTGATGTGTATAGGAAAGATGTTATAGCAACTAGAGATTTTGTTTCCTTTTCTGCCTATGTTAGTTTTTTTCCTCAATTAGTTGTAGGGCCAATTGAGCGCTCCACGCATCTACTTCCTCAGTTTTATACCAAAAGAATATTTGATAGATCCCGAGCAGTAGATGGGTTAAGACAAATACTGTGGGGGCTTGTGAAAAAGACTGTAATTGCTGACAATTGTGCTTATTTTGCGGATGTTATTTTTGCTAATGGTGATGGTCAAAGTGGGAGCACAATAGTCTTGGGTGTCTTTTTTTATACAATTCAAGTTTATGGTGACCTTTCTGGTTACTCAGATATGGCCATTGGTATGGCCAAATTATTCGGCTTTGATTTACGACCAAATTTTCGTTTTCCTTACTTTGCTCGTGATATTGCGGAATTCTGGAGGAGTTGGCACATGTCGCTAACAAGCTGGTTTAGAGACTACCTTTACATCCCTCTTGGAGGAAGCAGAGGCGGCATTTTAAAGAACCTAAGAAATACATTTATAATATTTATTGTCAGCGGTTTTTGGCATGGCGCAAATTGGACCTTTATTGTTTGGGGAGCCTTAAATGCCTTTTACTTTATACCTCTTTTAATCATGAATAAAAATCGAAGGCACATTGATATTGTTGCTAGCAATAAGTTACTTCCTACTTTTAAAGAATTGAGGCAAATGGTGACAACGTTTTGCTTATTTACTTTTTCTATGCTGTTTTTTCGGGCAAAAGATTTGCATGAAGTTTTTATCTGGATTAATAGTGTATTTTCCAAATCCTTAATCCTTGAACCACATTATTTGGATAGAGATAAGTCGGTAATTATTCTTCTTGTGGTGTGTTTGTTTTTTATCATCGAGTGGTTAGGGCGAGAGAATAAGTATGCTATAGAAAAGTTGGGATTAAAATGGCCCAAAGCAATCAGGCATCTTTTTTACTATCTGTTAACGATGTTAATTATTTACTATTCTGGTAAAAACCAAGAATTTATTTATTTTCAGTTTTAGGATGAAACGATTTGTTAAGAGCCTTTTAATATACTTGTCGCCAATACTCTTTGGTGCCGCGGTTTTTGAATTACTCTTAAGAGAAATCCCCAATGACTATCGCTTGAAAAACGGTATACTAGAAAATAATGCAAATGATTTTGAGGTGTTATCATTGGGAAATTCTACGACCTTTTATGGTATAAACCCAAAGCTAACAAATCGCAAGTGGTTTAATGCAAGTCATGTTTCGCAGACAATAAGATGTGATTATGAAATATTAAATAAGTTTAAAGGAGGACTGAAAAATTTGAAAGTTCTTACACTGAATGTTGATTATTATACCTTGTATAAAAGTGAACAAGAAATTGAATTTTGGCGATTAAAAAACTACAACATCTATTATGGGATGAATTTGTCTTATAATCCGTTGGAATATTTTGAGATTTTTGGAAACCGGGTTCAAAAGAATATTGATAGATTAGAATACTACTACTCAGGTGTTTATAATACTTTGTGGTCGGATTCTTCCGGTTATGGTTATGAGGAGCGACGCCAACAAAATGTGGAAACAGCTGGTTTGCATTTTGCAAAGTTGCATTCTAAAAACAAAAAGAACTATCCTTTCTTTGATCAGAATGTTGAATATCTACAGAGAATAATTAACATATCAAAAGAGCTGGATGCAACAATAATTCTTTATAATTCACCCGCTTATAGTTCATATTATAATAACCTTGACGCTAATCAGATCGCTAAACTTAAGCGAGTTGTGAATAAGTTGTCAATAGACAATGGGAATTGCATTTACATAAACATGTTTAACGATACTTCATTTGTTGCGGATGATTTTCGAGATGGGGTGCACCTAAACCAGAAGGGTGCAAAAAAGCTTACCTCCAATATTGAAAAGATAGTGGCTGACATATACGCAAACCAAGAACCATAGTTGCTTTATACGCTGTTGCTATTGCTTTTTTTGGGAATGTGCGTAAATTTTGCTCAAAACTAAGATAGTTTAAAGGGTTGTAAGAAAAATATTGGCTGAATCTAATGGTTATATAAAGGTGGCTAATACCTTGTATATGAATACCACTCCTGTTACCAGCAGAATTACCCCTAAAAGTAAATTAATATAATGCAGTACCTTGTTACTTAAACGCCGACTAATTTTATTTGCGTAGTAAGCTTTTAACGTATCAGCAAAAAACACGGTAGATAGGGTAACCGAAAAAAAAAGTATAACATTTGCTTGAGAAAAATCTGGATTGGAACTCACCTTCCCAACGAATAAAATCCATAATAAAAATACAGCAGGGTTTAGAAAGTTTAAGAAAAACCCTTTTACAATGTACAGGGGCATAGATATTGCGTTGATTTCTTCAATTTTATTTCTGGTGGTTTGTTTTTGTAAAAGACTTTTTAATCCAAATATTATTAAAATAATCCCACCAGCAATTCCAATAAAATGTTGATTTTCTTCGTTATCGAACAGTTGTGCAATACCAAGGTATGAGAGTACAACATAGCTTAAATCACTTAGAATTATCCCAATAGCGAGACCAAAACCTGGTTTAAAGCCCATTTTGCTACCGGTTTGAAGGAGGGCAAAGAATGAGGGGCCTGGCTGTATAGCTAGAAACAAGCCAAGTGCTAATCCTTGTGATATGGCATTTACAATCAAAACGAACTGAATTATTCTGTGCCTAAATTACTTATTTTACTTTATTATTAATCATAATTATAGATACTAATTCACAGTAATAGTACTGTATTTCACGTGTTTATTATTATTTGATTACCTTTGCACAAGTTTTGGTCAGTAAGGATGATAACCGAGACGAGTTTACAGCTGATAAAGAGCCTGCCGAATAGATCTTATTACAGTTGTTGGATTCAACTCAACTATTACTTCCTAAGTTAAGTTGACAACTGTAATATTAATTAATACATTTTAAATGAATAAATTTGAAGCATTAGGGCTTAACGACAATGTCGTTAAAGCTATAAACGAATTGGGATTTGAAGCCCCAACACCAATCCAGGAGAAGTCCATACCCCAGTTATTAAGCGGGGATAATGACTTAGTAGCACTCGCGCAAACAGGTACTGGTAAAACAGCAGCTTTTGGATTACCGTTAATATCTCTGTTAGACTTTTCTATTAACGATACGCAAGCAGTAATTTTATGCCCAACTCGTGAGTTGTGTATTCAAATTTCGCGTGATTTACAAAGTTTTACAAAGTTTATAGAGGGAGCTAAAACAGTTGCGATATATGGTGGTGCCAGTATTGAAAATCAAACAAGAGATATAAGAAGGGGTGCACAAATAGTGGTTGCTACTCCTGGTAGGATGAAAGACATGATTGAAAGGGGGCGCGTAAATTTGTCAAATGTTAGGTATGCGGTACTTGACGAAGCAGATGAGATGCTAAACATGGGATTTAAGGAAGATTTAGATGCCATTTTAAGTAAAACGCCAGCGGATAAAAACACTTGGTTGTTCTCAGCAACGATGCCAAATGAAGTGTTGCGTATCTCTAAAAATTACATGAGCAATCCCGTAGAAATTACTGCGGGTACAAAAAATGCCGGTAACGAGAATATCGAGCATATATATTACGTAGTTCACGCTCGGGATAAATACGCGGCTTTAAAACGAATTGCTGATAGCAACCCCGATATTTTTGCTATTGTTTTTTGCAGAACAAGGAGAGAAACGCAAGAGATCGCTGATTCACTCATTAAGGATGGTTACAATGCAGATGCGATTCATGGAGACTTATCTCAATCACAACGTGATTATGTTATGAAGCGATACAGGGATAGGTCATTGCAACTGTTAGTAGCTACGGATGTTGCGGCGCGCGGTATTGATGTAAATAATGTTACCCATGTTATCAATTATAATTTGCCTGATGAAATAGAAAATTATACCCATAGGAGTGGTAGAACCGCTCGTGCTGGTAATAAAGGAGTTTCTATTGCTATCATTAATATGAAGGAAACTGGTAAAATTAGAATGATAGAGCGCATTATTAAAACAAAATTTACGCAGGGGCAAGTACCAACTGGATTTGAAGCTTGTGAAAAACAGCTGTTTAGCCTTGTTAAAAAAGTACATGATGTTCAGGTAAATGAAGATGCTATTGAAAAATATTTGCCAAAAATTTATAAAGAGTTAGACGAACTTAGCAAAGAAGAAATTATTAAGCGTTTTGTATCTACAGAGTTTAATAGGTTTTTAGATTATTATAAAAACGCTCCAGATTTAAATGTTTCATCTGGTAGAGGCGCTCAGAAAAGAAATGACAAAACGGCTAGATTATTTGTGAATTTGGGAGAGTTAGACAAAATGACAAGTTCAGATTTGAAGGAATATATTGCTGAAGTTTCTGGGGCACCGTTTGATAGTTTAATACATGTGAATGTTAAAAGCAGTTTTTCCTTTGTGGAAGTAAAGCGAGAAAACGCTGACATTATAATTAACGCATTTAAAGAGGTTAAATATAATAATAGAAGAGTAAGGGTAGAAGCCAAGGAAGAGCAATCTACTCGTAACCGTTCGCGAGATGGTGGAGCGCGTAGACGATTTGAAGGTGGTGGTCAAAAGCGTTCGTACAAAAGTGCTGGAAGGAATGGAAGCACTAGAAGCAGGAACTCTGGAGGTGGTTCAAACAGTTTTGGTAGTGATAGAAAGAAAAGTTTTAGTCGTGAAAAACGTCCAAGAAAAAGAATTTGAAATTATACGATAATTTAAGAGCAAATTACTAATTTTGTCGGGCTTTATGTAAAATATGGCTGCGTAGCTCAACTGAATAGAGCGTCTGACTACGGATCAGAAGGTTAGGGGTTTGAATCCCTTCGCGGTCACTTAAAAAGCCCACTTTGGGGGGCTTTTTAGTTTAACAACTGGGCGGCAAACTTATAGCTATTCAACCATGTCTAAAAATATAACACCTGTAGTTTCCCATATTTCTGAAACTAAAAGATTTCAGTTGATGGGACAAAAGGGATGTGTAATATGGCTAACTGGTTTATCTGGATCAGGGAAAAGTACAATTGGGAGTTTGTTGGAGGCTCATTTGTTTGAGGCAGGCTTTAAGGTTTTTATGTTAGATGGAGATAATTTGAGAAGTGGGTTAAATAAAGATCTTGGGTTTTCGGAGGAGGACAGGGAAGAGAATATTAGGCGGGTAGGTGAAGTTTCTAAATTATTATCAGATGCAGGAATAATTGTAATATCTGCTTTTATCTCTCCGTTTTCTGTAGATAGAGAAAAGGCTAAACGAAGTATTGGTGCGGACAGGTTTGTTGAGGTATTTGTGGATTGTCCCGTTTCTGTTTGTGAGCAAAGAGATGTTAAAGGTTTGTATAAAAAGGTTCGTGAAGGGGCTATAAAAAACTTTACAGGCATTGATTCAGAATACGAACCTCCTGAAAACCCAGATGTTGTGTTACATACGGATAAGGAATCAGCAATAGAGTCGCTAAGGTATTTAGCCGATTTTGTGCAAGACAAAATAACTTTGTAGGATAGGATTAAATGATAAACCTTCATGAATTGACGAATACTGCAATACATGCTGCAAAGTTGGCAGGAGAAGAAGTATTGAAGGTATATGCTTCATCCAAAGTGGACATTGAATACAAAGCGGATGAGTCACCATTGACAATTGCCGATAAACGCTCACATGAAAAAATTGTATCTATAATTAAATCAACTGGTTATCCAATTCTTAGTGAGGAAGGTGCAAGCGTTCCTTACAAAATTAGGAAGCACTGGGAATATTATTGGTTAATAGATCCGCTGGATGGTACCAAAGAGTTTATAAAAAAAAATGACGAGTTTACCGTAAACATTGCTCTGATTAATGAGGGAAAGGCTGTGTTAGGTGTTGTTTTTGCTCCGGTATTAGGTTGTTTGTATTATGGTAATTTAATCGACGGATCATTTAAAGTGAATAACGGAGGATCTCCGGAAAAATTAAAAATAATTAGGTCTCAAGAAGTTATAACAATTGTGGCCAGTCGATCCCATCTAAGTGAAGAAACCGAGAAGTTTTTAAATACGTTTCCCGATGCTAGCATCATTAATATGGGTAGCTCCTTAAAGTTTATGCTTATTGCTGAAGGAAGGGCTCAACTGTATCCTCGATTTTCGCCGACGATGGAATGGGATACTGCTGCTTCTCAGGCAATCATAGAAGCCGCTGGAGGTGCAGTGTTAATGTATCCTGAATATGAACCATTGCTCTATAATAGAGAAAATATGAAAAACGGATGTTTTATTGTTGATACATCTTATAATTAGAATTGTTAACTTCGTATGCGTTTCTGATAAATTATGCCGTATAAAAAAATTATAAATTCAAAAATATTAGTTACCGGAGGGGCCGGGTTTATTGGTTCTAACCTTTGCGAACAATTGCTGGATAGCGAAAATAAAGTTACCTGCTTAGATAACTTTTCTACTGGTAAGAGGGAAAATGTTGAACCGTTTCTTAAGAACGAAAACTTCACGTTAATAGAAGGGGATATACGAAACTTAGAGGATTGTCATAATGCTACAAATGGTGTTGATTATGTGTTGCATCAAGCTGCATTAGGTTCCGTACCAAGGTCATTAAATGATCCTATAACTACCAACGATGTTAATGTAAGTGGCTTTTTAAATATGTTGGTTGCATCAAGAGATGCAGAAGTAAACAGGTTTATTTATGCAGCTAGCTCATCTACATATGGAGACTCAAAGGTGTTACCAAAAGTAGAAGATGAAATTGGGCTGCCTTTATCACCCTATGCGGTAACCAAATATGTAAATGAACTTTATGCCCATGTGTTTGGCTTAAATTATGGACTAAAATGTATTGGATTAAGATACTTTAATGTTTATGGTCGCAGACAAGATCCTAATGGCGCTTATGCTGCTGTAATTCCAAAATTTACCTCCCAACTTATGGCGCATGAATCCCCAGTAATTAATGGTGATGGGAGTTATTCGCGAGATTTTACTTATATCGAGAATGTCCTTCAAATGAATCAATTGGCATTGCAAACGGATAATGAAAAAGCTTTTGGGCAAGTTTTTAATACTGCGGTTGGTGAAAGAGCTGATTTGAAAACAATGAGTGAGTTATTGAGGCAATACTTATCGGAATTGGATTCGGACATCGCAAACATTAAAATTGTTTTTGGTCCAGACCGAAAAGGGGATATCCCTCATTCTTTAGCTTCAATTGATAAAGCAAAAACCCTATTGGGTTATGATCCAACACATAATTTAGAAAGTGGCTTAAAAGAAGCAGTGAATTGGTATTGGAATAACCTTGGCTAAGCATTAATAAAACGGAACACAAAACAAATTGTAATTAGCATGTTAGATTTAAACGGAAAGTCAATTATAATAACAGGAGGGACAGGCTCTTTTGGTAAGATGTTTACTAAATTAATTTTGGATAGATACCCAAATGTAAAGCGTTTAGTGATTTTCTCTAGAGATGAGCAAAAGCATTTTCAAATGGCCATGGAGTTTCCAACTGAAAAGTATCCGGTTTTACGCTATTTTATTGGTGATGTTAGGGATAGAAAGCGATTGATGAGAGCATTTGAGGGTATTGATGTTGTGATTCACGCTGCGGCAATGAAACACGTTCACTTAGCAGAATACAATCCTATGGAATGTGTTAAAACTAATGTGTTAGGTGCAGAAAATGTAATTGAAGCTGCATTTTCTAACAAAGTAAGTAACGTTGTAGCGTTGTCAACTGATAAAGCGGCGGCACCAGTTAACTTATATGGTGCCACAAAGTTGGCATCAGATAAAATTTTTATCGCTGCTAATAATATTAAAGGTAACAGAGATATTAAATTTTCTGTTGTGAGATACGGAAATGTGATGGGTTCAAATGGTTCGGTAATGCCATTTTTTATGAAAAAAAGGAAAGAGGGAGTATTGCCAATCACAAGTAAAGATATGACCCGCTTCAATATATCCTTGGAAGATGGGTGTGAAATGGTTTTTAATGCGATTGACAATGCTTGGGGAGGTGAGATATTTGTTCCTAAAATTCCGTCTTATAAAGTTACTGACGTGGCTGAAGCTATAGCACCTGAGTGTGAGCAAAAAGTTGTTGGTATACGACCAGGTGAAAAGTTGCATGAAGAAATGATAACCGAATCAGATTCCATGAATACATTGGATTTGGGTAAATATTATGCTATTCTTCCACAAGATCAATCGTTTGATGTTGAGGGTTATAAAAAAGAATTTGGCGCTAGTGAAGTTCCGAATGGATTTAGCTACAATTCGGGAACAAATACAGATTGGCTAAGCGTTGATGATCTAAAAAGTTTAATTAGTGAACATGTAAAGCATGATAACTAACGCGTCAATTCTTTGAGTGAGTTTAAGATCCCATATGGACGACAATCGATTGATCAAGAGGATATTGATGCCGTAAACTCGGTTTTAACGTCTGATTTCTTAACACAAGGACCCAAAATTGCGGAATTTGAAGACAAGTTTGCAACTTATGTGGGTGCTAAGTATGCTGTGAGTGTAAGTAATGCTACTGCAGGACTTCATATATCTGCTCTTGCGCTGGGTCTTAAACCAGAGGATAGGGTAATTACTACCCCTATTACTTTTGCCGCAACCGCGAATTGCGTCCGATTTGCTGGAGGGGAGGTATGGTTTGCCGATATTGACCCTGATACTTATTTACTATCGATTAAAGCTGTTGAAGAGCTAATTGAAAGTAAACCTAAAGGTTTTTTTAAGGGAATAATTCCAGTTGATTTTGCTGGTTTGCCAGTGGATTTAGAGGCCTTTAGGCAGTTGGCTAACAAACATGATTTGTGGATAATCGAGGACGCATGTCATGCGCCTGGTGGTTATTTTACAGACATGAGTGGTAGTGTTCAAAATTGTGGTAATGGATCATATGCAGATGTAGCGGTATTTTCTTTTCATCCAGTAAAGCATATTGCTTGTGGTGAGGGAGGGATGGTAACAACAAATTCAAAAAGTATATATGAGGCGCTTTTGATGTTAAGGTCGCATGGTATTACCAAAAACTCAATGTCACGTAACGATGGTGGGTGGTATTATGAAATGAAAGAGTTAGGGTATAACTATCGCTTATCTGATATACAATGCGCACTCGGGATAACCCAGCTTAAGAAGAATGCAGTTGGAGTGGATAGAAGAAATGAGATTGCAAAAAAATACAAAGCCGCATTTAAAGGGCTTTTTAAGTGTCAGACGTTGCCAGAAGGGAGTTTAAACGCCCACCATTTGTTTATAATTGAAGTAGAAAACCGGAAAGGTTTGTATGATTATCTACATGACGAAGGAATATTAGCTCAGATTCACTACATACCCCTGCATACACTACCGTATTACCAAGCTCATGCAAACTTGCCGAGTTCGTTGGTAAATGCAGAACATTACTATTCTCGCTGTATAAGCCTACCCATGTTTCCCTCGCTAACTGAGGATGAACAAAACTATGTTATTGAGAAAGTTCTATCATTTTATGAGCATTAGTAGTAAAATTGGTATTGGAACAGTTCAGTTTGGAATGGATTATGGTATTTCTAATACCGAGGGTATGACTCCTGCATTGGAAGTTGAAAAAATTCTTCAAACAGCTTTTATTAACGATATTACAATTGTAGATACAGCAAAGGCATACGGGGAGTCTGAAAGGGTTATAGGTGCTTGTGACTTACAACGTTTTAGGGTGGTTTCTAAATTTATGCCAAGTATAAAGCATGATTCTATTGAGACACAATTACTTGATAGTTTAAAAAAAATGAGAATAAATTCTTTGTATGGATTTTTGGCACATAGACCGGATGAGTTATTAGAAAATCTGGATGATTGGAAGGTGTTATGTGATTTAAAGGCTAAAAAATTAGTTAAGAAAATTGGATTTTCCTTGAATGAACCACGAGAATTGGACATGCTATTAAATGAAGGTTTAATTCCCGATTTGATCCAGGTTCCATATAACTATTTCGACAATAGATTTGAGAGATACATGAAAGAGTTGCATGGAAATGGATGTGAAATACACACTAGGTCGACTTTTTTGCAAGGTTTATTTTTCTGTAAACCTGAAGAATTAAGTGAATACTTTGATGAAATTAAAATAACACTGTCTAACCTTCAGAAAAATTATAAAACATTAGGAGGGGAGTTGTTAATGCATATACTTAAAAAGGAATATGTTGACAAGGTAATCTTAGGTGTTGAAAATGAGCGTCAATTAATAGAAAATTTAAAAAGTATTAATTTCGTTAAAGGGTTACCTATTTTAACTGAGCGTATACCTGACGATATTTTGATACCATCGAAATGGAAAAACGATTAGCTTTTCTAAGAATGATCTATGTGAGTGCCAAACAATTTGCACCATTGATATCAATAACTTTATAACATTAATTGGTATGGAAAACTTATTTAGTTTAAAGGGGAAAACGGCTATTATAACTGGAGGTTATGGGTATTTAGGGCAAGATATGGCGAAAACCTTAGATAATTTTGGAGCTAAGGTTTATGTATTAGGTAAGTCTAAAGAGAAATTTGATGGTGTATTTAAAAGTTTTGATAACGTAAGTTTTGTTGAGATGGATTTGTCGGATTCAGTATCTATTAAGACAGCAATTCAGAATGTTGTTGATACTGAGGGTGCAGTGGATATATTGGTTAATAATGGATATTATGGTGCAGCAAATAACCCTACGGAGATGACTAATAATGAGTGGGAAGTGGGGATTGATGGAGGGCTAAATAGCGTATTTCGTTGTATACTTGAGGTAATACCACACATGATAAATAAAGAGTCAGGTAAGATAATTAACATTGCATCAATGTATGGGTTAACTGTTCCAGACTTTGATGTTTATAAAGGTTTTGAGGATTTCTTAAATCCTCCAAATTACGGTGTAGCAAAAAGTGGTGTTCTTCATATGACTAAATACTATGCAAGTTATTTGGGTAAATTTGGTATTACCGTTAATGCAATATCTCCAGGTGCTTTTCCTTCAAAACTAGTTCAAAAGAAAAAGGGGTTTATAGATAATTTAGTTGATAATACCGCATTAAAGAGAATTGGTGACCCAAAAGATCTAAGAGGTACGTTGATTTTATTAGCTTCTAGTGCTTCAGATTATATAACTGGGCAAAATATGGTTGTTGACGGAGGCTGGACTATTAAATAACATATAAAGAAAGTGATAGGAGCTGTAATACAGGCTAGGCTGGGATCTTCAAGGCTTCCTGGTAAGGTTTTAAAAGAGTTGCCTCTTGGATCCGGCAAATCTATTATACAGCATATTATTAACTCTTTAAGAAAAGTAAAGAGAATTGACTTAATAGTTATTGCTACTTCAAAAGGTAAGGAGAATAATACTATTGAAGAGCTGTTTAGAGATTCAGATATTGTTGTTTTTAGAGGAGACGAGAACGATGTATTATCTAGGTTTGCTCTCGTATCTGAGAAGCACAACCTAACTAATGTTATTAGGTTTACTGGAGATAATCCAATTATTGATGTTGATATCCTAAATTGCTTGATAGAACATCATGTAAACAATCAATTTGATCATACTTCTACTAAGGGTTTGCCTCTTGGTACAAATATAAATATGTTCACAGCGAATGCTTTAATGCAAGCACACAATAACGCCACATCTGAATACGATAAAGAGCATGTTGAACCTTACATGCTCAAATCAAATGATATTAAAAAAGGTTTCTTAAATGTTGAAAAGTATAAGGAAATTAAGGATTTAAGGTTAACGGTTGATTATCCTTCTGATTTTGCTCTACTTAATTTAATTATGAGTAGTATAAAGGATAATACTTGCTATTCATTATCTGATATACTTAAATTGTATAGAAATAATAGGTGGATTTCTAAAATAAATGAATCCAATTTTCAAAAAAGCGAGTTAGTTTCGTATAATGAAGAAAAACAAGCCGCTATTGAGGTATTAGACAATCTGGAGTTTAGCAATGCACGTAATATGTTAACAAATTTATAAGATAGGTATGACTAAAATTGGGGTGATAGTTCAAGCAAGAATGGGATCTTCTAGGTTGCCCGATAAAGTTTTAATGGGCTTGCCTTTTGGAAGTGAAATTTCAATTCTTGAGCACATTGTAAAAGCCGTTTCTAGTGTTAAAGAGGTAGGTGCAATTTGTATTGCTACTTCTATAGCTCCGGAGAATGATTTAATAGATGAGCGGTTTAAGAATACGGATGTATTAGTTTTTAGGGGTGATGAAAACAATGTTTTGAATAGAGTTACCAAGGCATGTGAAAAGATGAAAATTGATCACACGGTTAATTTAACTGGAGATAATCCTGTTGTGGACCCAACTGTTTTAAAAGAGTTGATTGATTTTCACATAAATAATGATTATGATCGTTCTGTTACAGAAGGGTTACCGTTAGGTACGAATATTAGTATTGTTAAATATTCTGCATTAAAGGATGCAGATGAGAATACTAATTCGGAATACGATAAAGAACATGTTGAACCGTACGTAATTAATAATAATCAATATTCGAATGGGGTTTTGAGTATTAATCGCTATAAGGATATTGAAGGTTTAAGATTAACGGTGGACTACCCTTCTGATTATGCTCTTCTTAATATGATTTTTTGCAGTTTCAAAGGAGGAAATACAATAAAACTTCAAGACATATTGGAGCTTTATAGGGATAACTCGTGGATACAAGAAGTAAATAATGGAAATTATCAAAAGCGTTCGTATCCTAGCGTAAATGAGGAGCTCAGAGACGCAGCGGCAATATTAAGAAAGTTAGAAATGAATAGGGTCGCAGATAAAATACTTGATGAGATAGATAAATGATTAAGCAGGATTTGTTATGCCGTGTAAATGCCGATGCTAATATTGGTTTGGGGCACTTATATAGGGTATTGGCAATTGTTGAGATGCTTAAAAGTAATTTTCAAATTCATTTTATTGTAAGCAGCACAACAAATAAAACATTAATTCCCTTCGATAATATTATAACGATTCCAAACGAGCTTTATGAAGCGGATGAAGCGGATTTTTTTGCAAAATATTATAATTCCTCATCTTCGGTAATTATTTTCGATGGATATTTTTGTAATACCAATTATCAACGGCGTTTTCGAGAAAAGGGATTTAAATTTATTGTAATCGATGATTATGCAAGAGATCACTTTTACGCTAATTTGGTGGTTAACCATTCACCATTTATGAAGCCGGACATGTATACTCATGAAACATATACTAAATTGGCGTTAGGGACGCAATATACCTTACTTCGTCCTTCTTTTTTGAAAGAAGCTAAAAGTTTGAACTCTCATGACGGTAAATTAAATAAATTATTCATTTGTTTTGGAGGTGCCGATACATTTAACCTGACGATTAAGGCTGTTGAAGGTGCAATTGCAACTAATAAAATAAAAGAATTACATGTAATTGTAAAAGACAGTATTGTTGAAAGTGAGGTTGAGGATTATAAAAATTTACACCCTCAAACAAAGATAAATGTATATCGACAGGTAGGGGAGGATCAAATGATTAAAGTAATAAAAGATTGCAATCTCGCAATTGCCCCATCTAGTACGATGCTCTTTGAATTATGTTGTATTGGCATTCCAATTATTTCTGGGTACTTTGTAGATAATCAGTCAAATATTTACAAGGGTTTTTTAAATGAGGGGGCAATTTATGGTATTGGAGATATATCTAAATTTGATGCTAGTAGTTTTAAGGCGTGTATTGAAAAGGTAATGATTTTGGAAGGTTTACAAGAAATGGTTGAAGAGCAAAAAAAGCTTATTGATGGAGGTTCAAAAGAACGGCTACAAAAAAAAGTAGAGGAAATATGATGAGTATCGGCGTATTATGCAGTGGAGGATTAGGTTTCTCATGTTTAACAAAATTAACACAAGATCATGAGGTTAAGTTTGTTCTGACTGATAGTTTGTCCTTACCTATTATAAACTTTTGTGATAAAAGTGGAATACCTTTTTTTAATGGAAACCCGCGCAAGGGAAGGGGCTATACGTTTATGAAGAGCATAGATGTAGATGTGATAGTATCAGTTAATTATTTGTTTATTATCGACATGGATATAGTTGCTCATGCTAAAAAATTAGCATTTAATGTTCACGGCTCTTTGCTGCCTAAATATCGGGGGAGAACTCCGCATGTTTGGTCAATAATAAATGGTGAGAGTGAAACGGGTATTACAGCGCACAGAATTAACGAGGGTTGTGATACTGGGGATGTTATTAAACAAATAAGAGTGAAGATTGATAATAATGATACTGGAGGAGATATTCTCGCCAAATTTGAGAAATTGTATTATCCGTTAATAAGTGAAGTGTTAACCTCTCTGAACGATAGTTCAATAACGTATACAGCACAAAATAATGATAAAGCATCCTTTTTTGGCAAAAGAACACCTGACGACGGTTTAATAAATTGGGCTTGGAAAGCACATGATATTCGGAACTGGGTAAGAGCACAATCTTCTCCTTACCCTGGTGCTTTTTCATACTGCAATAATGATAAGCTGATTATAGATAAGGTATCAGTTGTTGAGTGTGATAATCGTAAAGAATATACTAATGGAGAAATTATAGAGATAAGCCCTAGGATTGTTGTAAAATGTGGACAAAGTGCAGTATCTTTAGACAGCTTTAGAGAAACTTCTATAAATTTTGAGGTAGGTAACATATTAACTGATGGAAATAGCAAATAAAAAGATTGGTAAGAATAGCAGTTGCTTTATAATTGCAGAACTGTCTGCCAACCATAATGGTGATATTAATGTAGCAATAGAAACAATTAAAGCGGCTAAAAAAGCCGGAGCGGATGCAATAAAATTTCAAACATATACCCCTGATACCTTAACCATTGATTGTGACAATGATTATTTTAAAATTAAGGAAGGTACTTTATGGGACGGGAAGACTTTGTACGAATTGTATGGGGAGGCTTATACTCCATGGGAATGGCATGAACAGCTTTTTATTACTGCTAAAGAAGAAGGGCTAATTTGTTTTTCATCCCCTTTTGATAAAACTTCAGTTGATTTTTTAGAAGAGCTTTCTGTTCCAGCGTATAAAATTGCGTCTTTCGAGATTCAAGATATTCCATTAATTAAATACGCTGCATCAAAAGGAAAACCAATGATACTTTCAACTGGTATAGCGGAAGAATCAGATATCCAGTTAGCAGTTGATACTTGTAGGTCGGAAGGAAATAATGATATTGTATTGTTGAAATGCTGTCTCTTATACACATCTGACGCTGCCGACGATGTGCGTTGT
>CAXHCC010000035.1:0-17988 GCA_964014945.1 uncultured bacterium | reverse complement strand
CCTCAGCAATTACCGGGGGCGATGTAACAAGTGATGGTGGTGCTGCTGTTACAGAACGTGGTGTTGTTTATGCAACCACAACAGGCCCTACCTTAGCTACAGGAACAAAGGTGATGGATGGAGCAACCGGTACAGGGGCATTTACATCTAATCTAACTGGTTTAACCCACTCAACTACCTACTATGTTGTTGCATATGCTATTAATTCGAGTGGAACAAGCTATGGCAACGAAATTATTATTAATACACTAGTTCCGTCTGCTCCAACTGTTGCGTCTACAACAGCTGCTTCAGCAGTTACTGAAACTACTGCTACTTCAGGTGGTGATGTTACGGATGATGGCGGAGATGCTATAACGGAAAGAGGTATTGTGTGGAGTATAAATCCTAACCCTGATATTGCTACGGGAACAAAAGTTGTTGATGCCAGTACAACTACCGGAACGTTTACTTCCAATATTTCCGGATTAACCAATTCAACCCAATACTATGTGCGTGCATATGCTACTAATGGAATTGGTACTACTTATGGTAATCAGGAAACATTTACAACTATTACGCCATTGCCGCCAACCGTAACTACAACTCCTGCATCTGGGGTAGGTTCTACAACAGCAAATTCTGGTGGAACTATTACGTCTGATGGTGGTTATCCTGTAACCGCAAGAGGGGTGGTGTATTCAACAAACCCTACACCAACGCTTGCTTCAGGAAACTTTACTACAGATGGTACAGGTACAGGGTCATATGTGAGCAGTATTACCGGTTTAACGGCGGCTACTACGTATTATATTAGAGCGTATGCTACCAATTCAATTGGTACAAGTTACGGAGCCGAAATTACCATACTAACGCTTAGCCCACCAACTGTTACTACAACATTACTTAAAAACTCCCCAACAATTATTTATGTACAAGGGAATGTAACAAGTGATGGCAATGCTGCAATTACGGCTCGTGGTGTAGTATGGGGCGATGCAACAGCACCTACTATCAATTTAGGAACAAAAACAGCGGATGCCGCTTCTGCAATTGGTACATATTCGGTAAGTGCAAGAAACTTAACTCCAGGTGCTACCTATTATGTTCGTGCTTATGCAACCAATGCCAATGGTACTGCCTACGGAAATGAATACACTGTTACTACACCATCATTAAATTTGTCGTGTGTACCCGACAGTGCTGTTACCTTGGCAGACCCAGGAGTAACTCCATCGGATATTATTCGATTACCTAATGGTACTTCAAACTTTTCGCAAGTATTTACTTACGTGCTCCCTACATCTTATACTTATGTAGGTCCTAACGACCAAGGGGATTATGTTAATTTAGGTACAGCAACTCCTGATAGTGCGGAGCTTCTGAGTATAGTTGATTTGCCTACAGGCTTAAGCTATACATGTGGAAATCCTAGCTGCATGTTTTATGCTGGAACCATTGGTTGCTTTACCGTGTATGGTACCTTACCAGCAGTTGATGATGAAACATATGAAGTTAAGTTCTCTTATAAAGATTATGGTGTTTTAGATCATAATCAGCATGGTCTTATAGCATTAGAAGGCTTTACTCAGCAAGGGAACAAAGCGAATGGAATAACCATAGAATTGGTAGATACTTCATCGGGAGGTTCGCTTTTGCCTCCAACAGGCATTGAGGAGTATGATGAAAACCAATTGGCCTTAATTGCTATAGGTCCAAACCCGTTTGATGGTGCTGTTAAAATATTATACAATAACCCTGGGTTGAATGATATATACTTAACGGTTCATGATATATACGGTAGACAAGTAGCGAGTATATTACTTAATGCTGGTGCAGGCGAGAATACATTTAACTTTGAAGGTGGTTCGTTAACCCCAGGAACTTATTTCTTTACAATAACTGATGGCAAGGCAAGGTCTACTCATGCCTTAATTGCTCGTTAGTATAAATTCATCTACTTCCTAAAAGCCCCGTAACTAATTTAGTTACGGGGCTTTTTTGTTTTAGACAAACCAGTTTCACATAATTTCAACTGTCTTTCGGTAGGTAGCTGGAGCTGGTGTTACATCTATACTTGTCTTTTAACGCATATAGAATCCTGACAAACTATAACTATTCATGCTTATGGGTTATAAAAACGGGGTTATGTAGAGTAAAAAACTAAAAATATACAGTTGTGGTGTAAAAAATGGGGGTTGTGTAATAAAAAAGTGTAAAAAATTATGAGGGAACTAAAAAAAATGTATATTTGCATCAACTTTTAAAAACTTAACTAATAAAACAAACAAAAAATGAAAAAAACAGTACTACTTTTAACAGCTTCGGTTATATCAGCATTTTCGGCTTTTGCTCAAGATTCTGCTGCAACTGAAGAAAAATCAGCTCCATTAGAAATTTCTGGATCTGTTGATGCGTATTTTAGAACAAACTTAACAGCACCTCGTGTCAATCCTGTCTTAGTTCCTGATAGCGCTGTTGCTCCAGGATCTTCATTTGCTAATAAAGATGGTTTTGCCTTAGGTATGGCCAACTTAGTTATAGCTAAAGAAGGTGAAAAAGCAGGTTTTGTTGCAGATTTAGTTTTTGGTCCTAGAGGCGCAGACGCAGTTTTTAATTCAACAGGATCTGCCTCTATTGTAAATCAATTATATGCTTACTTAAATGTAGGTGATAAAGTAACCTTAACATTAGGTAACTTCAATACATTTTTAGGGTATGAGGTAATTTCTCCTGCAGTTAACTTTAACTACTCTACTAGTTATATGTTCTCTTATGGTCCATTTTCTCATACTGGTTTAAAGGCTGATTTTGCTTTAACAGATGAGTTAAGCGCTATGTTAGCTGTTATGAACCCAACTGATTATACTGAAATGAATAATTTTGGTTCTTATAGCTTAGGTGCTCAATTAGGTTATTCAAACGATAACGGTGGTGCTTGGTTAAACGTTTTGTATGGCGATCAAGATGGTGTGCCTGATACATTGGCTACTGGTGCTTATGATTCATCTGATAAAGGTATTTTTCAAATTGACTTAACTACTGGTTGGAATTTGACAGATGACTTTTATTTAGGAGTGAACGCTACTTCTTTTTCAAGCCCAACTAATGATACTGCTGCTGCTACAAAAGCGACTAATACATTTGCTGGTGGAGCGCTTTACTTACAGTATGCTTTTTCTGATGCATTTGCTTTAGGTCTTAGAACGGAACATTTCTTAGAATCTGAAGGTGGTGTAGGTGCTATTGGAGGGTATGATACTGATGGAAGCGCTTCTATTACTGATATTACTCTTTCAGCTAACATTAAGCAAGGTGGTTTAACGATTATACCTGAAGTAAGAGTAGATATGGCTTCTGAAGATATCTTTAAAGATACAGACTATAAAGCTACAAGTACTTTAGCTTCATTTGTATTAGCTGCGGTGTACGCATTTTAATCGTAATGTACACACACATTTATAGAAGCCTTATCACCTTCTATGAATAAACCGAATTAATCATTTGGTTTTGGTTTGAGCAGGTCGGATTTTATTAAATCCGACCTGTTTTTTTGTGATTAACAGATAGGGTGCTTGCGGTCGAGCGACATACATTATATTATGTTTGCATAATAAAATTATTTAATTATATTTGTCAGTTCACGGGCTCTAAAAAGCTTATTAATAGGGATAATAACAGAATTTAATAATATAAAAATCTAAAAAAATGATTGAACCTAAACAACCTAGAAGAGTAGCCATTATTGGTTCTAATAGAATACCGTTTGTACGTTCTAATAAGGAGTACTTTACAGCAACTAATCAAGAAATGTTGACAGCAGCTTTAAACGGTTTAGTTGAGCGTTTTAAGTTAGAAGGAATGAAGCTTGGAGAAGTAGCTGGAGGGGCAGTAGTTAAACATTCGTGGGATGCTTTTTTAGTACGTGAAAGTGTGTTGGGTACCAAATTACATCCAGAAACACCGGGTTTAGATATGCAACAAGCATGTGCAACAGGTTTACAAGCAACAATTCACATTGCAAACAGAATTGCCTTGGGTCAGATTGATGTAGGAATTGCTTGTGGATCGGATACAACAAGTGATGCGCCTATCATGGTATCAGATAAGTTTAGAAGAAAGATGTTGGATGTAAACCGCCAAAAAACTGGAGGTGATAAATTCAAAAAAGTAATGAAATTACGTTTGGGCGATTTAGGAATCAAAATCCCTAAAAATGCTGAGGCCAGAACAGGTTTATCAATGGGGCAGCATTCTCAAATTACTGCTGACCACTATGGTGTTACTAGAGAAGAAATGGATGAAATTGCCTACCTAAGTAATAAAAACTTGGCGAAAGCATATGATGATGGTTTTTATGACGATTTGCTTACGCCATTTAAGGGTGTAGAGAAAGATACAGTATTACGTGCTGATACCACGATAGAAAAATTAGCGACCCTTAAAGGCGTGTTTGGTGGTAGTGGATCTATGACGGCTGGTAACTCATCTACATTAACGGATGGAGCTTCTTCTGTATTGTTAGCAAGTGAAGACTGGGCAAAAGAGCATAATTTACCGGTGTTGGCATATTTAACAGCTATCCAAACGGATGCCATTGAGTACGTGGAAAATAAACATGATTTATTAATGGCACCTGCGTTTGCAGTGGACAAAATCCTTAAAACTCATGATTTGAAATTGCAGGATTTTGATTTTTATGAAATTCACGAAGCATTTGGTACCATCGTAGCAGCTGATTTAAAATTATGGGCCGATCCTAAATTCTGTAAAGAAAGATTAGGACGTGATGAGCCATTAGGTGAAATTGATAAAAGCAAATTAAATGTGAAAGGTGGTGGTATTGCTACTGGTCATCCTTTTGCTGCAACAGGAGGTAGAATGGTTGGAACCTTAGCAAAAATCATTGATGAAAATAAGGGCGGTAGAGGCCTTATTGTATTATGTGCTGCTGGTGGTTTAGGAGTTGCCATGATTATTGAAAAGTAGTCCTATCTTATTAAATTATTTAACTATTAAGAGGTTGCTAGGTTTTAGCAGCCTCTTTTTATCTATACTATTATGTCTTCAAAATATGAACATCTATTAGAACCTCTTGATTTAGGGTTTACCCAATTGAAGAACCGCATGCTTATGGGTTCTATGCATACGGGTTTAGAAGAAGAAAAAAATGGTTACCAAAAAATGGCAGCTTTTTATGGTGCCAGAGCCAAAGGAGGTGTTGCTTTAATTGTAACTGGTGGTATAGCACCAAATAGAGCAGGTTGGGTGAGCCCTTTTGCTGGAAGACTAGCCAACAGTAGAACAGCTAAAAAGCATAAAATTGTAACTGACGCCGTTCATGAAAATGGTGGTAAGATATGCTTACAAATTCTACACACCGGTAGGTATAGCTATTCACCCTTAGCTGTTGCACCAAGCGCAATTAAGTCACCAATATCTATGTTTAAACCCAAGGCTTTGTCTAGTTCGGGCGTATACAAAACCATTAAAGATTTTGCTAATTGCGCTAAATATGCAAAAGAAGCAGGTTACGATGGAGTAGAGGTAATGGGAAGTGAAGGCTATTTAATCAATCAGTTTATTTGTAAGCGAACCAATAAACGTACCGATGAATGGGGCGGTAGCTACGAAAACCGTATGCGTTTCCCAATTGAAGTGGTAAAAGCTGTGCGTGCAGCGGTAGGGGAAAAGTTTATCATTATTTACCGCTTGTCTATGATGGATTTAGTGGAAGGGGGAAGTACCTGGGAAGAAGTAGTGATGTTAGCAAAAGAAATTGAAAAAGCGGGGGCCACCATTATTAATACCGGTATTGGCTGGCATGAGGCACGTATACCAACAATTGCAACCTCTGTACCACGTGGGGCATTTTCATTTGTGACCAAAAAAATGATGGGCGAGGTGAAAATTCCGCTAATTACAACTAATAGAATTAATACACCTGAAGTTGGTGAGGAGTTAATTGCAAGCGGTGCTGCAGATATGGTGTCTATGGCAAGGCCATTTTTGGCGGACCCTGAATTTGCGAACAAAGCGGCAGCCGATAAAGCAGATGAAATAAACACCTGTATTGGTTGTAATCAAGCCTGTTTAGATCATATTTTTAAACGAAAAGTTGCAAGTTGTTTGGTAAACCCAATTGCTTGTCATGAAACCGAAATTAAAGTTACCCCAACTAATTCTCCCAAAACAATTGCGGTTGTGGGAGCTGGACCTGCAGGTTTGGCTTCGTCTTCCATATTAGCGCAACGAGGGCATAAAGTAACCTTATTTGACGCTGCAGATGAAATTGGCGGTCAGTTTAACATAGCAAAACAAATACCTGGTAAAGAAGAGTTTTACGAAACCTTGCGTTACTTCGGTAAACAATTAGAATTGCATAATGTAGAGGTAAAGTTGGGAACAAAAGTAGCTCAAGGTGATTTAGACGCCTTTGATGAAGTGATTGTTGCAACAGGTATTACGCCACGAACACCACAAATTCCAGGTGTAGAGCATCCAATGGTGTTGTCCTATATTGATGTATTAAAGCATAAAAAAGAAGTGGGTAAGCGCGTTGCTATAATTGGGGCAGGAGGTATTGGTTTTGATACTGCAGAGTACTTAACACACCAGGGTACCTCGGCTTCTTTGGATATTGACTTGTTCTTAAAAGAATGGGGCGTTGATCCAAGTAATGAAGCACCATCAGGTATGAGTCCTGAAGGGCCAAAACCAACACCTTCTCCAAGAGAGGTGTATTTGGTACAGCGTAAAGAAACGAAGGTGGGTGCTGGCTTAGGAAAAACAACAGGTTGGATTCATCGTGCATCCTTGCAAAACAAGCAAGTTAACATGATTAAGGGGGCCAATTACGATAAAATCGATGATCAAGGATTACACATTAGTGTAGGAGGTAAAACCCAAGTATTACCAGTGGATAACGTTGTTATTTGTGCAGGACAAATTAGTAAGAATGAACTGTACGAACCCTTAAAAGCAGCCGGAAAAACGGTACATTTAATTGGTGGTGCTTTTCAAGCAGGTGAACTAGATGCCAAACGCGCAATTGATCAAGCGGTTCGTTTGGCTGTAACTATTTAAGTTGAGCCAATAGCTCCTTAAATATTACGGTCATCTTTTTCTCAGATTGCTTTGCAACAGCTAAAACCTCTTCCAAGGTAATTTTTTCTATGTTGTCACCAATGCCTAAGTCGGTAATAATCGACATGGCAAAGCAAGGAATATCCATGTGTCGCGCTACAATAATTTCAGGCACGGTGCTCATACCAACTGCATCTGCACCTATTATGCGTATCATTTTGTATTCTGCAGGTGTTTCAAAAGTAGGCCCCGATAAACCTAAATATACACCTTGATGCACCTTAATGTTGTTTTCTTGCGCAATCTTTTCGGCTTTTTCAATTAGCGGTTTATCATATACTTCGCTCATGTCCGGAAAACGTGGGCCAAGCGAATCCAGGTTTTTACCAGTTAAAGGGTTGGCTGGAAAAAAGTTAATATGATCGTTAATCATCATTAAATCGCCAATTTCAAAATCAGGGTTCACCCCACCCGATGCGTTGGATACAAAAAGGTTTTTAATGCCCAGCAATTTCATTACGCGTACCGGAAAAGTTACTTCTTGCATGTTATAGCCCTCGTAATAATGAAACCTGCCTTGCATGGCTACAATATTAACGCCGCTTAGTTTTCCAAAAAACAATTTGCCCTTATGACCTTCTACTGTAGAAATAGGAAAGTTGGGCAATTCTTCATAAGGTATCACGGTTTCAATGTCAATTTCATCCGCTAATCCTCCAAGGCCAGAACCTAAAATTATACCTACATCAGGAAGGTTGTTAACCCTTTCTTTTATGAAATCAGCCGTTTCTTCAATTTTTTTTAACATAATTAAGTATTAGCGCATTAAGCTGTTGTTTGTCTTCTTTGTTAAATTGGGTTTCTATACCAATAGTATATATGGGTAAAGCTGCTAATTCCTTTTTAAAAGGCGATAGTCGTGTTGCGTCTTTTTCCGTTGTAATCAACACTTTGTTTTCATTACTAATCTCCTTAAATCGCATTTTAATGGTCTCAATGTCTTTTGCGGTATATGCGTGATGATCAGAATAAGTAAGCAGATGAATCTCGGACGTTAAGGTTGCTATAAAGTTCTTTAACGGTGAGGGATTGGCAATGCCTGTAAGTAAAAGGACTTCACAATTTAAGTTAATTAAGTCTTCAGGTGAACATATATTCTCACTTTGTTCAAAAAGACGGGTACAGTTACCATAACCTATGTAGGAAAATAAAACGATTTGATGCTTAGTTGGTTTAAGCGCAAGCCTTATTTTTTCCTTTTCCGCGGATGAAATGTTTTCGGGGCACTTGCTCACTATGATTATGTCCGCGCGTTTTGCACCACCTTTAAATTCACGAAGGGTTCCGCTAGGTACTACCCAATCGTCAAAGTACGGTTGGGTGTAATCTGTTAAAAGAATGGACAAGCCTGCTTTTACCTTTCTATGCTGAAAAGCATCATCCAACAATATGGCTTTAGTTGAAGGAAATTGCTTTAATAAAGTTTGAATACCGCTTGTTCTATTTTCGTCAACTGCCACTTCAATATTGGTAAACTTTTGCTTTAATTGTTTGGGTTCATCACCAATTTCCTTGGCGGTACTGCTTTCCGATGCTAACAAAAAACCTTTACTTTTTCGTCCATACCCTCTACTCAAGGTGGCAATTTTGTATTTACCCTGCAATAAGCGAATTAAGTACTCCATCTGAGGCGTTTTGCCTGTACCACCCATACTTAAATTTCCAACGGAAATAACCGGAATATTAAATGCGCTAGATTTTAAGATGTTTTTATCAAAAAGTAGGTTGCGAACATATATTATGACCCCATATAGTAGGGAAACAGGTAATAAAAGTACGCGTAGCATTTTCATGCACTAAAAGTAATATAATTCAGGCTAATTTCGTTGCTATTATTTAGCAAACGAGCAAAGCAGTATTATTTGTAATTTCGTATGCATATATCAATAACTATGAAACTAAAGGAAATTGTAGATTGTATAGAAGATATTGCCCCGCTTGCCTATCAAGAATCGTATGATAACGCAGGTTTAATTTGTGGCGATGTAAATATGGAAATTAAGGGAGCGCTGATTTGTTTGGATAGTACTGAAGAGGTGATAGAGGAGGCGATAAACGAAGGGTGTAATTTGGTAATTGCGCACCATCCAATTGTATTTTCAGGGCTTAAAAAGTTCAATGGTAAAACCTACATCGAGCGGGTAATAATGACCGCCATTAAAAATGAAATAGCTATTTATGTCGCACATACCAATTTGGATAATGTAAAAAATGGGGTTAACGCCAAGTTTGCTGAAAAATTAGGCCTTACAAACTGCACCACATTATCACCTAAAAAAGATGTGCTTAAAAAGCTCATCACCTTTTGTCCTGAAAAGGATGCTGAAAAATTAAGAGCGGCATTATTCAATGCTGGCGCAGGTACCGTAGGAGAATATGATAATTGTAGCTTTAATACCCTTGGAGAAGGTACATTTAGGGGAGGGGAAAATACCCAGCCTCATGTGGGTAAACCAGGAGATCTGCATCGCGAAAAGGAATACAGAATAGAAACTATTTACCCTGCTTATTTGGAATCGAAAGTGCTAAACGCCTTATTTAAGAACCACCCGTATGAAGAAGTAGCATTTGACTTGTTGGCGTTATCAAATAGCAATAACTATATTGGTTCTGGCTTAATAGGAGAATTACCTACTGAAAAAGAGGAGCTTAGCTTCTTAAAAGAAGTAGGATCCGCAATGAAGGCAGAAGGGATTCGTTATACAGCACTTAGAAACAAAAAAGTAAAAAAAGTGGCAATTTGCGGTGGTTCTGGTAGTTTTTTACTAGGCAATGCTATTGCAAACGGTGCGGATATGTTTATTACGGCTGATTTTAAGTATCATCAGTTTTTTGATGCAGAAGGAAAAATTGTAATTGCCGACATTGGTCATTATGAGAGTGAACAATATACTATGGAGCTTTTTTATGAGCTATTAAAGGAAAAATTTAATACATTTGCACTCCTTATAACAAAAACGAATACAAATCCGATAAACTATTTGTAAAATGGCTAAAGCGAAAACTGAAGAAACGCCGGTTGAAGATAAACTAAAAGCTTTGTTTGCATTACAACAAATCGATTCTAAAATTGATAAGATTAAGATTGTAAGAGGTGAGCTACCTTTAGAGGTGCAGGATTGTGAAGATGTGGTAGCTGGCTTGGAAACGCGTCTTGCCAAATTGGAAGAAGAGCAAAAAGAGTTAGAACTGGCTATATCGGATAAGCAAAATTTGATGAAGGAAGCAAAAGCCTTGATCAAGAAATATGAAAAGCAGCACGACAACGTACGTAACAACCGTGAGTACGAATCTATTTCAAAGGAAATAGAATTTCAAAACTTAGAAATTCAATTGTCCGAGAAAAGAATTGCTGAGGCAAAGGCTAAAATAGAGGCAAAACAAGAAATTATTGATATTGAAAAAGAGGAGTTGGTAAGTCGAAAGAAGGATTTAGAGGAAAAACAAAAGGAATTAGACGAAATTGTTTCTGAAACAGGTAAAGAGGAAGAGGCATTAATGAAAAAGTCTAAAACAACTGAGAAAAAGGTGGATGAGCGCTTGTTAAATGCGTATAAGCGTATCAGACAAAATGTGGCTAATGGATTAGCTGTTGTACCTGTAGAGCGTGATGCATGTGGAGGTTGTTTCAATAAAATCCCACCACAAAGAAGGTTAGATATTCAGCTACACAAAAAAATCATTGTGTGTGAGCACTGTGGTAGAGTGTTAGTGGATGCAGAAATTCTTACTGGCAAAGCGGAGAAAGCATAATATTTAATGAATTAGAATATAAAAACTCCCAAATAACTTTGGGAGTTTTTTGTTTATATAAGGGTCACTAATTACTATTGTAATACAAAATGGCAAAAGAACTTCCAAAAAGAGAAAACAACTATTCCGATTGGTACAACGAGCTGGTTGTAAAAGCTGATTTGGCTGAACACTCAGCCGTAAAAGGATGCATGGTTATTAAACCATACGGCTACGCTATTTGGGAAAAAATGCAGCAAGCATTGGATAAAATGTTCAAGGATACGGGGCATCAAAATGCCTACTTTCCATTGTTTATTCCAAAGTCCTTTTTAAGTAAAGAGGCAGATCACGTAGAAGGTTTTGCCAAAGAATGTGCGGTGGTAACTCATTACCGTTTAAAAAATGGAGAAAATGGGGAAGGGGTAGTGGTTGATGATACCGCAAAGTTAGAAGAGGAATTAATTGTTCGTCCAACCTCAGAAACAATTATTTGGAATACCTATAAAGGTTGGATACAGTCCTACCGCGATTTACCAATTTTGGTAAACCAATGGGCCAATGTGGTGCGTTGGGAAATGCGTACACGTTTATTTTTACGAACCACGGAGTTTTTATGGCAAGAAGGGCATACAGCACATGAAACGAAGCAGGAGGCCATTGATGAAACCAAACAAATGTTAGAAGTGTATGCCAATTTTGCTGAAAACTGGATGGCCGTACCTGTAATAAAAGGTGTTAAAACGGAAAGTGAACGTTTTGCAGGGGCTTTAGATACCTATTGTATTGAGGCATTAATGCAAGATGGTAAAGCCTTACAAGCGGGTACATCTCACTTTTTAGGACAAAATTTTGCAAAGGCATTTGACGTAAAATTTGCGAATAAAGAAGGGAAACAAGAACATGTTTGGGCATCGTCTTGGGGCGTATCAACGCGTTTAATGGGTGCTTTAATCATGTCGCATTCCGATGATAAAGGCTTAGTATTACCACCTAAATTAGCTCCTTTTCAAGTGGTTATTGTTCCTATTCATAAAACAGATGAGCAGTTGGCAGAAATTGATGCGGTTGTAGCAAAAATGAAATCAGCCATGGAAGCTAAAGGGATTTCTGTAAAGTATGATAACCGAGCTAACCAACGTCCTGGATGGAAATTTGCTGAATATGAATTAAAGGGCGTTCCCGTACGTATGGCTATTGGTGGTAGAGATTTGGAAAATGGAACAATAGAAGTGGCTAGGCGTGATACGCTGGAGAAAGAAACCCTTCAACAAGAAGATATCGAAAACAAAATTGAACACTTGTTAGCCCAGATTCAAGATAACTTGTTCCAAAAGGCGCAGGCTATGAACGAACAAAAAACCTATGTGGTGAACACCTATGATGAGTTCAAGGAAACGCTAGAAAAAACGCCTGGTTTTATAATGGCACATTGGGATGGAACCGCAGAAACTGAACAAAAAATAAAGGAAGAAACCAAGGCCACCATACGTTGCATTCCACTGAACAATAAGCAAGAAGATGGTGCTTGTATTTATTCCGGAAAACCATCCAAGCAACGCGTTGTATTTGCTAAAGCTTACTAGAATTTGTACATTGTTAGTTAATGGCTAAACAATCCACATACAGCAAAATAGTAGAGACTTTTAACCAAAAGTCTACCATGAAGCAGGATGTATACGATAACACCGTACAATCATTTAAGCTCATGAAAAGAACGGCAAAGGCTTTGGTTAAGAAGTTGAATGCCGATCCTACATTAAAAGATAAACGAGTAGTAATTGAGTATACCGATAGAAGTAATTTTGAATTTGGTATTCGCGTTTCTACTGACCTGCTCATTTTTGCCATGCATACCAATGTTTTTACGTTTGATGACGGGCATTTAATGAACAAAAGCTCCTATGTGAAAAAGGATAAAACACGCTCTTATTGCGGTATAATACATATTTATAATTTCTTAAACGACTCGTTTAAATACAATCGATTGGCAGATTTGGGTTATTTAATTGGCCGCATGTATGTTAATAAGGAAAATCACTTTTTTTTAGAAGGGAAACGGCAATTAGGCATTTTGTTTAACGATTTTGTGCACGAAACCATATCAAAGGAGGCTGTTCAGGAGGTAATAGAATCTGCTATTTTAAACTGCTTAAACTTTGATTTATACACACCACCATTTAACTCTATTCGGGAGCTTTCAGTACAGGAAATGCAATCCTCTAATGAGAACATATTAGCGAAAACGGGTAAGCGCTTAGGGTTTCGTTTTCAATCCGATACCGACGAGGTAGAATAATACTTGCAAAGATTCTTTTATAAAATTTTGTATAAAATGTTTTTTAACGTAGATTTGCGCACCGAAACGGATAAGCCCGTTTCACCCTTACGGGTGAGCATAGATAGGCTTCCGAATTGGGAAAGAAGAAAATAAAAGAATCGTTCATTATTTATTTTCTTCAATTTAAAATAATGGCCCGTTCGTCTAGGGGTTAGGACGCCTGGTTTTCATCCAGGTAACAGGGGTTCGATTCCCCTACGGGCTACAAAAAACACCCACTACTTTTAAGTAGTGGGTGTTTTTTTTGCTAGGGTTGGCCCATGTACAATTTATTACCACATCGGGTAAAGTATATCTCTTTGTACCTTCTTGCATGCAGCTAACACGTCTGTAGATAAACTAACATCAAAAGCGGCTAAACTCTCCGTTAGCTGTTCGGCTGTTCTAGCACCAATAATAGTGGATGCCACATAAGTAAAACTCATGCTCCATGCAATGGCTAAAGTAACAGGCGACATACCTGCTTCTTTGGCAATTTCCATATACCGTAACGTAGCTGCCAAAGTTTTATCATTCACAAAGCGTTTAGCCATCAATGCTTGTCGCGTAGAATCCAGTTTACGATAATCTCCAAATCGTGTATTGTCAGGTAAGCTATCTTGGTTATACTTTCCACTTAATACACCGCCAGCTAAGGGTGAATAAGGTAGAAGTGATACATTTTCCGTTTCACATACATGGGCTAATTCATCAAAAAAACGTGGATTTAATAGTGAAAAGTTATTCTGAATTGACTGGAACTTTGCATACCCTTCATATTCAGCAATGGTATTGGATTTGGTTAAGCCGTAGGCAGACTCATTGGAAGTGCCAATGTACCTTACCTTTCCAGCTTGAACCAGTCTATCCATCGCCTCCATAGATTCCTCCATAGGTACCACCATATCCGGCCAATGAACCTGGTAAAGATCAATATAATCGGTATCCAGTCGCTTTAAACTTCCTTCAATGGCCTTTTCAATGTGAAAACGGTCAATAGCAGTTAATTTGCCACGTACGGGTGGTGGAAACCAACCGGATGCTGCACCTGCTACTTTAGAAGCAATAATGATGTTGTCACGTCTTTTTGTTTTGAGCCATTCACCTACAATAGTTTCTGTTAAGCCAGCTAGTTTTCCAGTAGGTGGTACAGGATACAATTCTGCAGTATCAAAAAAGTTTACACCTCGCTCATAAGCGGTGTCCATTATTTTAAAGGCTTCTGTTTTATCTGACCAAGTACCAAAACTCATAGTGCCCATACATATCGGACTTACACGTAAACCACTTTTGCCTATATATCTATATTTCATTTCTTACGTTTTTGCGTTTTAATAAGGCGTGAAAGGTAAAAGTAAATCAACTACTATCCAACCTTTATACTGAACAATATAAATTCGTTTTTAGGTTTGTATTATTATCAATTGTATATGTGAAACCGCAAATCTTTACTTAAATTGTGTTGCACTTTATGCAGCGTTTTTATTGTTTAATTCAACGCTTAACACGGGTGATTTGAAGCAATGCAAGAGCTGTGATGTTAGCATAAGATAATTTATTATTAAAAAATTATAGATAATATTGACAAAGTTCAATAGTACAAAAGAGGGTAGTAGGGAAATAAAACTATTTGATTGAACGGAGAATGATTTTTAAAGACAGCTAAAAAGTATTTTAATAAATTAAAAACAACAACTATGAAATTTGCTCACACAGAAAGAACCTTAGAGTTAATTGAAAAGGTAAAGGCGTTTATGGATGCCCACGTTTACCCGGTGGAAAAAGAGGTAGGCCAGTTTTACCATAACCCAGATAATTTATGGAAGGTTAGTCCAATTGTAGAAGGCCTAAAAGAAAAAGCAAAAGAAGCAGGTTTATGGAACCTGTTTTTATCAAAGGAGTATGGCGATTTAGGTGGTGGGCTTACCAATTTGGAGTATGCCACTTTAGCGGAAGAAATGGGTAAAATAGTGTGGGCTGCTGAGGTATTCAATTGCCATGCACCTGATACTGGTAACATGGAGGTGTTAGCTAAGTATGGATCGGATGAATTAAAAGAGAAATACCTTACACCTTTGTTAGATGGTAAAATTTCATCTGCTTTTTTAATGACAGAACCTGATGTTGCATCTTCGGATGCAACAAATATAGAAACGTCTATTGTTAAGGATGGAGATGAATATGTTATTAATGGAAGAAAATGGTTTTCATCAAATGCCATGCATCCCAATTGCGAAATGTTTATAGTAATGGGTAAAACAGATCCTGAAGCACATATGTATGAACAACAAAGTATGATTGTTGTGCCTGCCGATGCTGAAGGTATTACAATTGTTCGCCCTTTGGCTATTCTAGGGAATTACTCTTCACCAGAAGGGCATGCTGAAGTGTTATTAAAAAATGTTCGAGTGCCTGCAGCAAACATGTTAGTAGGAGAGGGAAAAGGGTTTGAAATTGCACAAGGACGTTTAGGACCTGGTAGGATTCACCACTGTATGAGGATGATTGGAATGGCACAACGTTCCTTAGAATTAATGTGTGCTCGTGTTACCCAACGAACATCATTTGGTAATAAGTTGGAAAAGTTTAGTAGTATCCGTTTTGATGTAGCAAAGTCGAGATGTGAAATTGAACAGGCGAGATTATTAACATTACAAGCGGCTTATCAAATAGACGAATTAGGAGTGTTTGGGGCTATGTCATCTGTTTCCATGATTAAAATTGTTTGTCCGCAAATGTTGTTAAATGTTGTAGATAGAGCCATTCAAGCATTTGGTGGTATGGGTTTAACACAGGATACACCGTTTAGTCAGTTTTATATCTATGGCAGGTCATTGCGTTTTGCAGACGGTCCTGATGAGGTGCATATGTATCAATTAGGAAAGTACACGGTTGCCAAATACAGAGACACTAAAATTTACGCCGATGATGAGAAAGGTGATGTAAGTTTTCAATAATGAGTAAGATTATTTTAATACGACACGGTCAAGCTTCTTTTATGGCCAAGGATTACGATAAACTGTCCGATGCGGGCATAGCGCAATCTGAGGCCTTAGGAGAGTATTTTGCTACTAAAGGCATCGTATTAGATAAGGTGTATATGGGTGAATTAACCAGGCATAAAGAAACCTTTGAGGCATTTAACAAAGCATTTATTAACCGTGATATAGAACTGCCAGCACCAACAGCAATGAAAGAGTTTAATGAGCATTTTGGACAAGAAAAAATGCAGCTGTTGTTTGAAGATTTTGTGGGTAAGTACGACTACATGCAGCAGCTGTTTGCTGAAATGACTAAAAATCCACAGTTGACTAAAAAATACTCATTAAGAATGTTTGAGTTTTTTATGAAGGAATACACTTCAGGTAGGTATGTGGAAGATGATACTACTCTTCAAACTTGGAAAGATTTTAGAATACAAGCAAAGCGTGGAGCAGCAACAATTTTGGACAATATTAAAAGCAAAGAAACGGTAGGTGTGTTTACATCAGGAGGAACTAAAAGCTCTATTATTGGTGATTGTTTGGGAGTAAGTGAAGAAAAAATTGCGGAGCTTAACTTTGTAATGAAAAACACTTCCTTTTCACAACTGCTAACATCAAAAGGAAAGGTTAATCTTATGAGTATGAATGAAACGCCCCACCTTGATGGTGATAGTATTTCATTTATCTAATCCCGTAGAATATTATGAGGTGCTAATAGTTATTTACAAAAACATCAAACACCTCCATTAATTTCTTAGTATTGGCTCCGGGTTTGCCATTACTAAAATGCTGCTCATCAATTTGTACCACCGGTATAATTTTCTTAGAAGTGCCTGTTAAGAATACCTCATCCATATCCCACATTTCCGATACACTAACAGCCCTTTCTTCTATCTTAAAATGATCTTTAGCTAGTAACAATACATGTTTTCTCGTAATGCCCTTTAAAATGTCGTCCTTTGGCGTTATAAGTGTGTTGTTTTTAAAAAAGAAGATGTTGTTTCTAGCTACTTCTAGCACTAAATTGTTTTTATGATACAATATATCAAATGCCCCTTTCTCCTTTTTTATGGGCTCTAATTTTATGGCATTAAGGTAGTCGGTGGTTTTGGAACCCGCTACGGCTCGTTGAAATTCATCTGTGATTAGTTTTACCCCGTGTTGGTAATACGAACTTGGGTAAACAGGCAACTTTTCAATTACAATGATAAAGTTGGGATTATCAAATGAAATTGAGTCGGAGGAATAACCACCTGTTAAAAGTAACCTAACTCCAGCTTCCTTTACGTTCGACTTTTCAACTAAACGAATTATTGTTGACTTAATTTCTTCATCTGTATAGTTCAATTGCAGTCGCAAAGATTCGGCAGAGTTTCTAAAACGTACTATATAATCTTCAAACCCAAATGGTTTTCCGTTATAGGTTCGCATATAATCAAATACCGCATAACTTCTCAGTAAGCCAATATCCGTTATGCCAATTTTGGCTTCTTCAACCGGCAAAATATTTCCATTAATAAAGCAATACATGTTGTATTTATTAAAATCTAAGGTGTAAAGTAACCATTATCCATTCCGTTTCCAATTTCTATATAATCTATCCCTGAAGCATAATGCTTTGCATGCAAAAACAAGGATTAATTCTTTAATCGTTTATAAATTTCCCCACACCATAATATCAATGATGATAATGCAAATAAAATCGAAAAGTGGAGAAATGAAATTGATTCAAAATGAAAAATACGAGCTACTGCACCAACTTCTGTTACGAGTACTATCAAAATAGCGGCTGTCTCTTATACACATCTCCGAGCCCACGAGACCCGG
>CAXHCC010000034.1:0-18760 GCA_964014945.1 uncultured bacterium | reverse complement strand
CACAACGCACATCGTCGGCAGCGTCAGATGTGTATAAGAGACAGATATTTATCTGCCTATATACCAATGAAGAACGCTTCGGGAACACTTCTTGGTTATTTAAATGTCCCCTATTTTTCGAAGCATGATGCACTGAAAAAGGAAATATCGACCTTATTAGTAACGCTTATAAACATTTATATATTGTTGTTTGCGCTATCAATAATTGTTTCCACCATTATTTCAAATTATGTAACCAACCCGTTAAAACTTATACAAGACAAGTTTGTACAAACCAAATTAAACGATTCCAATGAACCTATTGATTGGGGCTATAAGGATGAAATTGGAAGCTTGGTGGATGAGTATAATAAAATGATAGCAAAGCTTTCAGAAAGTGCAAGATTGCTTGCGCAATCGGAACGGGAGGGGGCATGGCGCGAAATGGCGAAACAGGTTGCACATGAAATTAAAAACCCGTTAACACCTATGAAACTTGGTTTACAACATTTAAATAGGTTGATGCAAGATGATTTGCCAGATAAGGAACAAAAGATTAAGGATTTAACTAAAACGATTATTGAGCAAATAGATTCCTTATCTGTAATAGCAACAGAATTTTCAAACTTCGCGAAAATGCCAGCAGGGAAAATGAAGAAAGTTGATATGGTAGCAGTAATAAACAACTGTATTGATCTGTTTCGAGAAGAGAACAATGTTGAAATTATATATACTGGTGAGGCAAATAATGTTTATGTAAATGCTGATAGAGAGCAGCTAGTAAGGGTTTTTAACAACTTAATAAAGAATGCGGTACAGGCGATTCCTGATGATGTAAAAGGTAGGGTTGAGGTGAATGTTAAAGTAGGGAAGACCGTTGTTGTGGAAATTCACGATAACGGAAAAGGCATTAATGAAGATATTGCAAATGACATTTTTGTCCCAAATTTTACGACTAAATCTAGTGGAATGGGTCTTGGTTTGGCAATGGTGAAAAGTTTGATTGAAGGTATGGGTGGCGATATAGCTCTTGATCGTACTGTACAAGTTGGTGCCAAGTTCCGTATAAGTTTAAAACGTTTTGTGGAAAATTGAATCACAACACCACCAATAAGTGTTTGGTATTATTTCTAACTTTGCTCAACACAATACATAAATAAATGAATCGACCAATTAGAGTTTTAATTGCCAAAGTAGGCCTAGACGGCCATGATAGAGGAGCAAAAGTAATTGCTTCTTTCTTACGTGATGCAGGAATGGAAGTGATTTATTCTGGTTTGCGTCAAACTCCTGAAATGGTTGTTAATACAGCCTTACAGGAAGATGTTGATGCCATTGGAGTAAGTATTTTATCTGGTGCTCACAATACAGTTTTTCCCAAAATTAGAAATTTAATGCTCCAAAAGGATATGAATGATGTACTATTAACTGGGGGTGGGATTATTCCCGCAGAGGATATGGAGGAGCTTAAAAATCAGGGTGTTGGAGAATTATTCCCTCCCGGGACGGATACACAAACAATTGTGTCTTACATTACAGAATTTGTAAAGAAGAATAGAAACCTAAATTAGAACATGAAAAAAGATTTCGAGAACTTACTTACATCAATCGATAATCAGGTTTTAACCATTACAATTAATAGACCTGATAAGTTGAATGCATTAAATGGTAAAACCATCGAAGAAATAGGAGAGGCAATTGAAGATGCAAAAAATAATGAAAATGTTAGGGTTATTTTAATAACAGGAGCTGGAGAAAAGGCATTTGTTGCCGGAGCAGATATAGGAGAATTTATAGGCAAAGATGTAGAACAGGCAAAGGCAACTGCTCAAAAAGGACAAGACGTATTTAAATTGATAGAAACTTGTCCAAAGCCTGTTATTGCAGCGGTAAATGGTTTTGCATTGGGAGGCGGTTGTGAGTTGGCCATGGCTTGCCATTTACGTGTGGCAAGTGAAAATGCCAAGTTTGGTCAACCTGAAATAAAATTGGGAATAATTGCAGGGTTTGGGGGAACCCAGCGATTAATACAATATATTGGAAAGGCAAAAGCCACCGAACTACATTTAACAGCAGATATGCTATCCGCTGAAACTGCATTACAATACGGCTTAGTTAATTATGTTGTTCCTTTAGAACAATTATTTACAAAATGTAATGTTATTATACAAAAGATTTTATCTAAACCTCCAATTGCCATGGAGAGTGTGATTAATTGCGTTAATGCGTATTATGAGGATGGTGTTGATGGATTTAGAGTTGAAGTAGAAGAATTTGGAAATTTGTTTGCTACTGAAGATTGCAAGGAAGGAACCAAAGCATTTGTTGAGAAGAGAAAGGCCAATTTTGTTGGTAAATAATACCACCTTCTACAAATAATTGCTAGGGAGTGATTAATGAATTTTTAATAAATTGAATTGAACCCTCTTAAGAAGTTAGCATCGCAAACTGCAATTTATGGACTTCCTACTATTGTTGGGCGGTTGCTCAATTACTTTTTAACTCCATTTTATACATACAACCTCTTTTCAGAAAAAGAATTTGGCGATGTAACTACGGCCTATGCTTATGTTTCATTTTTGCTTGTGTTCCTTACTTATGGTATGGAAACCACTCTCTTTAACTTTTCTCAGAATAAAGACAAGAAAGATGAAGTTTACTCTACAGTTCTAGTTTCTTTGTTGATTTCGTCATTTATATTCTTGTTGGTGGTCAACAACTTTACCATTGAAATTTCCAATGCATTAACATTTTCAGGACACCCTGAGTATGTGGTTTGGTTTTCAATTATACTTGCTGCAGATGCGATATCTGCAATCCCCTTTGCACAATTACGTTTAAAGAATAATGCAAAACGTTACGCGGTAATTCGATCTATTAATATTGCATTAAATATTGGTTTTAATTTGTTTTTCTTATTCTTTTTAAAGAATGCATATGAATCTGAGCAGTCTGTTTTAAAGCCAATTGCCGAAGAGCTTTATGATCCCACCATTGGAATAGGCTATATTTTTATATCCAATTTAATTGCCAGCGTTGCTATGCTACTTATGCTCTTGCCGGATATGCTTTCCATTAAACTTAGAGTAAGTATTAAATTATGGGGTGAAATGTTGGTTTATAGTATTCCTCTATTGATAGCAGGATTAGCTGGTATGATAAATGAAACATTGGATAGAGCATTAATTCCTCACCTAATACCGGGTGATGAAGGCAAAGCCGCAAATGGTATTTACGGAGCTTGTTATAAGGTAGCCATGTTAATGACAATTTTTATTCAAGCCTATAGGTATGCGGCTGAACCATTTTTCTTCAATAATGCGAAGAATTCAGATTCAAGAAAGAACATCGCAGAAGTGATGAAGTATTTTGTAATAATTTGTTCAGTAATATTCCTGGGTACTATGGTAAATATGGCATGGATTCAGTATTTTATTGGGCCGGATTTTAGAGAAGGGTTAAAAGTAGTACCAATATTGCTGATCGCAAATATTTTCTTCGGCATATTTGTTAGTCAGTCTATTTGGTATAAATTATCAGGAAAAACTATGTATGGTGCGGTGTTAACTATATTTGGGGCGCTTATTACATTAGCATTAAATGCTTACTTGGTACCTAATTATGGATATATTGGCGCTGCTTGGACAACGCTAACTTGCTATGTTTCAATGACGATTTTATCATATATATTGGGTAATAAACATTACCCTGTTAATTATGATTTGAAACGAATACTTGGCTACTTGTCTATATCCATATCTTTGTTTATAGTAAGTAGTTTTATTGAGGTAGATTCTTCCATTGTGGAGTTGATTCTTAAGAATTTGGTTTTGCTGTTTTTTGGCTTCATTGTTTGGACCTTTGAGTTTAGAACGCTTTTAAATAATAAAGAATAACAGTAATTATCGAGATTATGACAGTTAAAATAATAAATAGATCAAAGCATGACCTACCAACATATGCTACTATAGGCTCTGCAGGGACCGATTTGAGGGCTGATATTGAAGAGTCGATTATTTTAAAACCGCTTGAACGCGTATTGGTTTCTACCAATTTATTTATTGAGCTTCCAGTTGGTACGGAGGCACAAATAAGACCTAGGAGTGGTTTAGCATTCAAAAATGGGATTACCGTGTTAAACTCACCTGGAACTATTGATGCAGATTATCGCGGGGAGTTGAAAGTTTTACTGGTTAATTTATCAAATAAGGAGTTTACTGTTAATGATGGTGAGCGAATTGCTCAAATGGTTATTGCTAAACATGAACAGGCTGATTGGAAAGAAGTTGAAGAGTTAGGAGATACAAACAGGGGTGCCGGAGGTTTTGGGCATACTGGAACAAAATAATAGAACTATGAAAATAATTATTCCAATGGCCGGAATGGGGAAAAGAATGCGGCCGCACACATTAACAACTCCTAAACCATTAATACCTATTGCCGGCAAGCCTATGGTGCAGCATATTGTAGAAGATATAATTAATGTATGTGACGAGGAAGTTGATGAGATTGCTTTCGTAATTGGCAGGCATTTTGGTGAAGAAGCTGAGCAAAAATTGATTGAAGTTGCTGCCTCAGTTGGTTCTAAAGGTTTGATTTTTTATCAAGATGAAGCTTTAGGAACAGCACATGCTATTCTTTGTGCTAAACAATGTTTAACAGGAAAAGTTTTAGTGGCGTTTGCCGATACACTATTTATAGCCAATTTTAAACTAGATTCTTCAAAAGAAGGTATTATTTGGGTACAGAAGGTAGAAGACCCTAAACCTTTTGGAGTGGTTAAATTGGATGCTAATAACACAATTACAGATTTTGTTGAAAAACCTGAAGAGTTTGTTTCTGATTTAGCAATTATTGGTATATACTATTTTAAAGATGGAGATTCCTTGAAAGGGGAATTACAGTATTTAATTGATAATGATATTAAAGATAAAGGTGAATACCAGTTGACAGATGCTCTAGAAAGTTTAAAATCTAAGGGAGTTAAGTTTTTACCTGGCCAGGTTACAGAATGGCTTGATTGTGGAAATAAGAACGCGACAGTTTATACTAATCAGCGTATTGTAGAGCATAAAAAGTCTCAATTAGCTAATGATAACTTTAAGAATGATGCTTCAACGATTATTGAACCATGCTATATTGGCAACAATGTGATCCTTGAGAACTCAACTATTGGCCCGTTTGCTTCAATTGGGGACGGAACTCTAATTAAAAATTCAATAGTTAAGAATAGTGTTGTTCAAACCAATGCAAAAATTGTGGATGCAAAGCTTTCTAATTCTATGGTCGGGAATTTTGCTGAGTTTAGTGGTGATTCGGATGATGCAAGTATAAGCGATTACAGCACGGTACATTAAATAGGAGTTTAACATATTCTGTTATAGTTGAAAAAGATTCACTCAAACTCTTTTTTGTATGTGACGTTAATATGCGCCACTTTAATATGTAGTTCTCTTTATGCTTCTGAAATTACCAATACATCAATTAGCGTAAGTGAGAAGCCATCAAATAAACAACGGCAAAAGTTTGATGTTTTATTTCATGATGCTTTAAAACTTAAAATTCAAGGTGATTTTGATGGTGCTATAGATCTTTTTATGGCTGCCCTTGATATTTGGCCAGATCACACTACAGTAATGTACGAACTATCAGGGCTTTACTTGTATAATAATAAACTTTCTGAAGCGTTATTTTATAGTAAAAAGGTTGCATTAATTGATGAAACCAACGTTTGGTTTCAATTACTTTATATTGATTGTTTATTGGAAACTGGATCATTAAAAGAAGCAATCCCTGTTTACAAAAAATTAATTAAAATTCAACCAACAAATAAAGAACTGTATTTTGAATTATCAAACCTATACATTCGATTAAATAAAATTTCGGAAGCAGCGGTGATTAATGAACAACTTCTAGAGAATATTGGTTTTGATGATGATGTTGCTATTAGGTTGGCAAAAATATATGAGAAAACAAATAAGCTTGATAAGGCAATCGAACAAATGAAAAAAGCGGTTGTAATGAAGCCAAGTAAGTGGATGTACGGGATTCATTTGGCAAAGCTGTATACTAAAAATGAAGAGAATGGTAAGGCAGAATTATTATATGATTCATTGGCTAATCATAATTATTTTGATCCAGAGTTAAATTTAGAATTAGCAAAGTATTATAGAGGCAGAAAAGAGAATGAGAAATCGTTTTCTGAACTAACTAAAGCGTTTAGCAGTTCCCAACTGAGCATTGATAAGAAAATTCATATCCTGCTATCGTATTATGATTTAACAGAAAGGTTTCATTCGCTTAAACCTCAAGCAGATTCGCTTTGCAAAATACTAATTACGATAAATAACGAGGATGCCAAGTCATTTGCCATGTATGGCGATTTTTTATATCGCGACAGTAAAATGAAAGAAGCGGGAACCATGTACCGTAAAGCTTTAGATTATGATAAAAGCAATTATGTGGTATGGAGTCAGCTATTTGAGATTGATGCCAAATTAAACAATTATATAGCGTTGGATTCTATTTCGGAGGCAGCTATGGAATTGTTTCCTAACCAGCCCTTATCCTATTTATACAATGGCATTGCTAATACTAAATCTAAGAATTACAACAAAGCAGTTAACTCTTTTGTAAGTGGAAAAGGATTTGTAATAGATAATAACAGCTTGTTATCTCAATTCAATGAGCTGTTAGGTGATACTTATAGTGAAATGAGCGAGTATAGCCTATCTAATAAAGCCTTTGACCGTGCGTTAGAATTAACGCCTTCGAATTCTTCGGTTTTGAATAATTATGCCTATCGTTTGGCATTAAGAAATTCCAATTTGCAATCGGCTAGGAAAATGGCTGTAAGAGCAAATGATTTGTCTCCCAATAACGCAACTTATCAAGGTACCTATGCCTGGGTGCTTTTTAAATTAGGAGAATATATGGAAGCCAAAAATTGGATTGAAAAGGCAATTGAGAATGCAAGAACTGAGGATGCGGTGTTGTTTGAGCATTACGGCGACATTTTGTTTAAACTTGGATATTTTGAGGAAGCTTTGATAAATTGGAAAAAGGCAAAAAGCTTAGGTGGTGACTCAGTTGGTTTATTGGATAAAATAAAAACGCAACAATTGGAGGATGAATAGTAAGTTGTCGTATTTGAATACCAATAATGTTATAAGGGTTATAACCTTGTTATTTATTGTAATTATTTCCTCATGTAAAATGCATAAGGAAATCGGTGAAGCTAAATGTAGTATCTCAAATAAAACTGCCAAAGCGCTATCGCATGAGTTAAAAAGTAACGAGCTTAATTTTAATACTTTAAAGGCAAAAATGAGTGTTGACTCAGAAGTAGATAGCTCATATAATTCATTTACCGTTAACCTGAAAATGCACAGGGATAGTTTGATTTGGGCTTCTATTTCAAAAATGGGAGTTGAGGGTGTTAGAGTGCTAATTTCAACAGACTCGGTTTGGCTATTAAATCGGCTGGATAAAACATATTTCTCGGGTAATTTTAGTTACCTCAGCAAGTTGTTAAACACTTCATTAGATTTTAATTTGATCCAATCTTTGCTTACTGGCAATAGTGTTGATTTTTATGATGATGAGGATAAAATTAAATCTAATGTTAATGATTGTTTGTATGTGTTAGGAACTATCAGGAAATCAAAAATGAAGCGGGTGCTCCATAAAGGAAAAGAGTTGCGAGAACCAGTGCAAAGTATTTACCTCGATCCTGAATCATACAAGATTTTAAAAATATTGTTTTTTGAGTTTAATCCAGAACGAAATGTAACTGTTTCTTATTCAGATTTTAAATTGGTTGATTCTATTCAGCAATTCCCTACAAAAAGTGAGTTTGAAATTATTGGCAGTAAAAAAATAAAAATAAATATTCAGTATACACGTTATAAATTAAATCAACCACTAACGTTTTCCTTCAGAATCCCTTCAACGTACAAATTATATAGCAATGAGCAGAATTAAGCCTTTATTAATACTTGGTTTTTGCTTAGCGTGTTTGTTTGCAAATTCGCCGGATGTGTATGGGCAGAGTAAGTCTAAGAAAAGGATTGAGCTGGAGAAAAAGAAAAAACGATTAAATAAGCAAATTTCATACAAAAAGAAGTTGCTCGGTAATACGAAGAAAGATCGTATCGCTTCCTTAAACAAGTTGTTTTTGATTAACAAGCAGATAAATTCAAGGTTAGAGTTAATTGCCACTATAAAGGCGGAGATTTCTGTAATTAACTATCAAATACATATAGCCAATCAAGAAGTGATTAGCTTGCAAATGGAACTTGAAGCACTAAAAGAAGAGTATGCAAAAATGGTTTATTATACATATAAGAATCAAGATGAGTATAGTAAGCTTATGTTTATTTTTTCAGCGGATGATTTTGAGCAAGCTTATTCAAGACTAAAGTATTTGCAACAATTTGGTGATTATCGAAAAAAACAAGCAGAACTGATTATTGCTAAAAAAGAGAGGCTTATGGAGAAGGTGGCTTTTTTGAATGAGATTAAGCTAGAGAAACGATATTTGCTGACTGGAGAGAAGCGGGAGAAATCACAATTGGATGAAGAAAAGAAGACAAAGGAAAAAATGGTTTCTAAACTTCAAGAAAAGGAGAGTGAGCTAAAAAAAGAAATTGCAAAAAAACGTAAGCAAGCGCAAGCATTTCAACGCGCAATTAGAAGAGTTATTGAGGAGGAAATTAGAAAAGCTCAGGAAGAGGCAGAAAAGTCAGGAAAAACAAAGACTGGTAAAATTGCATTGGCACCAGAGGTGCTTAAACTATCTAAAAGTTTTGCAACCAATAAAAGTAAGTTGCCTTGGCCGTTAGAGAAAGGTGTGTTGGTGGGTCATTGGGGGAGGGGTCCTCATCCCGTAATACCAAACCTAGAAATTAATAATAACGGGGTTGATTTTAAAACGAATAAAGGTGCATTGGCAAGAGCTGTTTTTAATGGTGAAGTGAAAGCTATTGTTACCATGCCTGGTGCAGGTAAGTTTGTGATTATTCGGCATGGAGAATATTTGACTATATACTCTAATTTAAAAGAGGTTTATGTTATGGTCGGGGATGAAGTAAAAGCAAAGCAAAAAATTGCTTCGGTACTATACAGTCAGAAGGATAGCGAAACTGTTCTTCACTTTGAATTATGGAAGGGGCAAGAAATTCTAAACCCGGAATTATGGTTGTATAAACTACACTAATATTCAATATAATTACGTACCTTTGTTAGGCAAAAATTGCAGAGTTTGCTTTAGGTTAAACTTATGAATTCATTAACAAGTATATTGCTTATGTTTGGACTTGGCGGATCGGAAATGATAGTCATTATGATTATTGTTTTGCTTTTGTTTGGGGGAAGAAAAATTCCGGAATTAATGAAGGGGCTAGGTAAAGGGATGAAAGATTTCAAAGATGCCTCTAAAGGCGTTTCGGATGATAGTTCTGGAAATTCGAATGAAATTTCACCTGAGAAAAAAGATTAACAAATTTCATCCTACCACCTAATCTGCTTGACTTCTTAAATCATTAGGAGTGTGAAGGCTGGTATTATTTTTACTTCTCTTGGTTACTCAATACAAATCTATTAAGGCTGTTCAAACGGAATTGGAAAACGGTGATATTTCCTGCGTTGAACTTACTAACCACTTTCTAAATAGGATTAAAGAGAAAAAACATTTAAATGCGTTTCTAGAGGTTTTTGAAACAACAGCAATTGCAAAGGCTAAAGAAGTTGATGCTAAATTGAAGAAAGGTACAGCTGGCAAATTGGCTGGATTGGTGTTGGCGCTGAAGGACAACATCAGTTATAAAGCGCATAAATTTTCTGCTTCCTCAAAAATCCTATCAAACTTTGAAAGTTTGTATGATGCTACTGTTGTTGAACGCTTGTTAAAAGATGATGCTATTATAATAGGTAGATGTAACTGCGATGAATTTGCTATGGGTAGCTCTAATGAAAACTCTGCCTTTGGAAATGTATTAAATCCGCTGGATGAAAGTAAAGTATCTGGAGGTTCATCAGGTGGCTCAGCGGTAGCAGTTGCCGCAGGTCTTTGTATGGCATCATTAGGAACGGATACGGGCGGCTCAATTCGTCAACCTGCATCCTTTTGTGGTATTGTTGGCTTAAAGCCGAGTTATGGGAGGGTATCTCGATATGGAGCTATTGCCTATGCATCATCATTTGATCAAATTGGTCCGTTTACGAATAATGTGGAGGATGCAGCGTTAATCATGGAGGTAATTGCAGGGAAGGATGAATATGATAGTACAGTTTCCTCTAATGAAGTTCCAGCTTATTCAAATATGTTGGAAACAGGAGCAGAAAGTGATGGTCAATATAAAGTGGCTTATATACAGGATTGTTTAACTCATGAAGGGTTGGATGGAGAAGTAAAGTCTCATATTGATGCTACAATTTCGAAACTAAAGGGGCAAGGACACGTTGTGGAAACTGTTGACTTCTCGTATCTGGATTATCTTGTGCCTGCATATTATATTCTTACAACGGCCGAAGCTTCATCTAATCTTTCTAGGTATGATGGTATTAACTACGGTTACAGAAGTGAAAAAGCCACAGATGTGGAATCAGCCTATAAAAAGTCACGTTCAGAAGGATTTGGAGACGAAGTAAAGCGTAGAATAATGCTTGGAACTTTTGTGTTGAGTGCAGGGTATTACGACGCTTACTATTCTAAGGCACAAAAAATGCGGCGGCTAATTGTAGAAGAAACAGAAAAAATCCTAGACACTTACGACTTTATTATAATGCCAACTACTCCAGGCACTGCATTTAATATAGGACAAAAGTCAAAAGATAATATTGCAATGTACCTTGAGGATATATATACCGTACAGGCTAATTTGACTGGCCTTCCCGCAATTTCATTGCCCTTAGGAAAACATAGTAATGGACTCCCATTTGGAATTCAATGTATGGGTAAGATGTTTTCAGAAGCAGAATTGCTTTCCTTCTCTAAGTATTTAAATCAAATTCATCGTTAAGTTGTATGAAAGATTTATTTATTGTTAAAAAGCAACTTTCATCAGTCCTGATACTGTTAGTACTTTTTTGTGCTAATAGAATGTATTCGCAAAACAGTAATTCATCTGATTCTGTATTGAATGACGAGTTTGTTGATAATCCTGTTGTGGCTGCCCTTGATAGTTTGTATCAATTAGATTTTTTTGAACTTGGCTACCAGCAGATAAATTATGATACGATAGGTATTAATAGAATTTCAACTGATTCTGCACTTAGATATGGTCGAGAGGAATATGCTAGAAGGTTGTCTAAACTGGACTCATTAACTCCATTTGATTTACGATACAATAATGTGGTTAAGACCTTTATTGAATTGTATGTTGTAAAGAAAAGGGAATTGGTTGCTAGGGTTTTAGGTTTATCGCAATATTATTTTCCGTTATTTGAAGAGGTGTTGGATAAACATAACTTACCCTTAGAGTTTAAATATTTAGCAATTTGTGAATCGGCCTTAAATCCGGTTGCTAGAAGTAGAGCTGGGGCTGCTGGGTTATGGCAATTTATGTACCCTACGGGCAAGATGTTTGGTTTAAAGGTGAATTCCTATGTTGATGAACGATATGATCCTATTAAAGCTACAGAAGCCGCTTGCGAATATTTTGAGCACTTGTACAAAATTTATGGCAATTGGGAATTGGTATTGGCAGCTTATAATTCGGGACCAGGCAATGTTAATAGAGCAATTAGAAGAAGTGGAGGTAAAAGAACTTATTGGGAAATAAGACCTTATTTACCAACAGAAACTCGAGGCTATGTTCCTGCATTTATAGCCGTAAATTATGCCATGAATTATGCTGCAGACCATAATATAAGAATAATTCCGCCAAAGAAGTATTTCTTTGAGGTAGACACCATTCATATAAAAAGACAAGTTAGCTTTTTTCAAATAGCAAAGATTCTGGATATTACTGAGGAAGATATTCACATGTTAAACCCATGTTATAGACGTAAGGTAATTCCTGTAATAAAGGGTTATACCAACGTATTAACATTGCCATCGGATAAAATTGGAACGTTTGTGGCTAATGAAGAAAAGATTTACAATTACTTTAAGAAGGATTCAATACCTGTTGTAAAAGCTGTTCCGCAGACGGTAGTTAAATACTATAGGGTTAGAAGTGGAGATAATTTAGGGAGTATTGCCAGAAGACATGGGTGTTCCGTTTCCCAGTTAAAGCGCTGGAATAACAAACGTTCTTCTAGGATATATCCAGGTGATAGATTAAGGATTTATTCAAAATCATATACAGGTCAAACTTCGGTTACTGCCAACTACCCTCAGAACACAACACAACCCTACACAAATAAAAGTAAATCCGCTGTTGCGAAGAGCACTACATCAAGTAGTGGCGGTTATAAGTACCATGTGGTTAGAAGAGGGGATAGCTTATATAAAATTGCAAAGATTTATGGTACCACTATTTCTAACTTAAAGCGATTAAACAAAATTGGATCAAATTATGTTTTACACCCTGGAGAAAAACTTAAGGTGAAGAAACTATAATTTTGGATTCGTAAATATTAATAATATGAGAAATACAAAATCACTTAAAATAGGCACACAGGTAATTCATTCTGGTCAGGAGCCAGATCCAACAACTGGTGCGGTAATGACTCCGATTTATCAAACTTCAACTTTTGTTCAAAAAAGTCCGGGTGATCATAAAGGTTTTGCCTATGCAAGAGGAAAAAATCCTACCCGTTTAGCTTTAGAGCAATGTTTGGCTGAAATTGAAGGTGCAAGTCATGGTCTTTGCTTTTCCAGTGGTATGGGTGCTATTGATGCGGTGTTTAAATTACTTAGGCCTGGTGATGAGTTAATTACAGGTGATGATTTGTATGGAGGTACCTACCGTATCTTAACCAAAGTTTTTTCCAATTTTGGAATTAAATTTCATTTTGTTGATATGAAAAATCCGCAAAATATTGTGGATGCCATAAATGAAAAAACACGGATGATTTGGTTGGAAACGCCAACTAATCCTACTATGCAAATAATAGACATGGAGGCATGTGTGAAAATTGCTAAAGACAATAATTTAATATGTGCGGTAGATAACACATTTGCTTCTCCGTATTTGCAAAACCCAATGAAATTCGGTGCTGATATTGTGATGCACTCAGTAACGAAATATCTAGCTGGGCATAGCGATGTTGTAATGGGTGCACTTTGTGTAAATGATGGAGCATTGTACGATGAGTTAGCATTAATTCATAATAGTTGTGGAGCAACACCTGGTCCACAAGATTGTTTTTTAGTATTGCGTGGTATTAAAACATTGCATGTGCGGATGGATCGTCATTGTTATAATGGTAGAAAGGTAGCGGAATACTTAAAAACACATCCAAAAATTGATAAAGTGTATTGGCCAGGATTTGAAGACAGTCCTAATCATGATATTGCCAAGAAGCAGATGAAAGACTTTGGTGGGATGATATCTTTTTCGATGAAAGGTAACAAACAAGATGATGCCTTTAAGTTTGCTTCAAGTGTAAAGGTGTTTACTCTTGCTGAATCATTAGGTGGTGTGGAGTCTTTGGTAAATCATCCAGCCTCCATGACGCATGCCTCAATCCCTAAAGAAGAGCGTGATAAAGCTGGAGTTGTGGAGTCATTGATAAGATTAAGTGTAGGAATAGAAGATATAGATGATTTGCTTGCTGATCTTGAGCAAGCCTTAGGGTAGGATAAAGAACTTCCTTATGAATTACTATTTTATTTCAGGTACCAGTAGAGGTATTGGTTATGCCTTGGCAATGGAATTGTTAAATGATTCTAATAATTACGTTGTAGGTATAGGTAGGTCAAATTTCATTTCGCATTCTCGATACGAACATCTTTTTCTCGACTTGTCTGATTTAACAAATATTGATTCTTTTAATTTTATGGACTTATCGAATGCCAGCCAAATTTGTTTGATTAACAATGCTGGTATGTTGGGTGATGTTAAGTATGTTGGTGGGGTTAATAATTCCGATACGGTAGCTTTATATAATTTGAACCTTATCGCTCCAAGTTTATTGATTAATAAGTTTGTTCGTAAGTATGAGCACCTAAATGTAGAGAAGGTAATCCTTAATGTTAGTTCAGGAGCTGCACAGCATCCCATTGATGGTTGGGCGGCCTATTGTGCTTCTAAAGCTGCATTGGATATGTTTTCTAGGGTAGTAGCGGAGGAGCAACAAAGGAGCCTGGTTAACGGTTCTCCAAACTATTATATATTTTCTGTAAGGCCAGGTAAAGTTGATACTACCATGCAAGATGAAATACGACAAGGAGAAGTACGTTATTTTAGCAGGTTAGATGACTTTAAACGGTTTAAGAATCAAAATGAACTAATTCCACCAGAGGAGGTGGCAAGTAAGTATGTGCACTTACTAAATAATGTGGGGAGTTTTAGCGATGTTGTTTTTTCAATAAGTGATTATTAGTCATTTTCTACCCAATCACCATTATCTCTAATTAGATTAATAAGAGCATCTACAGCTTTGTCTTCTGGCACATTTTTTTCAACTACCTCTTGACCTTTATAAAGCGTTATTTTTCCTACGCCTGTTCCTACATAACCGTAATCAGCGTCGGCCATTTCTCCAGGGCCATTTACAATACAGCCCATGATTCCAATTTTTACACCCTTTAAATGATCGGTTCTAGCCCGTATTTTTTGAGTAGTTTCTTGCAAGTCAAATAACGTTCTTCCACATGATGGACATGAAATATATTCGGTTTTCGATATGCGTGTTCTTGTACCTTGCAATATACCGAAGGCGGTTTCATTTACTTTCTTAACGCTCGTGCAGTTTTGCTGTTGTATCCAAATCCCATCTCCAAAACCATCCAATAATAGTGGGCCCATATCTGCAGCTGAAAATAATTGAAATTCGTCAACGCTTAAATTATTGTAGTTTCTTTTAATAATTACAGGGTTGGTTATATGATTTAACTCTGTTTCAATAAACATGCGCCGTTGTTCAGCCATACCATGTGTGTTAGCAGTCTCAAATACTAACACTACACTGTTATCAATGTCAAGTTTGTTATCAAGAATATCGCTAGCTTCAACTGTTACAATATTTAATTTTGAAGATTTGTTATTCGCCGTTTGATAGGACTTTAAGTCAAATAAAGGGAATGTGTTTGGTTGGTCCACCCAATTGCTGGCTTGGCAAATTACCTTTAGGGTGCCAGGTAAACTGATATCGATAGTTTTATTACCAACGAAAATGTAGTCACAAGCAAGATCGTTTATTTTCCATTTGTCAAGCTTTTCTTGATATATGTATCCAACTGCTTCGAGTATTTGTAAGTCAATTTCCTCTTCATTACTTAAGTCTGCAACAACCCGTGGTACATTTTTATAACCAATATTTAAAACGGCTTTACTTTCTCTTTTTTTATATTGAAATGGATCATAGGGTAGTTGGTCTGCCTGAATACCCTTAATTAGGGAATGGTTTTGACGATTGTTGTATCTGTTAACCAAAGTTTGAGCAACAGGAATTTCATATTCTGGCTCTTCGGTTAACGAAACTCTAATTGTGTCGCCAATTCCGTCTTCTAGCAGGGCGCCAATGCCAATAGCCGACTTTATTCTGCCATCTTCCCCTTCACCTGCCTCCGTTACTCCTAGGTGTAATGGGTAATTCATCCCTTTCTTTAACATTGTTTTAGTAAGCATTCTATACGCTTGCACCATTACTTGTGCATTGCTAGCCTTCATCGATAGAACAATATCAAAGTAATCGTTGTCTTCACAAATTTGAATGAATTCCATTGCACTTTCAACCATACCCAATGGCGTATCTCCGTATCTCGAAAGTATGCGATCGCTAAGGGAGCCATGGTTAGTTCCAATTCGCATGGCAACGTTATTCTCCTTACATAGTTTTATTAAAGGTGTAAAACGTTCTCGAATTCTTTTGAGTTCAATTTCATAGGACTCATCGGTATAATCAATTGTTTCAAACTTCTTTTTGTCAGCATAATTACCAGGGTTCACCCTTACTTTCTCTACTATGCCTGCAGCTATTTCTGCGGCATTTGGCGTAAAGTGAATATCAGCAACCAATGGAGTGTTGTAACCTCTTTTCGATAATTTACTCTTAATATCCGCTAACTTTTTAGCTTCCTTTATACTAGGAGCAGTTATTCTAACATATTCACATCCAGCATCTATCATTCTTATGGACTGCTCAACTGTAGCCTCAACATCCATTGTGTCAGTGGTGGTCATTGATTGTACCCTAATTGGGTGTTCGCCGCCAACTGGGGTGTTGCCAATATTAACAACGCGTGTTTTCAGACGAGAATACTTGGAAAGGCTATTACAGTATGGTGGTGTGCTCATGGCTTCTTAGAGTCACAAACTTAAGAATTATTGATGAATAAAATTTATACTTTTGTACACCTATGGCAAATCAAGAAGACGTATTTAAAAATATTATTTCCCATTGCAAAGAGTATGGGTTTATTTTTCAGAGTAGTGAAATTTACGATGGCTTAAGTGCAGTATATGATTATGGGCAGATGGGCGCTGAGTTAAAGAAAAATTTGCGTGATTATTGGTGGAAGGCTATGGTGCAAATGAATGAGAATATTGTAGGAATAGATGCCGCGATATTTATGCATCCCACTACTTGGAAGGCTTCAGGTCATGTTGATGCGTTTAACGACCCTTTAATAGATAATAAGGATAGCAAAAAAAGATATAGAGCTGATGTACTAATTGAGGACTTTGTTGCAAAGATTGAAGCAAAAATTGATAAAGAGGTAACAAAAGCAAAAAAGCGTTTTGGGGATAGTTTTGATGAGGAGCAGTTTCGGTCAACTAATGAACGCGTGCTTAAGAATAAAGAAAAAGCGGACGCTATCTTAAAACGATTTAAGGATGCATTAGATAAGGATGATTTAGCGGAGGTTAAACAAATTATAATTGACTGTGAAATTGCATGTCCCATATCAGGTTCAAAAAATTGGACAGATGTTAGGCAGTTTAACTTAATGTTTGATACCTCAATTGGATCTGTTAGTGAAGGTGCCAATACTATTTATTTGAGGCCTGAAACAGCTCAAGGGATTTTTGTGAATTATTTAAATGTGCAAAAGTCGGGAAGAATGAAGATTCCATTTGGAATTGCTCAAACGGGTAAGGCTTTTAGAAATGAAATTGTTGCAAGGCAGTTTATTTTTAGGATGCGTGAATTTGAACAAATGGAAATGCAATTTTTTGTACAGCCTGGAAGTGAGATGGAATGGTATAATTCATGGAAAGAAAAGCGCATGGCTTGGCATCAATCACTTGGATTTGGAAATGAAAGTTATCGTTTCCACGATCATATCAAGTTAGCGCACTATGCAAATGCAGCATGCGATATTGAGTTTAACTTTCCTTTTGGTTTTAAAGAGTTGGAGGGGATACACAGTAGAACAGATTTTGATTTAAAGGCGCACGAGCAGTATTCTTCCAAAAAACTTCAATATTTTGATCCTGAATTAAATGAAAGTTATGTTCCATATGTGGTGGAGACGTCTATTGGTTTAGATAGGCTGTTTTTGGCCGTATTATCTAAAGCCTTGGTAAATGAGAAATTGGAAGATGGTTCTTCTCGAACAGTTTTGAATTTACCTCCATTTTTAGCACCAACCAAAGTGGCTATATTGCCATTATTAAAAAAGGATGGTCTGCCTGAAAAAGCAAGAGCTGTGTTAGATATACTGAAATATGATCATGCTTGTGCTTATGATGAGAAGGATACAGTTGGTAAGCGATATCGAAGACAAGATGCTATAGGAACACCTATATGTATCACCGTTGATCATCAGTCTTTAGAAGATAACACCGTAACGCTCAGATATAGAGATACCATGCAGCAAGAGCGTGTGGCCATTGCTGAGTTGGAGTCGATTGTAAATGGGAAGGTGAGTTTGAAAAGAGCATTACAATCTTTGGTGTAATTCAATTCCTTTATTATTTCTTGTTGTTTAAGGTGTTGTACATAGTGCCTTACTAGGTATTATATATAATACAATTCTCTTATTGTCTAATATTAGCGTCTTTATAAATTTCAACTATCAGTAGATCAGGAAGTTGTACGATTTTTTAGTCAAAATTCAGGTTTAAGTCAAAAAAAGTGGATAGTTTTAATTGAAAGTGTAAAAAAATGACATTCGAGTCTATAAAATTAGGTTTTATGTAATTTAAAATTACAAAAATGCCCTTTGGGTGGCCTAAAAATAGGGGGTAAGTGTAAAATAAATTAAAAAATATGCTGAGTGAGCGTAAATATTTATATTTTTGTGTCGTTAAACCAATAAAAAAACAAACAACATGAAAAAAGTAGAAGCAACAATTAGATCTTCCAAATTAGAAGACGTAACCAATGCCTTGCATGCTGTGGGAGTTGATTTTTTCACCTACGTACATGTAAAGGATATTAGTAAGCAAAAGCCTAAAGAAGAGGTTTACCGCGGCCAAGTGCACGAGGTAAAATCTTTATCAAGGGTAATGCTTGAAATATTAATATCAGATGCTAGCGAAGAAAAAACGATTAATGCAATTGTTTCAGCCGCTAAAACTGGAGAAGTAGGAGATGGGAAAATATTTGTAAGTACTGTAGAAAAAGCAGTGCGAATCCGTTCTGGGCAAAATATTACCGAAGAGGAAGCATATTAATTCTGTCTCTTATACACATCTCCGAGCCCACGAGACCCGGAATAATC
>CAXHCC010000033.1:0-19130 GCA_964014945.1 uncultured bacterium | reverse complement strand
GTTTTGGGCTTGGACGGTACCATGCTAATGCAGGGGATGGCCATTTGGTTAACCACTCTCAATTCATAAGGCGTCAACGGTTCGCTTAAAAATGCTATTTTTGCTTTCCAATATTGTGATTGAGCTATGAGTAAATACGAAAATTTTGAAACAAATGCAGTTAGAACCCAAACTGATCGAACAGATCAAAAGGAACATTCTACTCCAATGTTTTTAACATCTAGTTTTGTATTTGATGATGCAGAAGATATGCGGGCCATGTTTGCAGAAGAGCGCACAGGTAATATCTACAGCCGCTTTTCTAACCCCAATACCAGTGAGTTAATTAATAAATTAAACTTATTGGAAGGTACAGAAGCGGGTTGGGTTACAGCTTCAGGAATGGCTGCAGTGTTTACTACATTTGCGGCCTTATTAAATTCTGGAGACAATATCCTTTCTTGCCGTTCTGTTTTTGGTTCAACTCATTCTATTTATACAAAGCTGTTGCCAAAATGGAATATCACACATACTTATGTTGATATCGACAATACCGACTCATGGCAAGGGGCAATTAGCGAAAACACGAAAATGTTGTTTGTAGAAACTCCTTCAAACCCTGGTATAGATATACTTGATTTAGAGTGGCTAGGAGCATTTGCAAAAAAAAACAACTTAATTTTAGTGGTAGATAACTGTTTTGCAACACCATATATACAGCAACCTGCGAAATATGGCGCGGATTTGGTTATTCATTCCGCCACTAAGTATTTGGACGGACAAGGAAGAGTTATGGGAGGGTCTATCAATGGTAAACAAGAGTATATAGATCAAATAAAGGTGTTTGCACGTCATAGCGGTCCGGCTATGTCTCCATTTAATGCATGGGTTATTTCTAAAAGCCTGGAAACATTATCAGTAAGAATGGAAAAGCATTCTGATAACGCATTACAACTGGCAAATGCATTAGAGAATAACGAGCAGGTTGAAATGGTTAAATACCCATTTTTGGCATCGCATCCTAAGTTTGATATTGCAAAGAAGCAAATGCGATTAGGAGGGGGCTTGGTAACTTTTATTGTAAAAGGAGGTGTTGAGCAAGGTCGTAAATTTATGGATGCTCTTGAAATGTTGTCTATTACCGCAAACTTAGGAGATACTAGATCCATTGCCACCCACCCAGCGTCTTCAACACATGCCAAATTAAGTGAAGAGGAGCGTTTAGAGTCTGGTATATTGCCTGGTTTAGTACGAATATCGGTTGGCTTGGAGCATGTAGATGATATTATTGCTGATGTGGAGCAAGCGCTTAAGGCTAGTGCTTAAGTTTCGTTTGTAGTTTCCTGCTTCCTAGTTACTTTCTGTAAAGTATATTTGTCCTGTGAAGGCTGGTTTTGTTGCAAAAAACCGATCATTTCATGATCAAAATCAGATAATTTTTCTTATATTCGCGACTCTTTAAAATTTAATATTCAAATCAAACATATATAGTCACAGAATGATTGAGAAAATGAACGATTACGGAAATGACCTTGGCCTGTACAGGGAAGAATACGAGCAAGATTCATGTGGTGTTGGTTTTATAAGCGATATCAAAGGAAGAAAATCGCACCAAACTGTTTCTGATGCACTTACTATTTTAGAGAACATGGAGCACCGAGGTGCTTGTGGCTGTGACCCTGATTCGGGTGATGGTGCTGGTATATTAATGGAAATACCACATGATTTTTTGGCAGAAGAAGTGGCAAAGGATGGTATTACATTACCTGAACCGGGGCAATATGCTTTGGGTCTGTTTTTTCTACCGAAACGCCCAACCGTAAAGGAAACGTGTAAGAAAATTATTGAAGAAGCATGTGGCATTCAGGGCATGGAAGTGCTTGGGTTTAGGAAAGTGCCAGTTGATATTACAGGAATTGGTGAAACAGCATTATCGGTTGAGCCAGATATGGAGCAATTGTTTTTAAAGCGCCCGGATGCACTTACAGACGATGATGAATTTGAGCGTAAATTATTTGTGCTTAAAGCGCGTATTACTAAAATGGTGTTGGACCGTGAAACAGATACAAAAAAGTTTTATGTAGCTACCTTGTCAGCTAGAAAAACGGTTTACAAAGGGCAATTGAGAAGTATACAGGTGCGTAATTATTTCCCTGATTTGGGTGATAAGCGGCTTACATCTGCATATGGAATGGTGCATTCACGTTTTTCAACCAATACATCACCATCTTGGAAGTTGGCACAGCCTTTCCGCTTTATGTCACATAACGGAGAAATTAATACTATAGTTGGTAACTTAAACTGGTTTTATTCCAGTATGAAGTCCTTTGTTTCTCCATATTTTACGGAGGAGGAAATGGAATTGTTGTTGCCGGTTGTTGAAAGGGATCAGTCTGACTCAGCTTGCCTAGATAATGTTGTTGAATTATTAGCACATGCTGGTAGGTCATTACCACATGTTATGATGATGTTGATACCAGAGGCATGGGACGGTAACGATCAAATGAGTGAGGAGAAAAAAGCATTTTACAAATACCATGCAACGTTGATGGCCCCATGGGATGGCCCAGCAGCGGTTACATTTACAGATGGAAATATAATTGGAGCTACACTAGATAGAAATGGGTTACGTCCTTTACGTTATGCCATTACCAGTGATGATAAAATTGTGGTTGCTTCTGAAGCAGGTGCTTTACCAATTGATGAAACAACCATTACTAAAAAGGGAAGATTACAACCAGGTAAAATGTTGGTTGTGGATATCAAGCAAGGGAAAGTTGTATCTGATGAAGAGTTAAAAACTCAAATTACTTCGGAACGTCCTTATGGCGAATGGTTGAAGAACTCAAAAATAGAGTTAGCCGATTTGGACGAGCCAAGAGTGGTATATTCGAAATTACCTACCGACGCTGCATTTAATTATCAGCAAGTGTTCGGTTATACAAGCGAAGATTTAGAAAGCATTATTAAGCCAATGGCCCTTGATGCCAAAGAGCCCACTGGCGCTATGGGAGCGGATATGCCTTTAGCGGTTTTGTCGGATAAGCCACAACATTTATCCAATTACTTTAAGCAGTTATTTGCGCAGGTTACTAACCCTCCAATAGACCCTATTCGCGAGCGATTAGTAATGAGTTTAGCAGGGGTTATGGGTAATAATGGCAACTTGTTGGATGAATCAAGAATGCAGCCAAGTTTATTTATAAACCAACCCGTATTAAAAAATAACGATTTAGAAAAAATTAGAACAGTTGATACGGATGGTTTTCAAGCAAAAACTTTACAAACTTACTTTAACTCTGATGGCAAGCCAGGATCGTTAAAGAAAGGATTGGACAGATTATGCGCATATGCAGAAGATGCGGTAAATGATGGTTTTGAGGTGTTGATACTATCTGATAGAACGATTGATTCAGAGCACGCAGCTATACCTTCATTGTTAGCTGTTTCCGCTGTTCATCACCATCTGATTAGAAAAGGAATTAGAGGTGCCGTAGGTATTATTGTAGAAGCAGGTGATGTATGGGAAATTCATCATTATGCTACCTTGGTTGGTTTTGGAGCAACTGCTATTAACCCGTATTTAGCTTTGGCTTCTATTCGTAAAATGCAGGATGAAGGAATCATACCGCAAGAGAAAGATTTAGTTCAACTTCAGGATAATTATGTGACTGCAGTTTGTAATGGATTGCTAAAAGTATTCTCAAAAATGGGAATATCCACCTTGCAATCATATCACGGAGCACAAATATTTGAAATAGTTGGATTCAACGAAGATGTGGTTAAAACATACTTTAACGGATCTGTTTCGCGAATTGGTGGTTTAGGATTGGATGATATTGCGAAGGAGGCATTACTTAAGCATTTTTCTGGATTTAAGCAAAAGCCTGTACCTAGCAAAGTATTACCAAAAGGAGGGGTTTATCAGTGGAAAAGAACAGGTGAAGCGCATTTGTTTAACCCTGATACAATTCATTTATTACAGGAATCAACTTCTAAGAATAACTACGAAACTTATAAAAAGTACTCTGAATTGGTTAACAATCAAAAAGAAACCATGTATACTATACGTGGTTTGTTAGATTTTGTAAAACACAGACCATCGATTGATATTTCAGAGGTGGAGCCTGCAGAGAACATCATGAAGAGGTTTGCAACAGGTGCTATGTCGTTTGGTTCCATTTCTCATGAGGCACACAGTACATTAGCAATTGCAATGAACCGCATTGGAGCTAAAAGTAATACTGGGGAAGGTGGAGAAGATATCAAACGTTATACGCCAATGGAAAATGGCGATTCTATGCGATCTGCAATTAAACAAATTGCTTCTGGTAGATTTGGTGTAACAGCAAATTATTTAACCAATGCAGATGAATTACAGATTAAAATGGCACAAGGTGCTAAGCCAGGTGAAGGTGGGCAATTGCCAGGTCATAAAGTAGATGACTGGATTGCACAAACACGTAATTCAACACCAGGTGTAGGTCTTATTTCTCCTCCACCGCACCACGATATTTACTCAATTGAGGATTTAGCACAATTAATTTATGACTTAAAAAACTCTAACCGTGCTGCACGTATAAATGTGAAGCTTGTTTCTAAAGCAGGTGTTGGTACAATTGCTTCGGGTGTTGCCAAAGCACACTCAGATGTAATACTAATTGCTGGCCATGATGGTGGTACTGGTGCATCACCAATGACATCCATTGTGCATGCTGGTTTACCATGGGAGCTTGGTTTAGCGGAAACGCAACAGTCGTTGGTTAAAAATAAATTGAGAAGTAGGGTAGTGGTGCAAGCTGATGGGCAAATGAAAACAGGTAGAGATATTGCCATTGCAACCTTGCTAGGTGCAGAAGAATGGGGTGTAGCAACAGCGGCCTTGGTTGTTGAAGGTTGTATTATGATGCGTAAGTGTCACTTAAACACATGCCCTGTTGGTATTGCAACACAGGATAAAGACCTAAGAAAGTTATTTACGGGTAAACCAGAACATGTAGTGAACTTATTTAAGTTTATTGCTGAAGAGATGAGAGAAATTATGGCTGAGCTTGGTTTTAAAACCGTTAATGAAATGGTAGGTCACTCTAGTTTCTTAAAGTTACGTGATGATATTGATCACTGGAAAGTGAAAAATATTGATTTAACGGATATGTTGGTTGAGATGGAGAATCCGTCTGGACAAACATTGTATAATAGTGAAAAGCAAGACCATGAATTAGATAGGGTATTGGATTGGAAATTATTAGAAGCGGCAAAAGATGCTATTGATTCTAAAAAGGCGGTTACTGGAGACTTTAATATTATTAATACCGATAGAACAACGGGCACAATATTATCCAATGAAGTTACCAAAGTGTACGGAGTGGATGGTTTGCCGGAAAATACTATCAACTTTAATTTTACAGGTTCTGCTGGTCAAAGTTTTGGAGCATTTTGTACCAAAGGTTTAACTTTTAAGGTTAATGGTGAAGCCAATGATTATGTTGGTAAAGGATTATCTGGTGCTCGATTAGCTGTTGCACCTGCAAAAGGAACTTCTTTTACACCAAATGAAAACATGATAATTGGTAACGTTGCCTTATATGGCGCAACAGATGGTGAGCTGTATGTTGGCGGTATGGCAGGTGAGCGATTTGCAGTGCGTAACTCTGGTGCCACTACTGTTGTGGAAGGTATTGGCGACCATGGTTGTGAATATATGACAGGTGGTAAAGTACTTGTTATTGGACCTACAGGAAGAAATTTTGCTGCAGGTATGAGTGGAGGAATTGCATGGATTTATGATGTAAACAAGCAGTTCGAATCTAATTGCAATCCTGAATCTATAGATATAGATCCATTAACAACAGCCGATGAAGAAGAGATTCAAACACTTCTAAAAAATCATATTGAGTTAACCGGCAGTGCTGCGGCTAAATATATTTTGGATGATTGGAAACAACAATCAGAACACTTCATTAAAGTGTTCCCTAAAGAATACAAAGCGGTATTGGCTAAGAAAGAAAACAAAAAACAAAAAGTAAATTAAGATGGGTAAACCAACTGGATTTAAAGAATTTGATAGAGAGCTTCCTAAAAAGTTAGCTCCAGAAGAACGTATAAAGAATTATAAAGAGTTTGCTGGTAAGTGGACGGATGAACAACTGAATAATCAATCTGCACGTTGTATGGATTGTGGTGTTCCGTTTTGTCATAACGGATGCCCTTTGGGTAATGTTATTCCTGAGTTTAACCACGCAGTGTATAACAAGCAATGGGAAGAGGCATACAATATATTAACTGCCACCAACAATTTCCCTGAGTTTACGGGTAGAATTTGCCCTGCTCCTTGCGAATCGGCGTGTGTGTTAGGCATTAATAAACCAGCCATTGCAATTGAAGAAATTGAAAAAAGCATTATTGAAATTGCTTTTGAAAAAGGTTTTGTTAAACCACAAATTCCAGCTAAACGTACAGGTAAAAAAGTAGCGGTAGTTGGTTCAGGTCCTGCGGGTATGGCTGCGTCTGTTCAATTAAACAAAGCGGGTCATACTGTTACATTATTTGAGCGTGATGATAAAGTGGGAGGTTTACTACGATTTGGTATTCCTGATTTTAAATTGGATAAGTCAGTGGTTGAACGGCGTGTTAAATTAATGGAGGAGTCAGGTATTGAAATTAAATGCAATACAGAGGTAAAAGACGCTAAGAAGTTAGATGAGGAATTTGATGCAATTGTTTTATCGGGAGGTTCTACTATTCCACGTGATTTGCCAATTAAAGGTAGAGAATCTAAAGGGGTACATTTTGCAATGGACTTTTTAAAGCGAAATAGTAAAACAGTACAAGGCATCAAGTTTGATGAAGAACCAATTTCAGCGAAAGGTAAAAATGTAATTGTAATTGGTGGTGGTGATACAGGGTCAGATTGTGTTGGAACTTCTATTCGTCAAGGTGCTAAATCTGTTACTCAATTGGAGTTAATGCCTAAGGCGCCATTAGAAAGAAGTGAGCACATGCCTTGGCCTACATACCCAATGATTTTTAGAACAAGTACTTCGCAAGAAGAGGGCTGTGAAAGGGAGTTTGGTATTAATAGTAAAGAGTTTATTGCAGATGAGAAAGGTAATTTAAAAGCCTTACTTATTTCGGACGTAACTTGGGAAATTGATAAAGCAACAGGCAGACCAATTAAGTTTGAAGAGGTTGAAGGCTCAACACGCGAATTGCCTTGTGAATTGGTTACCCTAGCAATGGGCTTTTTACATCCACAACACGAAGGGCTAATTGAAAGTGCGGGTGTTGAATTAGATGAAAGAAAGAATGTGAAAGCTACGGAAGGTGATTACCAGACTAGCGTAAACAAGTTTTTTGCTGCGGGTGATATGAGAAGAGGCCAATCATTGGTGGTTTGGGCCATTTCAGAAGGAAGAGAAGCTGCTCGTAAAGTAGATGAATTCTTAATGGGCTATTCTGATTTGGAGAGTAAGAACAGCGTAAGTCAAGCTGCCTTGGTTTAGGTTAATAGTATAAATATTTAACTTTATAAGGGAGTTGGTGCAACAGCTCCCTTTTTTTATTTATAGAATATGAAATTATACGGATTAATAGGTTACCCATTGGGTCATTCCTTTTCAAAGAAATACTTTACAGAAAAGTTTGAAAAGGAAAAAATTGATGGATGTTCTTACGAATCGTTCCCCATTGAGTCAATAGATAAGTTTCCCCAATTGCTATTAGATAATCCTAATTTGCAAGGCATTAACGTAACCATTCCTTATAAAGTAGAGGTGATGAAATATTTAGATGAGTTGGATGCATCGGCTGAAGAAATAGGGGCGGTAAACTGTATAAAAAGGGAAGAAGGTAAGCTAACGGGTTATAATACTGATGCGTACGGTTTTGCTAAGTCAATAAAACCGTTTTTAGCTAAACAACACGAAAAAGCGTTAATACTAGGAACTGGTGGTGCGTCAAAGGCCATTGAGTATGTTCTTAAACAATTAGGAGTTACGTGCTTCTTTGTATCTCGAATTAAAAAAGAAGATGAACCAAATTCGTTGAGTTATGAAGAGCTTAACCATCATGTAATGGAAACTTGTAAGCTAATCGTTAATTGTTCGCCTGTGGGAACATTTCCTAATATAGACCAAGCTCCAGCAATTCCATACAATTTCATTACAAGTGAACACTTTTTATACGATTTGGTATATAACCCCATTGAAACTGAGTTCTTGAAACGCGGCAAACAGAAAGGTGCAATTGTACTTAATGGATTGCCAATGCTAGAGAATCAAGCGGAAGAGGCATGGCGCATTTGGAATGAAAAGTAGCGGAGAGCTATACTAGTAGAAACCTCTACTTCTTTTACGTTTTCTTTTACCTAAACCTAGCTTTTTAGGTAAAATATATGCAACTGTTAGGTGAGCATATAAGTAAGAATCAAAGTCTTTTAAATCACCACGAATTCTACCTACACCACCTGCGTCTGCACCTCCCATAATGGCAAATTGTTGAGTAGCTCCACCTTTTTCTTCTGGTATTTTGTAAAGCATTGGATCCGCTAGGTCTGCAGCCATATCACCACGTTCCTCACGTATCTGGTCATTGTCGTAATAATTAGTACTAACATCATCAATGTAATCTGTATAGGTTTTGCGTGCACCAATTTCTAATCCAACACTCCAATACTTATCAATAACTTGCTTAAACCCAATTCCAAAAGGTATTACAATGGTGAACCTACGATAGGCTGCAGGTCCATTATAAACTACTCTATCTTCTTCCTGTTGACCAGTTATCATGATTGCCCCTGACAGCCCTTGTCCTTCGGTACCGAGTGGTTGTAACGCTCGCCATTTTCCATCGTATTTTGCTTTAGGATTAAAAAACGCAACGCCAGCTCCCATAAAACCGTATACATTTATCTTTAAATTCCTAAAAGCATCTGTACCTTTAATTTTATACTTCCTTTTTACGTTTCTTTCTACCTTGTTAAGGAAAAACTCAACTTGACCTGAAAGTTCAAGGATGTTAGATCTAAATTTTAAATTTCGGTTTCTTCTAAATTGCTCGTAGGTGTTGGCATCATCGCCATTTACTAAGAACCAAAAAAAGCTGACCTTAGTTGACCAATGATCTCTAAAGTGATAACGCGCACCAACCTGCAAAGATGGTCTGGTTGCAACAAAATCTATATCTCGAACAAAGTTGGTTCCAAATGCATCTGCACCACCAACTTCACCTAAAAAGTTAGCCGCACCAATACCTCCAAAAATCTCACTATACCCTCTATACGTTTTGGTGGTAGAGAAACCTCCCGCTTTACGATATTTAAATTTGTTCCTTTGAGCAACGGTAATTAAGGGCGTTACCATCAACAAAAAAACAATTATTTTTTTACTCATACTTCGGTTAACAAATGAAATCCTAGCAAATGTAGGTATTTTTTTTGATTTATTAAATGTGAACATTTAACACTATTTTACCTCAAAATGCCAAGTAATAATCTTTGGTTAACTCCATATATTCATCGGTGTAATCATGCCGGCCACCCTTTTCAATAATTATGGTATTCTCCTGTAGTGGCGCATTGTTCAGCTCAAATTTCATTAGTTGTCTTTTGTCTGGTTTGTCCTTCCTTGTAACCACTTTGGTTTTTTTTGTTAAATAAAGGTTTTTAGCGAATGCCACTTCTGTAAAGTGGGAGCCTTCTTTTGTTGGTAAAATAACATAAAACGCTCCAGTTGGTTTTAATAAGCTAATTACTCCGTCCGCCAAATCGCTAAAAGACAATTGGTCTGTATGTCTTGCGTTAGTTCTCGACACCTCATTTGCTTTTGAAGAATCAACAAAAAATGGAGGATTGCTCACAACAATGTCATATGTTTTTGAGCAGTTAATGCTGTATTCTTGTAGAGACGTGTTATGAATTTGCAGCCTGGAGCTCCACTTTGAATTTAAGATATTCTCCTTTGCTTGCAGGCAAGCATCTTCATCAATATCAATACAATCAATATTAGCAGTTGATTTTTGTGCAAGCATTAATGCGATAACAGCTGTTCCTGTTCCAATATCTAATATATCATTTGCATTATCAATGTTTGTCCATGAACCTAACAAAACAGCATCTGTACCTACTTTCATGGCGCACCTATCTTGAAGTATAGAAAAGTGCTTGAATACAAAAGCCTTGCTTTTTTCCATGGTAAAGTAAAATGATGCGTGGAGGGTGGATATAATTGTCTAGTTAACATAAAGTTAACACAATTTTGGAGAAATGCAAGTGCTGGATTGCGGCTGTTAGAAAAGATGAAAAGTTTGTTTTACTTTCGGTTGATATCAAACAAACCTTCCGGAGCATTGGTGAATATGATTTTACGATCATGGTCTATTGATACAATAAATTCATCAACAGCTGGCATTAGTAATACTTGTCCATTATTGTTTATTTCAAATAATGACTGTGAAGGGTTGTTAATAATATGTTGAATAGCGCCAATAGTTCCAACGTTTTTATCTGATACTTTGTAGTTGAGCAATACATTTAGCTCTTGTTTAACGTTGGGTACGCTGGAATTTGGCAAGTATACTTCGCAGTTTAGCAATTCTTCTTGCTCTTCTGAAGATTGCACATCTTCCAGAGTTACAGTTACATTCGACGCTTGTTGTTTAATGGAAGTAATGTAATAGGGAACAAGGTTATCATCAATATCAATAAAAAGAAAGTTGGAATTAGCAAAAGCGTCCGTGTTGCTTCCATCTACGCTAATGCGCAATTCCCATTTGGTACCAACCGCCTTTACAATATATCCCAGTCGTATAAAATCCTGTTTATTCATTATGACGTAAGGTATAAAAAAAGCCCCGCAAGTTTGCGGGGCTTCTCTATAAATATATTCATTGCCTTTTATTATTCAGGCTTTTCTTCCTCTTCTTTCTTTTCTTCAGCAGGTTTCTCTTCTTCTGGCTCTTCTTTAGCTTCTTCTTCTTTTACTTCCGCAACAGGAGCTTCTTCAGATTTTGCTTCTTCATTAGCCGTTTCAGCATTAGCCGCTGCAGTTACTTCCGTAGCTTCTTCTCCACCTTCAGCAGTTGCTTCGTTTTCCTCAGCAGGCGGGGTGTTCTTTTCAGCAATTTTCGCTGCACGTGCATCTTTAACTTCAGCTTCTGCAGTTAATCGTTTAGTATAAGCATCTTTTCTAGCTGCGGCTAGTTTTTCCACTTTACTTGCAGTATTTTTTTCTTTATCCGCTAACCATTTTTCAAATTTAGCATCAGCTTGTTCTTGTGTAAATGCACCTTTTGTTACACCTCCATTTAGGTGCTTTTTGTACATGGCCCCTTTAAACGATAGTATTGATCTACACGTGTCTGTTGGTTGAGCTCCATTCTCAAGCCATGTAACAGCTTTGTCAGTATTTAAATCAATAGTTGCTGGGTTTGTATTTGGGTTGTACGTGCCAATTTTTTCAATAAATTTTCCATCTCGAGGTGCACGACCATCCGCAATTACAATGTGGTAAAAAGGTTTCCCTTTCTTTCCATGTCTTTGTAATCTAATCTTTACAGGCATTTTAGTAAAATTTTAAATGTTATTAATCTCCCATTTTTTATTCGGGACTGCGAAGGTATAAAAATATTATGAATACACGCCCTTTTATTGCAAGCAATTTGATAATTAACTAAACAAGGCTAACTGGTAACAGGGGTTTACAACAACTTACTTATTAACGGTAATAAAGCCAGTAGTTTTTTTGCCGAACATGTTTAATACATAGAAATAGGTACCGGATCTAACTTCTTGCCCTGCAGGGTTTTTTCCACCCCAGCAAACTTTTGGGCTTTTTGATGAGAACACTTCTGTACCCCACCTATCATATATAAAGAAGCTGAAGTTTCCTAAATTATCCCCAGTATAAAGATGTTTAGGCCCTTTGAAATCTAAGCATAAATAATCGTTAATACCGTCTCCGTTTGGTGTAAATCCGTTACCACTAACATCGTATGAAGTACAACTATCTATCTCTAAGGGTTCTGGAAGTACAATTGTAGACAATGCACTATCGTTAGAACAATTATTGCCATTTATAAAGGTGTAACCAATTTCGTGTATACCACTTCCAGCATGAATTGCGCTAAACGTTCCTGTTACCATGTCCGTAATCCCATTCCCACTAAAAGTTCCTCCTGAAGGACTGCCTGTTAGGTTAACAGGATCTGCATTAAAGCAATAGCTTGGCCACAAACCTGTAAAACTAACTGTAGGTAAGCTATCTACAATTACAGTATACGTTGCGGAAGCCGTTGCAGGGGAACAGGTATTTGTACTACTAACTGTCATTGTAAGAACTACAATTCCATTACCATCTTTTTCATCTGCTGAATATACGGGCGTAGTAGTAGTACTATCGCTAGTGATACTTCCAAACCCATTTTCTGACCAAGCAATTGTCCCATTATTGTATGTTACACCATCAATAGTAGCTGTTTGATTGGCGCAAATTGTTTGTGATCCCCCAGCCGCAGCAGTGGGTAGTGGATCTACATATACAGAATAAGTCGCAATGGCGGTTTGTGGGCTACAACTATTGGTACCTGTGGTAGTCATTGTAAGTATAACAGTATTGCCTTCATCCAATCCTGATGCTGTGTATGTTGGCGCCAGAGTATTGCCGCCAGCGGTAATTGTTCCTTCCCCATTTTCAGACCATAATATGGATCCGTTACTAGCTGTTGCTCCACTAACAGTTGCGGAAGTGTTGGAGCAAATAGTTGCATTGCCACCGGCAACGGCAGTAGGTAATGGGTCAACAGAAATTGTATAGGTAATTACACTGGTTGCGGGTGAACAAGAGTTGGTACTGGTAACGGTCATTGTAAGAATAACATCATTGCCTTCATCTATGCTAGTTGCCGTATATGTAGGATTAATTGTGGTTGGATTTGTCAGTGTTCCACTACCGTTGTGTGTCCACATAATTCCACCATTGTTAGCAGTTGCAGTTGTAACTGTTTCACTTGCGTTTGAGCATATAGTGGCGCTACCAATTACAGATGTTACTGGAAGCGCATCAACATTTACTGTGTACTGGGCAGTAGTTGTTTGCGGAGCACATGAATTTGTACTTGTAACTGTCATAGTTAAAATTACACTACTTCCACCATCGGCAAATGCCGCGGTATAAGTCGGTGTAAGCGAGGTAGATCCTGCAGTAATAGATCCTGCTCCATTATCTGTCCAAAGTATGGTTCCTTCAGCACTACTGGCACCACTAACCGTAGCAGTGCTATTGGAACAAATTGTACTGCTTCCACCCGCTGTTGCCGTTGGCAAAGCTTCTACCACTACAGAATATGTACTGCTAGCACTTGTAGGTGCACAGGTATTGGTACTGGTAACCGTCATTGTTAAGGTTACCGTTGCTCCCTCATCTGCACTTGCCGCAGTATAGGTAGGGGTGAGAGTAGTTGCTCCAGAAGTAATAGATCCTGCTCCATCATCTGTCCATAATATGCTACCATTGCTAGAAGAAGTACCGCTAACCACCGCACTCGCGTTAGAGCAGATGGTACTGCTACCTCCTGCACTAGAGGTAGGTAGTGCATCTACATTAACGGTGTAGTTTGCCGATGAGCTGGTAGGTGTACATGAATTGGTACTAGTTACAGTCATTACAAGTACAACAGCATTGCCAGCGTCAGCCAACGCAGGTGTGTAAGTAGGTGTTAAACTCGTACCTCCTGCTGTAATCGAACCAAAACCACTTTCGCTCCATGCTATGCTACCATTCGCAGAACTAGCACCAGAAACGGTTGCAGCACCTGTTGTACATATCGTTTGACTACCGCCTGCGGTTGCAACAGGAAGAGGATCTACAATAACAGAGTATGTAGCCATTGCATTAGCCGGAAAACAAGAGTTGGTACTGGTAACGGTCATAGTTAATACAACCGTATTTCCTTCGTCTAGTGCATTAGCAGTGTATGTTGGTGTAAGTGTGGTTCCACCAGAAGTAATAGATCCTGCACCATTTTCTGTCCAAAGGGGTGTACCTCCTGACGCACTTGCTCCTGAAACTACTGCAGCCGCATTGGAGCAAATCGTGCTAGACCCTCCAGCTGTTGCTGTGGGTAAAGACTCAACGTTCAACGTGTATGTTGCTTCGGCAGAACTGGCAAGGCATGAATTGTTCCCCGTAACCGTCATGGTTAAGGTAACTGCCATTCCTGCATCACCCAAAGCGGCAGTGTAAGTAGGTGTTAAGGTGGTGGCACCCGAGGTAATTGATCCTGCTCCATCTTCCGTCCAAGCAATTGTACCACCCGTTGCATTTGCACCACTTATTAAAGCAGATGTATTTGAACATAGCGAAGCGGTACCTCCTGCAGTTGCAGTAGCCAAGGAGTCTACGGTCAGTGTAAAAACATCGCCACTACTTGTACAACCACTTGCATTTTCAACAGTTAATGTACCCGTAAATGTTGTAGATAATGCATTGGCCGGAACGGCTACCAATATAGGGCTTGCAGGTAAAATACCGTTATCGATATTTACAAACCCCTCGCCGAGGGCAGCAGCATCCCAATCTATATCATAGTTAGTAGGTGAATTGGTGGTACCGCTATAATCCAAATTGGTGTTCGACGGGGTAGTACTTACACAAATGCTATCCGCATAAGCGTTAAGGGTAATGGTTGGCCCCCCGTTTATTGTAATTGTTCCTGATTCAGAATATAGTTCTTTTGCCTTACGATCATTGTAAACAATACAACGATATTTATATCCAGAAATAGACGCAGGTGCGGAGCTAACAACAAGCGTATTAGTAGTGACCGCACTGTATGGTGGAGTGTTGGTAAGGTTCGCATATCCTCCCCCATTATCCACTTGCCATTGATATGTAAGATTGATACCTGTTGCTACAATCGTAAATGATGTATCCAGGTTTTCACAAATTGTTACATCCAAAGGGTGCGTTGTAATTGAATCTACAATACCTGTTAACATTGCGTACGCGTCCACTCTTCCATATCCCCAACTGTTATTAGGAGTAGCACCGGTTACATTATCTTCAAGTCCATTATCGATAACTGCTTGTTTAATTTGGGCCGTGGTTGCAGTAGGGTTTTGTTGAAGATATAATGCAACAGCTCCAGCAACACCAGGTGACGCGTTAGAAGTAGCTCCAGCATTGGTATGCATACAACCTTCCCCAACTTTCGAACTGCCAGATCCAATCAATGCAGCAAGGGTAGAGGCTTCCATTGCGGCTAAAACAGTTGCGCTGGCCGACATAATGTCTGGTTTAATTCGTCCATCTCTTGTGGGGCCAATAGAAGAACTGCTTTGTTTATCTCCTGAGGTTAGCCCATTATCCTGAATCCCACCACCGCAACTCGTAAACTTGGTTCGGTTAACATAACTACCAACTGCAATTACATTGTCCAAATTTTGAAAACCTGCCGCTATCGTTTTATTCGCATCCGGAAATTTATAGTTGGCGCTATCTGGCATAGTCGCAAGCGACGGCAGTGGTTCACCTACTATTGGAGTATATGTAGAGTTAGCGGAGTTATAATTCCATAAATCAAAACTACCACTACCTTTGGCCATTAATCGCCAATTATATGCCGTTGAATCCGGAGTAACAAAGTACTGTAAAGAATAGTTCCCGTTTATAATTTCAAGGTAATATTGAACTAAGCCTATTTGATTAGTATTGACTATTAATGGAATTGAAACAACAGCATCTGTTGTTAAGTCGCTTACTTTTTGAAAACCTATGTCTCCTCTAAATTCATGTATTGGAGACATTTTATCAGCACCAATTGAAAATTCAACATCTTTTAAGTCGCTCGTATCTCCAGCAATTAATAAAAATACATTACCGGATATTGGTGAAAACATAGTAAAATTCGTATCCGTTGGCGATACCGTATAAGCTAAATGTACATCGCCGTAATCTCCTTCATTTCCAGCAGCAGCTACAAACGATTGGCCAACCCTTGCATCTATGAGTGCGCTGATAGATTGGGACTCAAGGTCTCGACCATCATGCATTCCAAATTGGTTTCCTAAACTTGCGTTTATTACACATGGTTTGCCTAAGGCAGCAGCTTTACTGTAAACATAGTTAACAGCATCAACCATACTAACGTCTTGTGTACAAAAAATTAAATCTGCACCAGGAGCAGATCCTTTTGCTTTTCCATTGGCCAAACCATTACTTGCGGCTACACCTGCTACATGCGTTCCATGACCATACCAATTAGCAGGTTGCGAAGGGTCATAATTACAAGTACCTGCGTCTATTTCTGCGTTGGTCCATTCTTGACCATACCCAAATGTTGCAGGAGTTGTTCCTCCGGTTGTGGCCGATTGGTCCCAAATCCATAACACCCTACTTTTTCCACCAGCCGTTTTAAAATCTCCATGGTTAAAATCCATGGCCCCATCAATTATACCAATTACAACATCTGTGCCGTCATAAGAAGTTACCAAAGGAGAAACACCATTATGAGCTGGAATTACGTTATTATTTCTTAATACAGAATCAGCTAAAGGGGTCAGTTTTGGTGGGTATGCTTCAACTTTCTTTATAGCATTATTGTTAATTATTGTGCTAAGTTGATTAACAGAAAGTTTAACAGACGCGATATTTCCAATCGCATATTTGTAAAATCCTCCTGCTTGGGTAACTAAATTTTTAATTTCAGCAGTGTCACCTTGCAAAAGCATAGCAACACTCTTTGATCTATCCATCGCTTGTTCCTGTGCATCTTTTCCAAATCTGAAACTGGTTTTTGCCAAAGGCTTTATAAGGTGTAAGCTATCTAGTTGGCTTCCCTCAATATGTAGCGGTTCGTTTTCTTGTGTTGGTGTAAATTTAAACTTAAACTTTACCTGCGCAGTACTTGGCAAAATCAATACAAAACTTAATAATGTAAACGATATATGTAATATTATGTTCCGCACGTTTATTCTATTTATTTATGTATTAGCAAAGATATAATTACGAAATTTACAATTAATAATTGATTAATTTCTTGATAAATTACGCTTCCAATATAACCAATTCCGAGTATCAAAATGATATAATTATCAAATTGTTTCTCACGAATGTACTCGAAAAACCAAATAACAATGCCGTTTATATTGATGAGCAATATTATACATACCAGGAGCTATTTAATGTAGTTCATGCTATTTATTCTATACTGCCTGTTGATACCCATCCTAATCATATTGGCGTTTATTGCAACAATGATATTTATACTTATGCCTCTATACTTGCTATCAAGCTTTTCGGGGCTGCCTATATACCATTGAATAGTAGTTTCCCGGTGGAACGAAATAAGAATATCATTCGGCAATGCACCCCTTCATTCTTATTGTCATCCTTAAACAATGAAGAAACCACCGCTTTTTCTTTTCTATTAGACGTAATAAACACAAAAGAGGTTGCGATAAAGAAGGTAAATTATGATAAAACTTTCAGGTATGCGCAAAGCAATCAGCATTTGTCTTATATATTATTCACTTCGGGAACCACCGGAGAGCCTAAGGGGGTGCCAGTTTCAAAGGCTAACACAAACAGTTTTTTTAATCATATGTTAGCCACCTATGCGTTTAATGGGTCTGACAGGTTTTTACAAGTATTTGATTTAACCTTCGATGTATCTGTATTTTCATTTTTTACACCTCTTTTGTGTGGTGGATGTTGTTACGTTTTGCCTAGCGATGGGGTGAAGTATCTAAAAATTTTAGAATGTTTACAAAAATTTGAAATTACTGTAGTAGCAATGGTGCCTACACTGTTAACGTATATTAAGCAATATCTTTCTCAAATTCAATTACCCCACCTTAGGTATAGTATATTTGCAGGTGATGTTTTGTATAACAATTTAGCCATGTTATGGCAGTTAAGCGTGCCAAATGCTAAGGTATTTAATATGTATGGGCCAACGGAATGTACAATTGTTTGTTCAAGTTATACCGTCAACGAAAACGATCGTTTGCCAAATGAAAGTATTAAACCTTTACCTATAGGGAAACTATTTGATAAGCATGATTTTCTAATAATTGATAATGATGATAAACGTTGTGAAAAAGGAGAATTATGTATTGCAGGTTGTCAAGTAATTGATGGTTACATTAATAATGAAAATAGCGAAAAATTTCTTGTAGAGGGAGATAAAAAATACTACAAAACAGGCGATTTGGTATCCTTGAATTTGGAGGGGGATTTAGTTTTTCATGGTAGAGTGGATAGCCAGGTTAAGATTAACGGTTACCGCGTGGAGTTAATGGAAATTGAAAAGGCGATCATAACCTTAACCAAGTGTAACTGTGTTGTTGTACATAGTTTAAATCATACCAACCTTGGACAGCTTGTTGCGTACATAGAAACGAATGGTATTAATGAAGAAAAGCTAAAGGGAGATTTACGTAGCTTGCTACCTATTTATATGATTCCAAATGCATACATCGCGATTGAAAAGTTCAAGCTAAATGCTAATGGAAAAATTGACAAAAACTTTTTAAAACACTAAACTATCATGCAAGAAAATTTACTGAAAAGAACAGAATTAGTTTTTCAAAAGGTGTTTAAGAATAAGGACTTAACAATTAATGTAGAAACTTCAGCCAAAGATATTGCAATGTGGGATTCACTTACTCACGTGGAATTAATTGCTTCTTTAGAAGAAGAATTTGGCATAGTGTTTTCGTTTAACGAAGTTATGCAATTTGGTAATGTAGGAGACATGATTAATTTGGTGATGCACAAATTGAATCAATAAATAATATAACTATTGGATCTTAGTTCGCCGCGATTTATCCTATTTGGTTTTGTTGTAATAGTACTTAACTATTTGTTAAGCGCTAAATATCGTACTGCTTTTCTACTGTTTTTTAGTTTCTTGTTTATAGGCTATTACAGTCTTATGTCAGCTGTTGCTGTACTATTTTTATCGGTTGTTAACTATGCAGTTTCACATAGAATAAATAGAATTTTATATAGGTCTTCTATTTTGTTTAATGTAGTAGTTGTGTTGCTGTGTGGGTATATAGGTCAAAATAGCCAAGGTGTAAGCTTTACTATTTCAGACCTTAGCTTTAATGCTGTCTCTTATACACATCTGACGCTGCCGACGATGTGCGTTGT
>CAXHCC010000032.1:0-19404 GCA_964014945.1 uncultured bacterium | reverse complement strand
CACTTTCATATTTTAAACTACCCGTATATAACGCCAAAAAAGGAGGAGGGATACGTGTAAAACGATTGCTTACCTACGATCCAGGAATCGAAACCGGAGATGCAATGATTTACGGGTCTGAGTACAGTTATGTGGATGTGCATGGGAATAGTAGTGGTGTAGCCACCAATGAGCCTGCACAAGGAAGAGAAGAAAACGCCTTGGTGGAATTGTATGAACGCAAAAAACAAACGGGATGGAACCGTGCATTAAATGGCAGAGACAGTAAACAGTTTGAAGGACCGGTAGGTGAAAGTATAATGCCGGGTGCTTCGGTAGGGCATAAGCGTATTGTTATTAAAAATATTCACTCTGGTAAAACAACAACTGGTTATGCTGTTAATGAGTACCATACCTGTGAAGAATTTCCAGTTTTAAGAGATTGGTCACCAATTTCTAAAAAAGATAAAACTTACAGAAAAACTAATATCAATATACCACTGGGTATTTTTAATATGTCTATTAACAAGGCATGGGTATCACAAGGGTACTTGTTCACCTTTAACGATATGCATGGTAAGTTAAAATCAAAAGCTACCTATGCCGGTGTGTATAATCAAGCAACCTTTAACCCGGCTGCAGCTACAAGTAGCACTACCTATAATTATACCCAACCAGGTGAGAAAATATTATCCTTGGTATATGATCCTGAAGAGCAAGAAATGACACGTTCATTTCTAAGTCAAGGTACGGATACTGATTATACCGCTTTTATGTCTAATGTGCAGGAAAGATCTAATAATTTTTCTGTAGAAATAGATTTAAATATTACCCTTCCTTTGTTAATAACAATGGGTTTTTCACCATCCATGAATTTTTCAGAATCTAAATTAAGTCAGCACGTTACTACCAAAGTGGTACGAAAAGTTTCCTATTTAAAGTCAACCACCACGGTTGCAGATGGTGTTACACAAACAACGGAAAACTTGGCATTTGATAAGTTTACCGGCGATCCTGTATTAACCAGAACTTATGATGGTTACATGTCTGAAACAGAAAAAATTGCCTTGGAAAAAAGTTCAGATGGGCATGATGGCTATTATTACGCATTAAACATTCCTGCATCATGGGTGTATGAAACCATGCGTGCTAAAACTAACGCCGAAGCGGACAAAGACAATACCAATCAATTAACCGCTTCTGTTGGTAACGTGGTTACATACGGCGGTAATGAATTATACGATGTTATTAAGTATGATCCTCAAACCGATATTCCTCCATTTACAGATAAAACATGGAGTGCAACCGCTGCACCACTTACCAATGTGGTCAACGCATCATCTACGGTATTTAAGAATAATTGGTTTACGGATCCATCAAAAATACCTGATGAAGGAACAAGAACCTCACTTAATAAGTTTTATTATCCATATCGCACCTATGTGTATAGAGATGAGGTAACAGATGCGAATGCGGCGGAAAATAGAATTTATAATTCCGGTTTAATTGCCAGTCCTTTGGTGTTCTTTAATTGGTATACAGGAGACTATAGCAATTCGGAAATTGGAAAGTGGTTTTCACCAACCCGTGTTGAAGCATATTCGCCATACGGCTATCCGGTGGAAGAAATGGATGTGCTAGGTATTAAAAGTACAGCTAAGTTTGGTTATGGTAATACCCTACCAATATTAGTAGCTCAAAATGCTGCAAATACGGAAGTCCTCTTTTTGGATTTTGAGAAACGTAATGGATTCGATGGTATTACAAACAGCAATGCCCACTCTGGCCAATCGGCGTTAAACTTCAACTTAAACAAATCATATGTGTTTGCAGATAACTATATGATATCATCCGATATGATAAATAAAAATGGTTTAGGAATAAAAGTTTGGGTAAGGAGCGAATTAAATGTGCCGGGTAACCAGGGAATTAAAAATGATAACCCTCAGTTAAAAGCAAATATTGGTGGGCAGTTATTTAATTTTAAGCGCATTGCGCAAACCGGTGAGTGGTCATTATTCCAAGCTGAAATTAAAGACTTTAAGGGCCTTTCTGAAGGTGCTTATGATATCCGCTTTGTTTACAATTTTAACACCGCTTTAAGTGAAGAGGTTCTTATTGACGATGTAAGAATTCAACCACTTAATTCCCTTATGAATTGTACTGTTTATACCAATGATAACAAAGTAGCCGCTCAGTTTGATGATCAGCACTTTGGTGTGTTTTATGAATACAACCATAAAGGTTTATTGGTTAGAAAAAGTATAGAAACAGAACGAGGTAAAAAAACCTTACAAGAACAACAATACAATACACCTAGGCTTACCCGTTAAAAATGAAGAATAAAAATATAATCATACTATTATTTGTTGTTACGGTGCTTGCTTTCACCGCAAGTCCTTTGTTTGCACAAGTACAAAGCCAGGACGGGAAAGCGTGTTTGGAGGAATTGTTGGAAATTGAAGAAAAGAATTCGATTAAAAACTACAAAGGGGGCAGCGATGTGTTTCATTTAAATTACTCTGTAAGTACTACAGACTGGGATAACCATACCGTAAATTCAAATGTAAAAGTGTATAAAAGCAGTAGTAATATGCACTTCTTTTCTGAGCAAGGTATTATTTATCAGGATGAAGAAGAGCTATATATGGTTTTACCTATGCAAAAAGTTGTGATGATAAGTTCTACCAATAAGGAAGCGTTTAACACTCAAATTGGTGATGATTTTTATGCATTCAGAAAAAAGTTTTTGGATAGTTGTGAAGTTGTATCATGTAATGTTCAGGACAAGAATACCGATATCAAAACATTGTCGCTAAAGGTGAGCAATAAACCAAAGGAAGCAATACACATAATTAAAATGGTATATCGCTACAACACTAAAACCCAGAAAATTATTAGTGTTACCACCTATTACGATAAAAAGTACAAAGTAAAAAAGGTGGTAATGCGATTTAATAAAGTCAGTTTAACTGCCAACTATAAATTCAACAAGTCAAAGAAGTACGTGTTTGGTAATAAAGGAGTGTTATTATCAAAATATGCCAACTATGAAGTGGTTGATAATAGAGACAACGATAATTAGTAATTGAAGATAATTATTCAAAATATTTGAAATGAAAAGAGTACAAATTTTTAGAAAGCAATATTGCCTAATAGCAATTCTGTTTATTACAACAGTGCTTAAGGCACAAAGTCCTGCCTATTTTGTTGCCAACGCTACTCCTGTTCAAGGTGTTTCGGCCATAGAAAGTGCTGCTTTGACAATAAATACCGTTGATAAAACACGTAATGCAACGGAAACTTTAATCGAAGAAAGCTTATCTGGTGATGTGTACATTCGACTAGATTTTGGTGATGATTATGTTCAGGTAAATACACCTAATGAAGCTTTTAATGTAACGATTGGTTTTAATCTAATTTGTGGTACAAGTAATATTGCCAAATCTATAACTGTAACGCAGCTAAAGCCAGAAGCACTCATTAAAGTTAATTTGTTAACCGAATTGGTAAATGGTGCTACCAGCATTTCCCTGAGTAATATTGTTATTACTACTGATGTAAATGGGGTGGCGATTACGGGTGCCAGTACACCTGCCAACTTGTTGCAAGAATATGTAAAAAATAATGTGCGATTATCAGCATCCTTAGTACGCACCTACAAGGTAGATGTACGAGTAGATGATAATGGAACAGAAAGAATGGCCAATGCATTGGCTATTAATCAACCTGTGAGTATATCTAATAGATTGGTAACGTTTACTTGGAACTCAAATACAGCTAGTGTTCCGCTAGCTAACCAAGTAAGGCAATACCCGAATTACGAAATACATATTCTAAAAGTTGAAAATACTGATCCAACTGAAAATCAATCAACAGGACAATCAGTAAGTAATGATAACTCTATAACAACGCATTTGGATTGGTCAAAAGCGCTCAAAGTAGAAACGCAATCTTCTGAAGAAGAAGTAAAATTGACCATCGCCGAAGGTACAGGGTATTATGTATGGCGCGTTCGACCAATAGGCAATTTTTACGAAGGTGGTATTGCCAATAGCCAAAATTATGGTTTATGGTCATACTCAGCGCCTGACGGAACGCCTATTTCTTTGAATAAAGCAAGTTTACCATTGCATGCATTCTACTTTACCGACCCAGATGAGAATATAAACTGGATTTACAATAGGGTGTTTACCGAAGGAGATAATATAGGAACGGATCAAGAATCTGGCTTTAAAGTAAAAGAAGGAATTAATTACGCAGATAATTTATTAAGAGCAAAACAAAGTCAGGCCTATAATAGTTCAAATAATACCACCTTGGTTACCCAATCAGTGAACGATTATTCTGGCCGTCCATCTATGACTACCTTGCCTGTTCCTGTTGCCGGAGGCTTGTCGGGTTATAAAGAGCAGTTTGTGAAACCAGAAGGAGCAAACAATACCTATACGGCAGCCGATTTTGATACGGATGCAAATTTCGAAATGCCCGCTAAGGTAGAAGATGATGGAACAGACTTTGCATATTACTCTAATAACGCAGGAAGTACGGTAAACAATGATTTTGTACCTAGCGCAGATGGATATGCATTTCAGCGAACCATATTCAAGAATGATGGTAGCGGCAGGGTAGCAGAAGCATCAGGAGTTGGTAAAGTGCACTCATTAGCTGGTGCTTTGGAAGATGGCAACGGTAAAACCACTACTTATAAATATTCAACGGCTACAGATGTTGAATTAATTAGATTGTTTGGGGATGAAGCACCGTTAGCAGAATCTGTTATTAAAACAACAGTTACCGACCCTAATGGAGAAATATCCATCACCTACACATCAAAAGAAGGGAAAACAATAGCAACAGCACTTTCATCTATTAATACGGATAATTTATTGGCTTTAGATAATACTAATAGTGTAACATCTTATACCAATACGAGTGTTGCCAATCAAAATACGGTTTCCGGTAACAATTTAGTGAGTTCAAAAAGGGTAGTTATTCCACATGATGACACTCCTGTAAAATTAGCATACCATTTATCGGGTTTACCTGCAGTTCCTTGTTCATCTATTCAATGTACTTATGCGTTAAAAATTCATATTGTAGAACTCTCAAGTGGCGAAACCTATACGAGTGATAGTGATGGAAATATTGCAAACGGTATTACCCCATTTGAAGTGAGTGAAGGAAGCGATTTGGATTTTACCACTTATCCATCATGGAATTTGATTTCCGCAAATGCAAATATCCTTACACCAGAATCCAATAAAACAGATGTTATAATGGACAATGGAGAATATATGTTCATAAAAGAGTTAACTAGTACTAATGATGAAGATAATGTAGCAGATGCGGTTAATGCAAATCACGCCTTGTACAAACCTTTATTGGATGCCTTAGCTGGTAAAATGCGAAACACGCAAACGGAAACCGAAATGACTGCCTTTCAGGATGTAATGATGGCATTAACAACAACCTTGTCTGCTTATCAGCAAAGCACTATTACTCCTGAACAAGCAACCACGGCCGTAATAAACATTTTAGATTTAGATGTAAATAGTTTACCAGGTACTACAAACTATATAGTTCCAGCAGATTTCTCGGTTACATCGTCTCCTTCACCTGAATCAAAAGCAAAATCGATAATTGAAATAAGCATGAATACGGATGCCAACTGTGGTGGATGTGGACCAATACAGTCGGAGGTGCCAATGCCTAGTAGGTGTTTTACTTGCGATGGTGATTATCCAGAAAATATTGAAACACCAGCTACATCATATCTAGTGATGAAAACTGAAAATGAAGCGGCGATATCCTTGGCAAACGCAAATGATCAAATTGCTGAAGTTCCTTATGGTTTTAACGATTTTAAGACGACCTCAGATTTTAACAATTTGTTCAACGACCCAGCGGCACAACGAGCTGCCATTGATCATTTAGTGGATTACTATTTTATCCGAGAGTTAATGCTTAAGCTAATAGAATTAAATCCGATTGCACCGCTGGCTGAATTACCAGAAGTTGCGCCGGGCTTTACTATGGATAAATTAAAATTTATGTTGTCCAATATGCTTATTTCTAAATATTATACCGGTAAAGCTAAACTAGATGGTAGTGATTGGAAGGTGTTAAATGATGACGGAACAGTTGGTGCTGCAATTAGTTCCCTTACAATTGATAATAATTACGATTGCGAGGAATTATATAATTCGTGGATTGCAGCTGTAAGTTTGATAGGCTCGTTTGAGCAGTCGGAAGATACAAATGTGGTGGATGAATACAATGATAGAGATGGCGGTGGACAGGGCCAAAAAGAGGCTAACGATGGCGATAATTGGGAAGATGTAAAACGACGTCATAAAAAGAAACTCAAGAAAAAGTTGGGCAAGGAAATGGAAGACTTTAGCAATTCTTCTGATGGTCAAATACCAAAAGCCAAAATGAAATCACTTACCAACCTAATCGCTAACTTTATGAGAGGTGCTGGATATGAATTTGCCGCTGTAATAGATGGTGATCCTTTACCTGGTTATGTGGTTGACGTAGATGGGAATAACATTCCTGATGACTTTGAAGCACTTACCTTAAGTGCTCCATTAACTGGTGTGCAAACAATAAATATTGACGGTGTTTCATATACAGGTGTACCGTTTATTGTGGATAACGGAAGCTTTTATAGTAATACATGCAACGGGAGTAATTATAATTCCTTAGAATATCCCTACATGCTTAAACCTGAATGGATGTTTAAGTATTTTATGTACAACGTGCATAGTGGAAATAATACAAACGTATTCATCGACGACAGTTATCCTGTTATCCCCAATCAAGTAATGCACGATATTCAAAACTGCTATAATCCAATTGACAAGTATATTGCTGGCACAGGAAGTATCACCTTCTGTGAACCTCCTTCTTGCGGAGCCGATGATTATCATGAGAATTGGGATGCTGCAACCCGCTTGTCTTTTTACAATGCTATCAAGTTCGCTCCGGCATGCTTTGCAAATAAAGGTGTTGCTGCAAACGAAGATTATATAGATCAATCTGATTTGCCAACGTGTGAAACAAAAGAGGAGTTAATTGTGGAAGCAAATGCTTTGGCAGATACCTATGCTGGCAATTGTGAAGATCAAAGGGAGAATATTAAAGCCAATTTAATTGCGGAATTGGAAGCCGCATGTTATACAATTGAGGCTTGTCAATCACCAAGTGGTGCTTCAGGGGTAGTTACCATGAAGCAAATTGATATCATGGTTGACGAAATTGTTACCCGATGCTCAACAGAAGTTGCGGCTGTTAAAGCCAAATTACCTACGCACAATGGAACATCATGCACTACCTCCACAGCAACTGGTTATGGTTGTGATGCTATTACAGAATATCCTACCTGTGTACAAACAGGATGTGAAAATTATGTATTGGTGAAAGACGGTTCCTTAAGGCTGGAGTCTAGTAGAAGAATAGAAGTAACCTTATTTGCCGATTGCGATGAACAACACATGTTGTTGTTTTCTGACGGGGAGTTTTTACCACATATCGACCCAATTTCGGGTTGTACCAATGCGGATAAAGAATGGATGGATATGACGAATTGTTCAGTGCATGGTGCAGATTGTGAAGATGGCTATGATTGCGAGGCAACTGGATTAAAATACGGTGTTTACTCGGAAGCAATTAATGTTAATTCAGCACCTTAAAATGAGAACATAAACTAATAAACACTTAGTATACGAAACAACAAAACAGAATATAATTATTAAACACTACATAAAATTGATAACAATGAGAATTCAAAAAATAGTTTTAACCGGAGTTTTATTAGCAACAGCAGTTATAGGCTTTGCGCAAACCGAAGGGGTATCCATTAAATCAACAGTTGCGCCTCCTCATACATCAGCTATGCTTGATATAGACAGTGAAACAAAAGGACTTTTGATTCCAAGAGTTGCTTTAGAGGGTGTAGAAGATAATTCTACAATTGCAAATCCAGCTCATTCCTTATTAGTGTATTGTAATGGTAATGGTAATAGTCCGACAAAATTACCTAAAGGCTATTTCTATAACGCTGGTACTGAATCTGCTCCATATTGGACGCAAATTGCCTCAGGCATTGGCGGTGGTTTGTGGAGTTTGGCGAGCAACGGTACGGACGTGTATAGAGCTACTGGGAATGTTGGTATTGGTATAGATGCCCCAGCTTCTAAACTTCACGTAACGGATGGTCTTATATCAGTCGAATCAAATACATATACCGGAGTTACGGCATATACTTATTCAGATATACCGAATGAACATCCATCATTTATTACGCGTCGTGGAAAAGGTAGTAAACAAGCTCCTACACATCTGGAAAATTACGATGTTATTGGTGCTTTCGTTGCTCGTTCTGTTTTAACAAACCCCTTGGATTCTTGGGGTACGGGAATTAAAATGAGAGCCACCGAGAATCATACTGATTACAATCAAGGAGCACAAATGGTATTTACAACGATTCCTAATGGAACAATAAATTCTGTAGATCACATGGTACTTGATCATAATGGTAATTTGGGCTTAGGTGTAACTAGTAACATTGGTAAATCTTCAACTACATACAACGCTTCACCAGTCAGCTCGGAGATATGGGAACCTCATGGGCGCTTGCATATAAATACTTCGGTTTTATCCCCAGGTGATCCATTTGGAATGTTATTTGAATATAAAAATGTGCCAGGTTATTCAGATGTAGATTTTATGGTATCTGCAGGAAATGGTTCAGGAAGGTTTATAAGTTCAGGTGGATTAGATGTTTTTTTAAATGCAGGGATAAATACTAATGAATCTGAAGCTGAATTTAAAATTCATAAAAATGATAATTGCGCTTGTGGTAACGAAAGAAGGTTGTTTGCAGTTACCCCGGACTATAGATATTATTTTGGAAATAATGCTTCACCTACTGAATATAATCGTATCATGATGATATTAGCGAATACGGTTGAGGGAAAAGGAGCAACTAATCATGAAATTTTCTCCTGGCCAACTGTTGCTAATGGGGATCCAGGCGCAATGTATGTTTCAGTGGGAGCAAGTGCGAATGGTGATAAAAATAATTTTTATATCTATGATGGCTCTCAAATTACGCCGGGTGATAATTGGGTAAAGAATATATATTTGCGTGCCCACGATACCCATGTTTCTGGTAACCTTAATGTATCAGGAACCTTTACCAATTCCGATTCAACTTTAAAAAAGAACATAGCAACGATTAATACTGCATTAAACAAAGTTGCTCAATTACGTCCAGTAAACTTTAATTGGAAGGTAGGAGACAGTTCTCTTCAAACTGGTTTTATAGCACAGGAGGTACAGTCAGTTTACCCGGAATTGGTATCCTCTTATACTACCGCTATTATACCTAACCAAACAGGTGGTGGTGAAACAAAATTAAGCGTGAATTATGTGGCTATGGTTCCTTTGTTGGTGAAATCCATACAGGAACAACAAGCCTTAATTGAGGCCTTGGAGGCAAGAATTGCTGCGTTAGAAGCGCAATAGGAAAAGTTATAAGAATTTAAAGTAAATAGGTTTCATTAAAACAAAGTAAACAGTGTATTATCAACAGAAATATAATCCAACAAATTCAGGGCAAGGTTTGTTGTTAAAAAAATGGTCGCTATTGGTCGTATTTACCTTGTTTATGACTAGCCTATCATTTGCCCAATCGCCAATAACTGTTGTTGTAGATTGCCCCTACGATGATGGTTCATGTGCTGCGGGTGAAACCAGTTTACGCGATGCAATTAATACCTTAAATGCCAATACCGGCTTTGGTGGAGACATTAACTTTGAAATTGATCAAGCCGATTATGGCAATGCACCTTACGATATCGTTTTAAGTGCTGCCAATGGGGTGTTAAACCTTAATGAGTCCATTACCATTGATGGTAATACCCAAGAGAGTAACGGTTATACAGGTATTGAACCATTGATCTCAATTAGTGGTGTAAATGTTCCTGCTACAACCCCTACCGCTCTTATTAATATTTTTGGTACAAGTAGCAGTATAAAACACATTGCTTTTCATTCAATTACAGGAAATGTTATTGATATAAATAATGAAGGTGCGGAAATTATAAGTAATACTTTTTATGATTTAGCAAACTGGGGTTCTCATGCAGGAAGTGGTTGTGTGGTCTTATCCGACGGGGTGGTGAACCCAAATTACATTACTATTCAAGGCAATAATTTTGGTACAAATCGAGGTAACACAATTTCTCCGCCTTCTAGTTCGCTTTCATATAATGGCATTCAAATGCTTGAACTTTATGGTGAGATTCATATTTCAGATGTTTTAATAGGTGGTGAAGGATATTTAGAAAGAAACGTTTTTACCAATACGTATTTTAGGGTAAATACAGAGCAAAACCCCAACATTACCAGTGATGTCAACAATGTTCGTTTATCAAGAAATTTGTTCACTCATCCTATGTCTGTAATTACCGGGATCTATGCTGTACCAACAAATATTGTGTTCACTAATGGCATTATTAGTGGAACCGCACAACCAGGTGATCGAATAGAAATATTTGGTGCTAGTGCCACAGGAACCGCTTCAGAATTTATTAATTACATTGATGCCGATCAAACTACTGGTGCCTGGAGTTTGAATATTGGTGCTCAAGCATGGGAATTTATTTCGGTAACAGCTACGGAAAACCCAAATAATTATTCAGCGCCTAATCAACCTAATACTTCGGTGTTGGTTTCTGTAACCAATACTGAGAGATGTGATGCGTTAACATCGGCTTCTGCAAATAATAATGGTCCTGTTTGTGACGCCGATGATTTGGTTTTATCGGCATTACCGCTTGGGGCTACCTATACTTGGGAAGATCCTAACTCAACGGTATTAGTAAGCAATAGCAACAATTCGAGTTATACAACCAGTACTGCATTAACAGGAACTTATGAACTTACCATAAGTGTTACAGGTTGTACTGATGCTGTAGCAACAACCAATGTAGTTACAAATGCCAATCCAGGTCCTGCTACTCCGGTTATTAGTTTAAACGGAAATGACGTACAAGGTCCACATCAGAAAACCATTTGTTCTGATGAGAATATTGTTTTATCTACAGCAGTTGTTGCTGGTTTAACCTATGAGTGGGGGAGTGGAGAAGGCTTTTTCTCTAATTCACCAACACCAGCAGCATTCATAGAAAACACCAGTACCAACTACACCTTACGTGTAACGGATGCAAATGGTTGTTACGCTGATGCTCAAGATTTACAGTTAACTGTAAATCCAACCCCTGAAACTCCTAACATTAATAGCAACAGCCCTGTTTGTTATTATTATGGCGAAATTAACTTAACCACTACCAGTACAACAACTGGGTCTTATAACTGGTCGGGTCCAGATGGCTTTACATCTACAGATCAAAATCCAACTATAGAATCACCAATTGATTACCCACGAGCTGGAGATTATACCTTAACCATAACTGAAGACGGATGTACTTCTGATCCAGCTTCTACCAATGTACAAGTAAACGATTGGCCAGAACCAAATGCGATTGTAAACGGTGTAAATATTCTACAAGGTGATAATGCACAAGTTTGTTTAGGTGATAATGTTACCTTAGAAACAACTCCTATACCAAATGCAACTTATTCTTGGACAGAACTTAATTACACTGAATTCTCCAACCAAGCTACCACTTCTATTAACAATATCACCTTAGCTCAAGACGGAAATTATAGGATTCGAGTAACCGATGAATATGGCTGCGTTGGCGACCTAGAGTTTTTTATTAATGTGAACAATCTTCCTGCTGCACCACAAATAAGTGCAACTTCGCCTGTTTGTATAGGAGGTACCATCAACTTAAGTTCTTCAACCAGTGCTACAGCTTATAATTGGACTACCCCATCTGGAGCTACTTTAAGTGGAGCTACTGCAGCGGTGAACGATGTTAGTGCGAATGATTTAGGAGCATATAATTTATCTATAGAGGATGCTAATGGCTGCTCTTCTCCAAATGCCTCAGCAACCGTAAGTGAAAACACCTCTGCCGTTGCTTGTTGTAGCAATGTATTAAGTACTACTGGCAGTAATTTGGTGCCTAACGGTGATTTTGAAACACTTGGTGCTGATGATGAAGAAGCGCCGAATTGGATATTCCATGCAGATTATAGTCTTCACTTTGTTAATCACTGGTCTTGTGAAAGTTTAGATAATATTAACCCTAGTTGTAATGGACATAAAGTATTGTTATCTGGTATCTACCCAAATGTTGAATACTTGTTTTTAGAAACTGCTGCAGATGTTAACGTAATTGCAGGTGAGGATTATCAAATTTCATTGAATGCCTATAATGAAACATTTGCCTCAGTAGTGGAGTTGAGAGTTTATATAAATGATGTACTAACCTTATCAGAACAATTACAACCTCATCAAGATTGGGATGCAAATGGCTTAAATGAAGCTAATTATAGCGCAACTTTTACCGCTCTTACAAACGGTGCCAATATCAAGGTAAAGGCATTTACATCTTCTACAGAAGATCTTTCAGAGTCTAGGGTTCTGGTAGTTGATGATATTACAATTAAAACCGCGGTATGTGATGATTGCCCAAGCACATTGGATATTACCGCTGATAATGAAGTATTATGTGCAGGTGACCCAATTGCCTTGCATGCGCCAAGCTTTGTTGGTGCAACGTATAGTTGGACAGGCCCTAACGGGTTTACGTCAAATGAACAAAACCCTACCATAGCTGCTGCTATTGCTGCATCAGGTGGTAATTACAAATTGGTAGTAAGTGGTAACGATTGCGGCGATTTAGTAGCTAATATTGCTATTCAAGTATTACCGGGTGGTTCCAGCATAACACCTAATGCAGATGTTAACAGCCCAGTATGCGTGGGCAGCCCTATTTCATTAAGTGTGGAGGGTAGTTCTGGTGCTACCTATAGTTGGACGGGTCCTAACGGATTTACATCTACAGAGCAAAATCCTACCATCAACCAAGCCACCTTGGCTGATGCAGGTAGCTATCAAGTAACCATTACACGTTGCGGAACAACTAGTCCTGCTGCTACAGTAAATGTGGTAGTGCAGGATGTTACTAACCAATATGCGATAACCGCAACCAATACCGAATGTAAAACATTCCGACTTACCTATACAGGTCCTTCTATACCAGAAGGATCGCAATGGGCATTTGGTGATGGTACATTTAGTGATCCTGTAGGTGCGGGTACCAGTATTATGCATACCTACCCAGCTGCAGGTACGTATGTTGTTACCTTAACAGGTGTTAATATTAACAACGGTGGCTGTCCAATTGCACAAACGGTAACCGTAACCGACTTTGTTGATGCTGATTTTGCCTATACCATTAACGACCCTTGCCAAAGTAGTGCTGGGGTGGACGTTGTAATTTCTAATTACGATGCTAACTATACCTATGAGTGGGATGTAAACGGAATCAAATCAACCACTACCTCTCAAACAACAACATTAACTACTGGTTTAATTAACGTTAACAATATCATTAAACTAACGGTAACAGATGGCACCACAGGATGTAAAACTAGTGTTAGCAAAGTATTAAACATTGGGGCGCCATCTTCTAATTTTATAACCCCAGCGGCTTATTGTGAAAACAGTTTATTAAACGTAAGCAGTGTAGCTACTAATGGTCAAAATTATACATGGACCATCACCAAACCAAATAACAGTGTTGAAACTTCAACTGCCAGAATTCCTTATTATGTGCTCAGCGATGTAGGTACCTACCAACTATCCTTATTAATAAGCAATACTTATGAGGCTGCAAACGGTGATCCTATTGTTTGTAGCGACCCAGCAACGGTTAAAAGTATAACGGTTAATGAAAATGTAAATGCCAACTTTACTGCTACCGAGGATGATTGTGGTGGTGGAGTAGCCATTACACCACCAAGCAATACTAGCATAAGTGCATATTATATTGATTATGGTGATGGCACCGCCATGGAAACAGGCAGCACTTATCCTGACCCAATGACACATGCTTATAGTAACGATGGTGCTTATACCATTAAAATGGATGTGTTCAACGGTGCATGTAGAAGCACCCAAACCAAGAATGTATACATCAGCCGTGGGGCGGCAGGTGTTATAATGCCATTGCAAGCCAGCATTTGCGGAACGGGAAGTGTTACCTTAAGCGCTCAATTGTTAAACATACCAGCCAATGCGGGTACCTTAACTTATGAGTGGACAGATCCTAATAACAATACAACCATTAGCGAAACTTTAATAGCTACTATACCAGGTAACTATAGTTTGCATATAACAGGTTCAGGTGGTAGCTGTGCGGTAGATATTACCGCAAATCGTACCATTGTTCAAAGTGTAGAGCCAGTTGTCAGTAACTTAACAACAACACCAATTGAATGTAATGGAACAGGTGGATTAGCAACATTTACATTAAGCAAAGAATTAGCACAACAAGGCTATTATGTGAATAATACCTTGGTAGCTGCTGACCCTTCTGCAAGCGCAGATGTAACTGAAAGTTTGAGCAATTTGGCAGTGGGTACTAATTATGTTACTGTTGCCAATGCAAGTAATACGGCATGTGCTACTGTATTCCAAGTTAATTTAACTACCAATACACCAAGTATTAATAAAAACGTAACGGGGCCTAGCGATTGTAATGGAACCGGTTCTGCAACGGCTGCGCCTAGTTCCCCTGCTACCGGTGCAAACACTATTTCATGGTATCCAGCAGGCAATTATCCAGCAGGCTTAATTACAACGGGTAACAGCGTATCTGGATTAAGCGTAGGTTCATATATTGTAGAGCTTACCAACGACAACTGTAAAGTAAAAGAATACTTCAGTATTGTTCCTCCGGGCATTGCCTTGTCTATGGCCAATACCAATATTAATACCTGTTCAGGTACTACTACCCAAGCACAATTAAACATTCACACGCCAATAACGGGTAGCTTAAGTTATACTTGGACGCGTAAAGATGGCAATGGCAATTATAGCATCGCGGTTACCAGTGGTAATATAAGCGTTGTTGGTTCTGGTAGCGTAACACAAAGTTTAGTAGTGGGCGATTACAAAATAGTAGTTACCAGTCCTGGTGGTTGTAGTGCTACCCACCAATTTAGTGTTGGTGCATTAAAAGACATACAAGTAAGTTTAGATATAACACCACCAAGTTGTAAAGAGGTAGGAGAAGTGAACCCTTATACTACCGGTGGTGATGGTAATTATACCTATGCGTGGACGCTTGGTGGTATTATGCAAACACCTACTACAGAACCAACCTTAAGTTTAGAAAATGTAGTTTCTACTTCCCATGTACGAGTTAAAGTAACGGATAATTCAGGTTGTTCTACTACGTACCCAGCCTTAGAAGCACTTCCTTTAGATATACCAGTGGTAGCACCTTTAGAATTGGTAGCATGTTCTGGAGCCAATACAGGAACCGGAGATTATGAAGACTTTATTTTTGTAGACAATTGTAACATACAAGCATGTGTAAGTGGTGGTACAGCACCTTACTCTTACAAATGGATGCGTTACGGCGAAAAAGAAAGCAATATTGAACGCTTTTTTGAGATTGATCAAACAACTGGGCAAGTATACAACCCTAACAGCACTACGCCAATTACCATACCATTAGCTTCACCCGGCGTAATTGATGAAGCAGTCATTGAAGCCGCTAATAACGATGGGGATGTAAATACTTTTTACTACCCGTATTGGAAAAAAGATGACAATGATAATTATGAGTTGGATGGCAACGGCGACCCAATACCAGCCCTATCTAGCCAAAAAGATAATTTAGGAGACCCATACCCTCAACCGTACTCAGTAAATGAGAAGATAATAGAAAACGATGTACTGTACAATGTAGAAAACGGTGCAGCTACAGGAGCAAGTGGACATCCAATACCGAATGGTGAATTTGAAAGTGGTAGCGACTATCAATTAACAGTGGTTGATGCTGCAGGATGTGAGCGCGTATTTGAAGTGGGTACCATAACCTTGCCAACCATTGTACCAAGTACTATAGAAGTTACCTATGTATTTGCAATAAACAAGCAAATTGATGAGCCGGAAGATCCTGAAGAACCAATTAACCAGATTTTGGCAGAAAATATGGACGAGGCTGCGGATGAAATGATGGATGCTGCAGGTAGATGTTTCCAAGCACAAGCCGCTAGTTTACAAACCCAAACCCGTGAATGTGCCAACCCAACTTTATTGGATGATGAATTCAGTGTTAGTTATGGGGTAACGGAGCACCATTATACCCTGTACTATTATGACAGGGCTAACCGTTTAACAAAAACAGTACCACCTCAAGGTGTGAATCCTTTAACCGTTTCTCAAGTAACCGCAATTAAAACCTTTAGAGAAGAAGGTACTGTGCCAGGTACAGGTGTTTACGCGCCGGTACATACCATGCCTACTAATTATCAATACAATAGTTTAGATCAATTGGTTAGTAAGCATACACCAGATGGTGGAAGATTAAACTTCATTTACGATGGGACTAGTCGATTGCGTTTTTCACAAAATGCTAAACAGGCGCCCAACAATTATTTTTCCTATACGCGTTATGATGAATTGGGAAGACTTATAGAAGTAGGTGAAAGTAATGCCGCAGGACCGAATTTTTCCTTGCTTGCACCTAAGGAAAATGAAAGTGTAGCAAACAATGTACAATTCCCTTCTTCAAATAATCGAGAGGTGACAACAACAACTTATAGTCAAGAAAACACACATTCTTATTATGGTAAACCACAACGGTATTTACAAAATAGAATAAGTTTTACCAAGTACGATGTTAACCCTTCTGTGTCAGGTGATGAATATGTAACAACATATAGTTATGATGTACATGGGAATGTTGATTGGTTAATCCAAAGCGACCCAGAATTGGGCGATAATTATATAGCTTATGAGTATGATCTGGTGAGTGGAAAGGTGCTAAATGTAAAGTATAACGAGAATAGGGAGGACAAGTTTTATCACCAATATAGCTATGATGCAGGAAATAGAATAGAGGAAGTGGCTACCTCTCGTAATGGCGAGGTATGGGATATAGATGCCAGCTATACATATTATGCACATGGTCCTTTAAAACAGCAAATAATTGGTGAAGATAAAGTGCAAGGTCTGGATAAACTTTATACCATTAATGGTTGGTTAAAGTCTATTAATACGCCTCATTTAAGTGCAACGGATGATCCTGGTGAACATGGAAAGGTGCAAGATATTAATGTTAATATGGGCCTTGCTTGGTCCAATTCAAATTCAACGGCTAGTGATCGTTTTGGTATGATGTTGAATTACTTTAAGGGAGATTTTACCCGTAATATTAACTTTTTGAACAATAGTGGCACTACATCTGGAAATGAAATAAATACCTATCAATTATATGAAGTTGCCAACAACTCTAATGTGGGTAATGATTTATACAACGGTAATATTGCTTCATGGATTCAGGGTCAGCTAGATGACCAGATGAATCCACAAGCTGCACGGGCCTCTCTATACCGTTACGATGCGTTGAACCGTATCAAACAAAGTACCAATTTGGAGCAAAACGGCACAACTGGTTGGCAAAATGTAGATGGAGGAACTAGCGATACCTATAAAACCAATTATACCTACGATGCAAATGGTAATATACTCTCGTTAGATAGATATACGGCAACTGGAGATCAGATGGATGAATTAAGGTTCACCTACTTAGGTTCAACACAAGGGGAGCCCGCAACTGAGAGCAATCAATTAGCATCCGTTACAGATGCGATAAGTACCCACATTGATTCAAGAGGAGATATGGAAGGAACACATAATTATCATTATGATAATATAGGTAACTTGGAAAAATCAAATACCGTTGAACGATTAAATTTAGGATCGGGTTATCAATTGTATGACATTACTACTGATATTGAATGGAATGTGGCAGGAAAGATTAGTAAAATAACAAAACAAATAGATCCAACTGGTTTAAACAAAACGGAAGAGATTAAATTTGCTTATGATGCGCAAGGAAACAGAACACGCAAAACAATTATTGACGCTGATTTGCCATGTAGAGAAGAAACTATATATTACGTACGGGATGCATCAGGTAATATAATGTCCATCTATAAAAAAGGAGAGGAAAATGTGCCAGGTGTTGGTACTAAATATGCCTTTTCAATGACAGAACAACCTATTTATGGCTCTGCCAGAGTTGGGCAGAATACCCAAAAAGTGATATTAAGTGCTGCTAACACATGTGAAGATTTACTATCTCCTGGAGATGGCACAAATGAGAAGTCAGAATACCAAAACTGGATTACATCGGCTAATAAGAAGCAGCTTTTACCTGGTACCACGGATGAATTGTGTAACTGTGAGGTTAGTAAAATTACCTATAATGAAACCAACGATGCTTATGAAGAATCTGGTTCTGTGGCTACCTTCTTGGGCGTTGCCCATAATGGGGTGGCAATTGCTGAAAACTTAAACGATGAAATGCAGTTTTATGCTATTCAGGTAGAGCATTATCTTGGGAAAGATAACGTTTGCTTGGTGTACGATAAAACAGGAAAATTAATGCAAGGTACAGAAGGTATAGGAGCGATAGATATCAATTCCAAACCGGTAATTGTAAACCTAACGGGTAGCAATAAATACGCGTTGATTACCCTCAATGATGAGCAGTTGCCAATGTATCATATAATTGACATGGATCAAAACGGCTATGGAGGTAATGATGCATCGGGTGAAGTAATTGCTCATAATTTACCTCTAAGCAATTATAGCGGTACTGCACCATTGCACGGTTGGCATTTTACGGGCTATGAAGACCATATCAATAATAAAACAATTGTGTACTCCACTCGTTACCACATGGACCCTGTTCAAACCCATAAGGGAGTAACTGAAATTGTGGCTTATGAAATGAATGCTAATTATAGCAACTTACCAACAGAACACACCTTGTATCAATTAGCAGGCTGTGCCAATACCCAAGAAGGGGAGTTACAAATATCACCAAAGGGAGATAAATTGGCATGGTACCACCATAAAGAAAACAGAGCAGGTTTTAAACACCGCATGGCAGATATATATATGCTAGATTTGGGCGCTAATAAGTTGTCGATTACGGGCGATCCAATCATTACACCAACTACATTAGGTGCGAATGCCGGTGAAGGCAGGGTTGAGTTTATGGATAATAACGAGGATGTGCTCTATGCCCAAAGAGGTTTGTACGAAGAACCATCCACAGAAGAAGATCGCAATATTTGGAAATACGAAAAGTTAAGTGGTCAGTTTGCTGCCATCAATCCATTTACAACTCCGGACATTACTTATTTATTCCTGTCTCTTATACACATCTGACGCTGCCGACGATGTGCGTTGTG
>CAXHCC010000031.1:0-19432 GCA_964014945.1 uncultured bacterium | reverse complement strand
CACAACGCACATCGTCGGCAGCGTCAGATGTGTATAAGAGACAGGCAATGCCGCATGCTATAGAAGCAAAAAAACAAAGAAAGACGTATGCAAAGACCACGTTAATGGTACGGAAACCTATGTGATGGGTATAAAAAACGAAAAGGGTAACTTAAACGTTGCAAAACGTGAAAACTCCGCTATCCTGCTTGAAGATGATTATGTAACTAAATATGAGGGCTTCGATCCTAATTCGGACGAATCTTATATAATCATGAGTATGTTTTCAAAATTAAACCTTGAAAAAAGCTTGAATTTTGCGGCGAAGGTTCAAAGACAATATCGTGAGAGAGTTGGTAGAACAGATAGAGGTGTTAAACGGGGAAGTTTATGGGTGTTGTGGAGAACATCTATGCCAAGTGTGCTAACGGAGATTGGTTACTTAACAAACCCAGATGAAGAGAAGTTTCTTGGATCTAAAAAAGGCCAGGATTATATTGCTTCAGGTTTATTTAGAGCTTTTAAAGAGTATAAATATGAATTAGAAGGGTTAATTAATCCGAAGGAGGTTGAGGAAATTCCCGTAAAAGAAGCAAAACCTCTCATTAAAGATACAATAATTGAAGAAAATAAAATGGCGTCTAAACCTCCTAAACCAGCGGTTGATACCCCAGTTTTGGTGGTGAGTCCTGTTAAAAATGTTGTGGAAGTAAAGGCTGATACTTCAACCAAACCTTCTGGTACAGAAGGTTTGGAGAAGATATTGAGTGGCGTAAGAGCGATGCAGACTACAGGTATTACAGATACTTCGAAAAAGGAAAGTATTAGTTTGGAAAAGGTTGATAAGGAAGTAAGTCCAATTATTTATAAGGTACAGTTTTTATCCTCTGGTAAAAAAATAGCGTTAAGCTCTGATTTGTTTAAAGACATAAGTAACGTTGGAGAGTATAGCGTTAATGGTGTTTTTAAATATACCTCGGGCGAGTTTTCTAATTTAGGTGAAGCCGTAAAGGCACGTAACATATTACGCCAAAATAACTTCAAAGATGCCTTTGTAATTGCTATGCAAAATGGCAAAAGAATTCCAATTAAATAATTGTAATATTTCATTACATTTGTCTAGTAATAATTTTAAATCAAATAGGTGACAATATCTAAAGAAGCAAAGGTTGGTGTTGTAGGAATACTTGCATTGGCTTGTTTCATTTTTGGCTTTAATTATTTGAAAGGAATCAACTTTTTTTCTTCTCAAAACAAATTTTATGCTGTTTACGATGATATTGATGGTTTGGTAGAAGCCAATCCTTTAATAGTTAATGGTTATAAGGTGGGGTTGGTAAGTGAAATTAGGTTTATTCCTGATGGATCGCATAGGATTGTAGTTTCTATGCTATTGGATAACAAAATTAAGGTGCCTAGTAATTCAACCGCTAAAGTGGTTAGTTCGGATATATTGGGTTCTAAGGCAATCGATTTGTTAATTGGAGATTCCCCAACTTTTGCCGTTTCAGGAGATACTTTGATTTCGGCAATGGAGGATGATTTGGCAACAAGTGTGAATAAATCCATCGCACCGCTTAAAAAGAAAGCTGAAGGACTTATTAGTTCTGTTGATTCTGTGATGATTGTGGTTCAAGAAGTATTAAACAAAGATGCGAGAAAGAACCTATCCAAAAGCTTTTCGGACGTGAGTAAAGCAATATTTTCGTTGCAAACAACCGCTTACAGGTTGGATACTTTAGTAAAAAGTCAAAAGAAAGCTGTAGAGTCGATTACTAGTAACCTGTCAGAAATAACTACTACTATTAAAAATAAAAAAGATGAATTGGATAATGCTATCGGGAATTTCTCCGCTATTAGTGATTCGCTGGTAAAAGCGAATATTACATCTACTATTAATCATGCTGACAAAACCTTGGAGCAAACGGCAAGTATTCTTCATAAAATTGACAGTGGAGAAGGTTCAATGGGAATGTTAATCAATAACGACTCATTGTACATTAATTTGGCTAAGGCATCAGAGGATTTGGATAAATTGCTCATTGATGTTAAAGAACACCCTAAACGTTATGTTAGATTTTCACTGTTCGGTGGAAAAAATTAGTTGAACTAAACAAAAGTTAACCTTAGATTATAAAAACGAATAAAAAATAGTTATGATAAGTACAATTGCATTTATAGTATTGTTGGTAGGCGGAACTGCTTTTTTTGTGTTTAATGTTAAAAAAGTTACAAGAAACATTAATTTAGGTAAGGATGTAGATAGGAGTGATAATTCTGGGGAAAGGTGGTCGTTAATGGCTATGGTAGCTATGGGACAGAAAAAAATGTTTACACGTCCTATTGCAGCAATGTTACACTTATTCTTATATGTTGCTTTCATTATAACACAAATTGAGTTGGTTGAGATATTTTTTGATGGTGTTACAGGACATCACAGAGCATTTCGTCCGGCATTAGGCGGCTTTTATACCTTTTTAGTGAGCTTTATTGAATTACTTTCAGTACTTGCATTTGTTGGTACTCTTGCTTTTTTGTCAAGAAGAAATTTGCTGAAAATCCCTCGTTTAGTGAAGAGCGAGCTAAATGGATGGCCAAAGTTAGATGCTAACCTAATATTAATGATGGAGTTAACCCTAGTTTGCTTCATTTTTATGATGAATGGTGCGGATGAAGTATTGTATAACAAAGGATTGTCGCACGCCGAAGACCTAGGTGATGGTTCGTTAGGTTTATTGATAAGTCAGTATCTAGGGCCTGCTTTGTTTGGAGGTATGTCTGAAGGAACTCTTCATGTTGTTGAACGTATCGGATGGTGGGGGCACTTGATTATGGTATTTACTTTCTTAAACTATTTACCATATTCTAAGCACTTCCATATTTTGTTGGCATTCCCAAATGTTTACTTTTCTAACCTTAACCCTAAAGGGCAGTTTACTAATCTTGAGTCTGTAAAGAATGAGGTAAAAGCAATGATGGACCCTTCATTTACGCCACCTGAAATTGACCCTGAAAACCCTATGCGTTTTGGAGCTAAAGATGTAATGGACTTAACTTGGAAGAATTTGCTAGATGCTTATACATGTACAGAGTGTGGTAGGTGTACATCGAATTGTCCTGCAAATATTACAGGTAAGTTATTGTCACCTCGTAAAATTATGATGGGAACTCGTGATAGGTTAGAAGAGGTTGGTAAGAATATAGACACCAACGGTGGAAAATTTGTGGATGACGAGAAAAGCTTAGGATCTTATATATCAAATGAAGAATTATGGGCATGTACATCATGCAATGCGTGTACAGAAGCTTGCCCAGTTAACATTGATCCATTAAGTATAATCCTTGATATGAGAAGATACCTTGTAATGGAGGAAAGTGTTATGCCAACCGAGTTGACAGGAATGATTACTAATGTTGAGAACAATGGAGCTCCATGGCAGTTTTCGCCAGCAGATAGACTTAATTGGGTGAATGAATAGAATTTTAACAGACGTAGAAATAATAAACAAATCATAATGAGCGAGGAAAAAGCGAATATCAAACTAGTAGAAACCAAGGAAGACGGACATTTAATTAGTCCCGTATTATCTGAGGAGATTAAGAATTATCTAATCGATATTGACGGAACTATATGCGATGATATTCCAAATGAGGAGCCGGAACGTATGGCAACTGCAGAACTATACCCTGATGCTTTGGCTACTTGTAATAAGTGGTTTGCGGAAGGACATGTAATTACCTTTTTTACTTCACGTACCGAAGAGCATAGGGCAGTTACTGAAAAATGGCTAGATGATAATGGATTTAAGTATCACGGATTACTAATGGGTAAGCCAAGAGGTGGTAATTATCATTGGATTGACAATCATATTGTTCGTGCTACCCGTTATGAAGGGAAGTTTACAGATTTGGTTAAAGAGGACGTTACGATAGAAGTATTCAAAAAATAACCACAGAATATTATTTATTAAACCTATAAAAGATACAGAAATGAGTGAAGCTTTAAATGTGCCTACAATGGCTGATTACATGGCAAAAGGGGAAACACCAGAAATATTGTTTTGGGTGGGCTGTGCAGGAAGTTTTGATGATAGAGCAAAGAAAATAACTAAAGCAATAGTAAAAATACTTAACCATGCTAATGTAAAGTTTGCTGTTTTAGGTACAGAGGAAAGTTGTACTGGCGACCCAGCAAAACGTGCTGGAAATGAATTTTTGTTCCAAATGCAAGCCATGACTAACGTTGAAGTGCTTAATGGATATGATGTAAAACGCATCGTTACAGGATGTCCTCATTGTTTTAACACAATTAAAAATGAGTACGGTGAGTTTGGCGGTAATTATGAAGTTGTGCATCATACACAGTTATTAGAAGAATTGTTAAAAGACGGACGCATTAAAATTGAAGGAGGAAGCTTTAAAGGGAAAAAGATTACTTTTCATGACCCTTGCTATTTGGGTAGAGCAAATGATGTTTATGAAGCACCAAGGTCTGTTATGGTTAATTTGGATGCCGAATTAGCTGAAATGAAAAGAAGTAAAGCCAATGGCTTATGTTGTGGTGCAGGTGGTGCGCAAATGTTTAAAGAAGCCGAAAAAGGTGATAGGGAAATTAATGTTGAAAGAGGAGAGGAGGCGCTTGAGTTAAACCCAGATGTGATTGCGGTGGGTTGTCCGTTCTGTAATACTATGATGACAGATGGCGTTAAGCACTTTAATAAGGAAAATGATGTAGAAGTGAAGGATGTGGCTGAGCTAATTGCAGAAGCGAAAGACTTGTAATTCAATAAATAATTTATAAAACCAAAACACAAAAAATGAAAAAGATTATCAGTGCAATTTTATTAGCCGGTCTATTGATCGGAATAAGTACTTCCAAGACGAGTGCACAACAAACGGAACAAGGAGATATACAACTTAACGCTTATTATGGTTACCCTTATATTGTTGGAGTGGTACTTAAAACTTGGGTTGAGGAATTGGATTCTGTATCTAATATCAGTGCGAGTAACACTAATCACTTAGGGTTTAGAGGACAATATTTGGTGTCTGATAAAGTTGGTTTAGGTATTGACTATACTTTCTCAAAATTTTCTTCTTCATATAGCGACAATTCAGGTACTTATACTTTTGATGCTACCAAACATAGAGCAACATTGTTAATGAATGTTCATTTCGGATCTAGCGATAAGTTGGATCCATTTTTTAATACAGGTGTTGGATATAAAACCACGGTGTTAAAATCTTCAGATCCTAATAACAGCTACTCAACAAGTGGTGCAGCGTTTAGCATACCATTGTCAGTAAGGGTAGGTTTAGGCATGAATTACTTTTTTACTGAAAATATTGGTATGAACTTGGAGTTTGGTCTCGGTGGTCCATTAATTCAGGGAGGGCTAGCCTTAGCTTTTTAAGTAATAGAAAAATAATACTTAATAAGCCGCATTCATTTATTTGGATGCGGCTTTTTTTATACTTTTGCTAACATGAAAGCAGCTTTAGAAAATATGCCAGGAAATGCTCGTTTGTGGGTTTACCAATCAACAAAGTTTTTGTCCAATGAGGAGGTTGAAATAATTCAATCTGAAGGAGATAAGTTTGTTGATGCATGGGACTACCACGGAGCATATTTACAAGCAAGTTTTGATGTATTGCATAACCGCTTTGTTGTGATTGCTGTGGATGAGAATCATGCTCCAACTGGAGGATGTAGTATTGATAAGTCTGTTGGTTTAATTAAGGGCTTAGGAGATAAATTGGGAACCGACTTTTTCGATCGTTTTCATGTAGTATATAAGGTAGGAGATGAATTACAATCTTGTAATTATAACGATTTGGAAGACTTGGTAAATGCGGGTACCGTTAATGAATCAACTATTGTTTACAACAACTCAGTAAGTTCCAAAGCAGATTTTGATGCTAATTGGGAGCTACCATTAAACCAAAGTTGGCAAGGTAGGGTATTGGCCTAATACGCTTAATTTACTTACTTAAGTACAAGTTCCTTTCCGAGTATATGTCGTGGAAATACTCGTCATTTAAGTCGTCAATAAAGTAGATAGCTTCCCCAGTAGATTTCATTTCTGGTCCTAATTCCTTCTTTACTTCCGGAAACTTTTGATAAGAGAATACAGGAATTTTAATCGCATATCCTTTCTTTTGCGGATTAAAATCAAAGTCAGTTACTTTTTTATCTCCTAGCATAACTTTGGTTGCATAATTCACATAGGGCTCATCATATGCTTTTGCAATAAATGGTACGGTGCGAGATGCTCTTGGATTAGCTTCAATGATGTAAACAACTTCATCTTTAATGGCGAACTGTATATTTAACAAGCCCACGGTATTAAGTGCTAATGCAATAGTTTTGGTATACTCTTCCATTTGTTTAATTACCGCTTCACTTAAGTCAAAAGTAGGCAATACAGCATAAGAATCTCCTGAGTGTATACCGGCAGGTTCAATGTGTTCCATAATACCAATGATATACACATTCTCACCGTCGCAAATAGCATCAGCTTCCGCTTCAATAGCCCCTTCTAAAAAGTGATCTAGTAAAACCTGGTTTCCTGGATGGTCTTTTAACAAGTTAACTACGTGTTCTTCTAAATCTTTTTCATTAATTACAATCTTCATGCTTTGACCACCCAATACATAAGATGGTCTCACAAGTAGTGGGAAATTAAGCTCTTTAGAAAGTTCTGTAGCTTGTTCAGCATCTTCAATTACACCAAATTTTGGATAAGGAATATTGTTTTCTTTCAATAGGTTAGAGAACCTTCCTCTATCTTCTGCTAAGTCAAGCGATGTAAAGTCCGTTCCTAACACTTTTACACCGTATTTTTCTAGCTTTTCAGCTAATTTAAGCGCAGTTTGACCACCCAACTGAACAATTACCCCATGTGGATTCTCGTTTAATATAATATCATATATGTGCTCCCAAAAAACAGGCTCGAAATAAAGTTTGTCGGCCACATTAAAATCAGTTGAAACTGTTTCTGGGTTACAGTTAATCATAATGGTTTCGTAGCCACATTCTTTAGCCGCCAAAATTCCATGTACACAACTGTAATCAAACTCAATGCCTTGACCAATTCGGTTAGGTCCACTTCCTAGAACAATAATTTTCTTCTTGTCCGAAGCAATTGATTCATTTTCATCTTCAAAGGTACTGTAGTAATATGGGGTTTTTGCTTCAAATTCAGCAGCACAGGTGTCAACTAATTTAAAAACCCTGTTAATGCCTAATTCCTTTCTTCGCTTAAACACTTTGCTTTCCAAACAACCTAGCAAATGGGCAACTTGTCTGTCAGCATATCCTTTTTGTTTTGCTTCATAGAGAATATCCTTTGGTAACTCATCTAACGAGTAGTTACTAATTTCATTTTCAAGCAAAATCATTTCCTCTATTTGGTTCAAGAACCAACCGTCAATTCTAGTAAGCTTCTGGATTGTTTTAACTGAAATGCCCAGTTTGATAGCGTCGTAAACATGAAATAATCTATTCCAACTAGGGCGTTCAAGGCTTTTTAGGAGTTTGTCTTGGTCAGTAACCTCTTTACCATCCGCCCCTAATCCATTTCGTTTAATTTCAAGGGATTGACACGCTTTTTGTAGTGCTTCTTGAAAACATCTTCCAATACCCATCACCTCACCTACAGATTTCATTTGGAAACCTAATTCGCGATTAGCTCCTTTGAATTTGTCAAAATTCCAACGCGGAATTTTAACTATAACATAATCCAATGTTGGTTCAAAGTAGGCAGAGGTAGATTTAGTGATTTGGTTCTCTAATTCATCCAAATTGTAACCAATAGCCAATTTTGAAGCTATTTTCGCAATTGGATAGCCGGTAGCTTTACTTGCTAGCGCCGAAGAACGAGATACACGTGGGTTAATTTCAATGGCAATAATGTCTTCCGAATCATCCGGGTTTACAGCAAATTGTACGTTACAACCTCCCGCAAAATTACCAATGCTACGCATCATTTTTATCGCAAGCGTTCGCATACGTTGAAATGTGCTGTCGGATAAGGTCATGGCCGGTGCTACGGTAATACTATCACCAGTATGTACACCCATTGGGTCAAAGTTTTCAATGGAACAAATGATCGTTACATTGTCATTGCTGTCTCTTAATAGTTCCAACTCAAATTCCTTCCATCCTAATACAGCTTTATCAATTAATACTTCATGAATTGGTGATGTGTGTAAACCTCTGTTTAATGCGTTATCAAAATCATCTGGGCTATAGACAACACTGCCGCCACTACCGCCTAGCGTAAATGATGGTCTAATAACTAACGGAAAACCAAATTCTTGTGCAATTTCTTTACCCTCCAAAAACGATTTGGCAATCTTTGATGGCGCCATTCCCACATCAATAGATTCCATACGTTCACGAAACTTATCTCTATCTTCCGTAACATCAATTGCATTAATGTCAACACCAATCATTTTTACACCGTATTTTTCCCAAATACCCATTTCATCACATTTCATGGCTAGGTTTAAAGCCGTTTGGCCACCCATGGTTGGAAGTACCGCGTCAATGTCTTTGTTCTCCTCTAAAATTTTGGTAATAGATTTAGTTTCTAACGGCAATAAGTATACATTTTCAGCAGTAACCTTATCCGTCATAATGGTGGCAGGGTTCGAGTTAATCAGAGTAACTTTTATGCCTTCTTCTCTTAAAGAACGTGCTGCTTGCGATCCTGAATAATCGAATTCACATGCTTGACCAATTACGATTGGTCCACTTCCTATAATAAGTACGGATTTAATTGAGTTGTCTTTTGGCATTTGATTAGGTTTTCAATAATAACGTGTTATGTGTGGGGTGTAATACCAGTCACGAAAGTATTTATTTTAGTTTGCTTTTTGTTTGATAGTTATTAGATGTTTTCAACAGAAAATCTAGTTTTTAGGTCAAAAAAAATGCTTCTCAATTGAGAAGCATTTTAAATATTGTTAAAAGTGTAAAACCACTTGTTCTATACTTATTTATGAGTTTTTTCGTCAGATACAGTTAGTTTTTTTCTTCCTTTTGCTCTTCTTGCAGCAAGCACTCTACGACCGTTAGCTGTAGACATTCTTTCACGAAAGCCATGCTTGTTTTTTCTTTTTCTTACTGATGGTTGAAACGTACGTATCATCGTTATTAGTTTTGCGCCTTCTTCTTAGGCTAATTATACTTGAATTTTTTCAAATCCGGAGGACAAAGATAATAATTATTTCATTCAACACAAGGCTAAAATTATGCATTGATATATAATATTGATTTTTATTACGCTGATAAAAGTTACATTTGTGCCCGTAAATGGCAAGAAGGAATAAAAATACAGATGATTTACCTAAAGTAAAGCTGAATAGCGATTCATTGAGAAATTCAAGCAAATTGTTTGAATATACTGGTAAACATAAGTGGAAGTTATTTGTAGGCTTGTTGTTTTTAGCACTTACTAGTGTAACAGCCCTTACCTTTCCTATGCTTCTCGGAAACCTAGTAAAAAGCGTTGAGGAGAAGAACTTTTCAACGATCAATGACACTGGTGTGTTGTTGATTCTGATTCTTATTGGCCAATCGGTGTTTTCTTATTTCCGAATTTACCTATTTGTAAACTATACAGAAAATACCCTTGCTTCCTTAAGGCAGAGTGTATATCAGCATTTAATTAAATTGCCTATGGCGTATTTTGCTGAAAATAGGGTGGGAGACCTCAATTCCAGAATGTCAGCAGATATTTCGCAAATACAAGATACACTTACAACTACTATTGCGGAATTTTTGAGACAGTTTACCTTAATAGTAGGCGGTATTGTTTTTCTGTTGTTTATTTCGCCAAAACTAACGCTGTTGATGCTTGGTATAGTTCCTTTAGTAGCTGTTGCGGCCGTTATGTTTGGTAGGTTGATCAAGAAAATATCAAGAGACGTTCAGGATAAAGTAGCTGCTTCAAATACCATAATTGAGGAAACCCTACAAGGTATTGTAAATGTTAAGGCATTTGCAAATGAGTACTTTGAGAATAAACGTTATGTTAAAAGTACCAATGACATTGTAGTTAAGGCCATTGAAGGTGGTAAATACCGAGGGGCTTTTGCTTCCTTTATCATTTTTTGTTTGTTTGGTGCCATAGTTGCCGTTATTTGGTATGGAGTAACACTTGCCTCCCAAGGGCAACTATTAATTGGCGATTTGGTTTCCTTTATCGTGTATTCTGCTTTTGTTGGTGCTTCATTTGGTGGTATTGCTGAAATGTATGCGCAAATACAAAAGGCGGTGGGTGCAACACAGCGGGTGTTTGAAATATTGGATGTAAAGCCTGAAGATGTGGAAGTGAGCGAAACTTTAACAAGCACAGAAAGGTTGATAGGTGATGTGCAATTTGATGGTGTTGATTTTGCATATCCTTCTAGAGAGTCAGTTCAGGTATTAAGCAATATTTCTTTGCACGCAAAAAAAGGAGAAACAGTTGCAATTGTTGGTCCAAGTGGATCTGGAAAGTCTACACTTGTTTCCTTGTTGCTGCGTTTTTATGATCCCAATAAAGGTGTAATTAAAATTGATGAGAAACCTGCTTGCGAATACACGTTAACAGAATTAAGAAACAATATGGCCATTGTTCCTCAGGATGTATTGTTGTTTGGAGGTACTATTCGTGAAAATATAGCGTATGGTAAGCCAGAGGCGTCGGAAGAAGAGATTAGAGAAGCTGCACTTAAAGCAAATGCAATTGAATTTATTGACATGTTTCCAGATAAGTTTGAAACCATTGTCGGTGAAAGAGGTATTCAATTATCAGGTGGGCAGCGACAGCGAATAGCTATTGCAAGGGCGGTGCTTAAAGATCCTAGTATATTAATTTTAGATGAAGCTACTAGTGCTTTAGATTCCGAATCAGAAAGAGTAGTGCAGGAGGCTTTGGACAAGCTCATGGTAGGGCGTACGTCATTCGTGATTGCACATCGACTTTCTACAATACGTAAAGCAGATAAGATTGTTGTGATTGAGAATGGTGCTGTTGTGGAAATTGGCAGTCATGAGGAGCTGATGAGTAATCCAGATGGCTTGTATAGAAGTTTGAGCGTTCTTCAATCTGAAAACGCATAGTTTAATCTAATGAAGACAGCTTCCATTAGTGAAATTCGAAGTGAGTTAAAACAAACTCCCAATAATGAATTGCTTGATTTGTGCTTGCGATTGGCCAAGCATAAAAAAGAAAACAAAGAGCTTCTTTCGTATTTGTTGTTTGATAAATACAATCAGCAAGCATTTTTAGATGCTTTATACACTGATGTTGATGAGATGTATGAGGCGATGAACACGAGCTCCGTATATTATATTAAGAAAACGGTCCGTAAAATTATTAGGCACATTAATCGTTATATAAAATACGCTAGTCAACCGAAAATTGAAGTAGAGTTACGAATTTATTTATGTTCCAAACTGCAATTAATTAACAAGGATATTCAAAAAAGTGTGGTGCTTAAAAATTTATATTCCAGAGAATTGGATAGGATAAGAAAGGCACATGCATTACTTCACGAGGATTTACAGTTTGACTATACTGAAGCCATTAATAACCTAGAAGTGTGAGTTGTTGAGAACTAGGACAGAATAGGTAAATTGTAACCGCATTGTCCTTTGATATAGATAATTAGCATATTTGTGTCGTTGTTAATAACGCCAATATCTTGTTAATATCTTGTTAGTATTGTGTTAATTAGACTTCCGTGGTAAACCCCACTTTAATATTTGTTAACTTTGTTACATGGCAGAATTACCCTCAAAACCAGAAATAACTACGCGTAGAAGAGTTGCGAAAACTCCTATGCTTAATGCTGGTGAAGGTAAATTGCCGCCACAGGCAATTGAGTTAGAAAAAGCTGTTTTGGGAGCAGTTATGCTGGAACAAGATGCGCTTTCCAATGTTGTTGATATTCTAAAGAAAGAAAGCTTCTACCAAGATGCCCATATGAGAATATATGGTGCAATTGAAGAATTGTTTTCTAGATCCGAGCCTGTTGATATATTAACGGTTACACAAGAACTTAAGAAAAGTGGGGAGTTGGAGATGGTTGGTGGAGCTTATTATATAACGCAACTCACCAATAGGGTGGCATCTGCTGCAAATGCCGAGTTTCATGCACGAATAATTGCTCAAAAGTTTATTCAAAGAGAACTTATTAGGGTATCCACTAAAACCATTAACGATGCATACGAGGAAAGTTCGGATGTGTTTGATTTGTTAGACTCTGCAGAATCAAGTTTGTTTTCGATTGTAGAGGGAAATATTCGAAAGAATTACGATAAAATGAGCACGCTTATAAAGGAAGCGGTGGAACAAATTGAGCATACTAGAAACAACCAGGATGGTTTTTTAGGAGTTCCTTCGGGTTTAACTGCCTTGGATAGAATCACCTCAGGTTGGCAAAAGTCTGATATGGTTGTAATTGCTGCTCGTCCTGCAATGGGTAAAACGGCTTTGGTACTTACTATGGCTCGTAATGCAGTGGTAGATTTTAAGAAACCAGTGGCCTTATTTTCGCTGGAAATGTCGTCTTTGCAACTAGTAACACGTTTAATCGCTTCGGAAGCAGAACTAGAGTCAGACAAGTTAAAGAAAGGAACATTAGAGGAGCATGAATTTTTACAATTAAACGATAAAATAAACAAAATTGCAGATGCGCCTTTGTTTATAGATGACACCCCAGGTTTATCTGTGTTTGAATTGCGAGCAAAAGCCCGTAGGCTTAAAGAACAGCACAATATAGAAATGATCATAATCGATTATTTGCAATTAATGACCGCGGGTGGAGAGGGAAAAGGCAATAGGGAGCAAGAAATTGCTACAATATCAAGGTCTTTAAAAGGCTTGGCCAAAGAGTTAAACGTGCCTGTAATTGCTTTATCTCAATTAAACCGTTCTGTTGAAAGTAGGGGTGGGGATAAGCGACCACAATTATCCGATTTAAGAGAGTCGGGCGCAATTGAGCAGGACGCTGACATGGTATTGTTTATTCATAGGCCAGAGTATTATGGTATTACTGAAGATGCTGATGGACATGATGCAAGGGGCATGGCCGAATTAATAATAGCCAAGCATAGAAATGGGCCTGTTGATACTGCTCGTACAAGATATATAGGCAAGTATACCAAATTTGCTGATTTAGATGTATTTGATTCTGGTGACGGATACGATAGTGTTGACGCTGGATTAGAGCCAAACGATAGTTTCGGCAACACAACAAGAATTCAGCCATCCGAGAATTGGGATATAGAGGACGTAGACGAAGACTTCTAATCAAATTCGCATTAAGATTCATTAATCAAGTTGGCAACCCAAAAAGTTCTATTATGATATATAGAAAGAAAGTGTTGTACGGTTTGCTGCTGTTATTGTTTTTTGGAATACCAGCACAAGGTGCCCATATTCTTATTCCAATGGATGAGGCACAACAAAATCACTTAAAAGCTTATGGGGTTTCATATTGGGTTTTGCAACACGAGATAGAAGTGCAGTGGCTGCTTAATTATAGAGGAGGGAGTTTTTTAATAAAGAATGCGGAGGAAATTAAAAACGAATGCAATATTAGAGGGGTAAGCTATGAGATTATTGCCGACAGCAGAGCTACCTCTATTTTGGCGGAAATTGCGAATCCGGAAGTGAATATGGAAGCTGTTAAGTTGGAGAAAGCGCCGAAAATTGCGGTGTACTCTCCAAAAATGAAGCAGCCTTGGGACGATGCAGTAACCTTGGTGTTGAAGTATGCAGAGATTAAGTATGAGGTAATTTATGATGAAGAAATAATCAATGAGCAACTTCCCTTATACGATTGGTTACACTTGCATCATGAGGATTTTACAGGACAATATGGTAGGTTTTGGGCCAACTTTAAAAATGCACATTGGTATAAAGAACAACAACGTGTGCTGGAGCAAAGTGCCCGCTCTCTAGGGTTTGAAAAAGTATCTCAATTAAAGTTAGCTGTAGTTAAAAAAATTAGGGATTACGCCGCAGGCGGAGGTTTTTTGTTTGCTATGTGTTCTGCTCCCGACTCTTACGATATAGCTTTGGCTGCAGACGGAATTGATATTTGTGAGTCAATGTTTGATGGTGATGGCACTACCCCAAATTATAATGCTAAACTTGATTATAGTCAAACCTTTGCGTTTACGAATTTCAGTCTTTCAACAAACCCTTACGAATACGATAAGTCAAATATTAATACGAGTAAATTACGTTCAAAAGAAAGGGTGAATGAGGCAAATGATAGGTTTTCCCTGTTTGAGTTTTCAGCAAAGTGGGATATTGTACCAACAATGTTATGTCAAAATCATACATCACTTATACAAGGTTTTTGGGGGCAAACATCTGGCTTTAACAAGCAGTTTATTAAACCAAATGTTCTAATAATGGGAGAGAGTAAACGTTTAAACGAGGCGCGTTACATTCACGGAACTTTTGGTAAAGGTACCTTTACTTTTTACAGTGGTCATGATCCGGAAGATTACCAACATAGAGTGTCGGACCCTCCAACGGATTTGAATATTCATCCCAATTCTCCTGGTTATCGATTAATACTGAATAATGTATTGTTTCCTGCTGCAAAGAAGAAAAAGCAAAAAACTTAACTCTTGGTAAAGAGCGTTTTAATTTTTTCGTGATCCACTATATGCAGGGCAATTATGAGCAATATTAATAGTGCTGGTAATTTATATCGTACAATAGCACCCATTATTGGTGTAGTTAAACCAATTATTACATATTGAAACACAACAAATAGGAGGAATGGCATTATGTAATCCCATTTAAATTCGCTGTTTTTTTTACGATAGATTATACAAAGCGTAAGTATTATTATCGTAATTGCATTTTCCATACTTGCCATAAACATAAGAACTGACTTCGATTCCCATAAAAAGGGTCTAAACAGTGTATTAATAATCGCGTTTGGAGTGCTTTTAATTATAGAAAATATGTTCGCTGTTAATGGAGGAATGGCAATCGAGCTTCCTGCTACCGGTACCTTATTGTACTCAGCATCCTGATGCTTTCCTTCCGAAAGCTCGATAAAATCTTGCTGCTTGTTAACTAAGAACTGTAAAGGATCAATCTTAGGTACGACCTTAGGCATGTTAACTGCGATGATAATGCAAGAAAACACTGTTATGAAAACCTTTAAAACAGCATAATTATTATTAGAAACCCTTAACCATATAATATAAAGTAAGCTTGGCACTATACATACCAATATGGATATTCTTGTTAAATACAAAAGGTAACAACCTAAAAGTACCGTTAAGAACAGGTTGGAAGAAAAGGTTTTGCGAAACTGGGTGGCAATAAGCCCCAATGCAAATACAATAATGGCTTCTTTGAATACTCCGGAGGACCAAAAAAGTACAGAAGGGAATAATGCTAAAATAAAAAAGACCAAACTATTTTTTGAATTAAATAAAAAAGCAAATGCTTTGTATATTAACACGATGCCTGTAAATGAAAAAAAGCAAAAGAATATGGCATGAACCTGATAATATCCGAAAGAGAAAAATTGAATGAGTGCGTTAAGCCGGATGATAAAGTGATAGCTGTTGTAGGACTTATAACCGGATGGGCTTAACCAAAAATTCATTTTTAAGTAATAGGGGTACAGTTCATCTCCATATGCATCAATACCAAGTAGCATTTTAAAAAAGTGTGCGGGGTTATTGTATATCGCGTCAAACATAACCTTGCTGGCATCAACATATTTAAAAATGTCTGCTGTTACTCTATTGTCATAGTAAAAAGTATATATTGCCCAAACAAGAAGTCCTGTGGTAATTTTCAACACATAAACGAGCACTAATTTTTTACGTGAAACATTGGGCACGTTATACACCTCCAACTTGTAAATCAAGAAGGAGAAAATGAACAAATAAAAAAGACTAATTATTACCTCCAAACGGATTAGAAATGGTGTATTTAATGTCAAATATAGTAAATAGCTAAACTGTTGAAAACTCCAAAGGAAATAATGCTCCTGGGCCATGTCTTTTGTATAAATTTGGTTTTTGCTTTTTAGCGCTTTTACCAAATTAATAATGGACTTCTATGACGACGAGCACTGATTCTTTAACCACTTATGAAACTGCTGAACAGCTTGGCTTACTTGCTGCCGAGTTTGATCAGATTAAATTAATATTAGGTCGTACGCCTAACTTTGTTGAGCTAAGCATATTTTCTGTAATGTGGAGTGAACACTGTTCGTATAAAAACTCCATTACATGGCTTAAAACATTACCTAAGGATGGGCCTCATATGTTGGCTAAAGCAGGTGAAGAGAACGCAGGTTTAGTAGACATTGGCGATGGGTATGCATGTGCTTTTAAAATAGAATCGCATAATCACCCAAGTGCTTTAGAGCCCTACCAAGGTGCTGCCACAGGGGTTGGTGGTATAAATAGAGATATATTTACAATGGGAGCAAGACCTATTGCAGGCCTTAATTCGCTTAGGTTTGGTGATATAAAATTGGATAAAACTAAATGGTTGGTTAAAGGTGTGGTTAAAGGAATTGGCGATTACGGAAATGCATTCGGTATCCCAACTGTAGGTGGAGAAGTATTTTTTGATGATTGTTATAATGTTAACCCGCTGGTTAATGCAATGAGTGCTGGAATAATGCAACCCGGCGAAGAGATGGCTTCTGCTACTTCTTATGGAGTAGGTAACCCAGTTTATATTGTGGGTTCAGCTACCGGTAAAGATGGTATACATGGAGCAGCTTTTGCTTCAAAAGATATTACAGAAGATTCTGCCAACGATTTGCCTGCTGTTCAGGTTGGAGATCCTTTTCAAGAGAAATTATTACTAGAAGCAACGCTTGAGGTAATTAAAACGGGTGCTGTAGTGGGTATTCAGGATATGGGTGCTGCTGGAATTACTTGTTCTACGTCGGAAATGAGTGCTAAAGGTGAGCATGGGATGAATATATGGTTGGATAAGGTGCCAACAAGGCAAAGCGATATGTTGCCATGGGAAATTTTGCTTTCTGAATCGCAAGAAAGAATGTTGATAGTAGTTGAAAAGGGTAGGGAAAAGGAAATTGAAGATGTGTTTGACAAGTGGGATCTTAACTGTGCAATTATTGGTGAGGTTACTGATAATAAGCGTTTAAAGTATTTTGAAAATGGCGAGTTGGTGGCTGATGTTCCCGCAGAAGACTTAGTACTTGGTGGAGGTGCTCCTATATATGAGCGTGAGTACAAAGAGCCTGCCTATTTTGCGGAGAGCAAAAAGTTTTCTATTGATAGCGTAGAAGAGCCTAAGAGTTTGAAGGAGGTGGCCGATTTTTTAATTAAGCATCCCAATATTGCTTCTAAACAATGGGTGTATAATCAGTACGACTCGATGGTAGGTGCCGCAAATATGAGTACCAATAATCCATCAGATGCGGCTGTTGTAAATGTAAAAGGAACAGATAAAGCAATTGTTTTAAAAGTTGATTGTAATGCAAGGTATGTAAATGCAGATCCGGAAGTGGGCTGCGCAATTGCTGTATCAGAGTCGGCAAGAAATATTGTTTGTTCAGGTGGTGAACCATCAGCAATTACCAACTGTTTAAATTTTGGAAACCCGTATAACCCAGAAGTGTATTGGCAGTTTGTAGGAGCCATTAAAGGTATGGGTAAGGCTTGTGAGAAATTCCAAACACCTGTAACGGGTGGTAACGTAAGTTTTTATAATCAATCTTCTTACGATGGGCCTGTATTTCCTACCCCAGCAATTGGTATGCTTGGTGTAATGAAGAACAAGGCAAATCAAATGACGCTTAATTTTAAAGATGAAGGGGATACTATTTATTTAATTGGGCATTCAAAGAATGATATATCATCTTCAGAGTATTTATACTCGTATCATAAAGTAAAAAATACCCCAGCACCATTTTTTGATATCGACGAGGAATATAGCGTGCAAGATGCTATTAAAAAGCTGATTAAAGAAAGGTTAATTCAGTCGGCACACGATTGTGCAGATGGTGGTTTGTTTATTACTTTATTAGAAAGCGCAATGCCTAATAAATTAGGTTTTGAGATTAGTGCTGATGATAAAGTAAGAAAGGATGCATTTTTATTTGGAGAGTCGCAAAGTAGGGTAGTTGTATCTGTAAATAAAACGCAAGAAGAAGATTTTCTTAAACTCTTAAACGGAGAGAATGTACAATATTCCAAATTAGGTGAGGTAAAAGGAAAGGATATGATTGTGGACGGTGAGTCATTTGGATCTGTTTTAGAGGCGAAAGAAACATTTGATAATACCTTAGCCGAATTACTCAAATAGTGATGAGTCCATCACAAAAAAAGGCGTGGAAATCTTTAATAGCAATTTTTGTAGCCGTTGGAGCTATAGGTGTTTTTATAGCTCTCTTTAAATCCTATCATCAGTTTGTAGGTTTATTCTTAGCGGTTTGGTTGTTAAGTTACTTTGTTAGGGTTATAAGGCAACCTGCAAATTATAAAGGCTATAAGCTGTTTTCTATGTTTGCTGTATTGTTTACTTTGTTTTTTGGTTTAACCGTAGAAATATGGGGTACAGAGAATGGTTATTGGAAGTATTTGGGAATTGAAGATCATATTTCTATTCCTTATTGGGTGCCTTTTGCTTGGGGCTTTTCCTATAAGGTTATGTATAAAATAGAAAGGATAATTCTAGATACTTGGGAAATGAGTTTGGCAAAGAAAGTATTATACGTTCTTGTATTGCCATCTTTGATTGTTCCAGTTTGGGGTGAAATAGTAGTAATTAACTTGGGTGTGTGGCTTTACAATTGGCCATATCAATTTTTTGGTGTGCCTATTTTGGCAGCTTTTTTATTGGTGCTATTTCATGTTGGGGTAAATACAGTTATGTATTTGGTTTGTAGATATTTTAAACTTCCAGACCCAGTTTACACTAAGCTGTTATAGTTTATTTTTTTTGGAACGAGATTTTATCTCTGATAGAATCAAGTTGTCAGCATCGTACTCACTTTGTATTGAAATAAAACTTCCGTTAGTTTTTTCTGACAGTTCCTTTAAGTGTTTAAATGCATACTCACTATTCCCAACCGCTATACTTGATAGAATAATATCATGATTTTCAATTTTAATATCCCAGAGTTGTTTGTGCGCATCTGAAAAGGTGAACTTTCCATCTGTTATTAGGAATAATTGATTGTTCCCATTTGCAATGTAATTCTTAACCGCTAAATCCAAAGAGAAAATAATTGCTTCTCCTCCCATTGTTGGCCCTTTGGCAATTAAATCATTCACCTTGTTTTTAAAGATTTCTTTATTGTTTCCACTTAATCCGTTAACCAGTATAACTGCTGAATCAGAGTAAGCAACAATACTAACCAAATCATTCGGACGCAATACATTAAACCTGTCTCTTATACACATCTGACGCTGCCGACGATGTGCGTT
>CAXHCC010000030.1:0-19435 GCA_964014945.1 uncultured bacterium | reverse complement strand
AGATAACGGCCTTGCAACCACCTATAAGTTTATCGTAAAACGAATCATTCAAATTCATATAGATTTGGAGGATGTTGAAAAAAGGGAAGTTGACTTTAAAAGTAAGTTAATAGAATGGTCGCAAAAGGAAAAAACGCAAGTGGAGTTTAACATGGTTGTAGATGGTGCCGTTGCAAGTGACAAGCTTTACGAAATAGAATTGTTGGTGGATAGAAGAAATGTAAGCAAGGCGTCCCATGCATCAAAAAAACGTGCCGAACAATTAGCAGCAGAAGAAGCCTGTACTAAGCTGTTTATTTAAGCTTGGTTTAACCTGCAGTATCAGCAAAATTACTAAACGTTACCTCATCTTTACCAAGCTTTGATAGTAAACGCATGTGGGAAGCAAAGGCTTCACGCATTGTATCATGGTATAAATATTTAACGCCAAACTCTTTTGCAGTTTGCTCAACAATCGGAGCAATTTTTGGGTAATGTACATGACACACTTGTGGAAATAAATGATGGATCGCCTGAAAATTTAAACCACCAAAATAATAGCTTATTAGCCAATTATCGCGTGCAAAATCTGCAGTAGTGTTCAATTGGTGTATGGCCCACTCATTATAAATATTTCCTTTGGGGTCAGGTTTCGGAAAGTCTGCTTTTTCAACAACATGTGCGAGTTGAAAGGTAATGCTTAAAATTAAGCCTCCTACCAAATGCATGGAAAGGAATCCAATAAATACTTGAAATATGGTAACATCCAAAACTATTACGGGCAATACAATTATGTATCCCCAGTAAAACAACTTCCAAATTAATATGTTAAAAAAGGTTTTAAACTTATCAAAGCCTTTTTCTTTATGATAGCCATCTCTAATAAACTGGTAAAACTGTGCAAAATCCTTTAACGTGGTCCAGTACAGGGTCATTATTGAATAAAAGAAAAATACGTAAATCGTCTGAAATCGCTGAATCTTTTTGTATTCACTATCCGGTGTTAACCGCATTATTCCTTTATCATCAATATCCTTATCCATGTTAAAAATATTGGTGTAGGTATGATGTAGTAAGTTATGCTGGGTTATCCAATTACCTGCTTCGCCACCAACAACATTTAACGAATGCCCCATTATTTTATTAATTGTTCTATTAGATGAGTAAGCGTTATGATTGGCATCGTGCATAATACACATTCCCAGCCCTGCTAATCCCAGCCCCATAATAAGGGTGCAAATCCACATGCTTGTTAAGCTCATGTCTTGGGTCATTATTAAAGCGTAAGGAACAAAGTATATGCAAAGCATGACAAATGATTTAAAAACCATTTTTCCATTTGCGTACTGCGATATATTATTTTCCTTGAAATAATTATCCACCCTGGATTTTAAGGTGTCAAAGAATACCGTTTTATTCTTATTAATAAATTTTATCCTTTTTGCCTTCATAAATAGTCCTTGATCAGTATTTGTCTAAGCTTAAATAGCTTAGCTCTTTCATTAGGATAGTTGCCGGTACCCCGCTGGGTGAATGTACGAAAAAATGTGAGAAAGGTTCGGTATTAATGAGGAATACTTACATAGATTTATGCGTGTGCATAACCAATTCGAATCTATTCGTATATTGCTCAACAAATAGTATTTGTTAATAGTAGCCACTTGCTGCTTGTTTGATTAGCTGATGGACGGTAAAGCACTCGAAATAAAAGGACTTACAACAAAATATAGAAGTGGTAAAAATTCGGTTACCGCGGTAAATAATGTATCATTTACCTTAAATCGAGGAGAAACCATTGGTATTGTGGGCGAATCGGGGTCTGGAAAATCTGCATTGGGCCTGTCCATTATGCGCTTGATTGCCCCAAGTTCTGGGAAAGTTACAAAGGGAGAGGTATTATTTCATTTCGACTCAGGAGAATCCGTTGATATCTTAAAGTGTAACCAAAAAGAGCTGCGCAAAATGAGAGGCAACGTTGTATCTATGATATTTCAGGAACCAATGACCTCTTTAAACCCTGTTATGTCAATTGGTAACCAGGTTAAGGAAACTATTTTACAACATGAAAACTGCTCAAATGAGGTTGCGAAAAGAAAAACAATAGACCTGTTTGAAGATGTTCATTTACCCAATCCAGAATTAATATTTGATCGCTACCCACATCAACTATCTGGAGGGCAAAAACAACGAGTAATGGTAGCAATGGCTATGAGTTGTCATCCAAGTGTACTTATTGCAGATGAGGCAACAACCTCGCTGGATGTTACCGTGCAGGCAACAGTTGTAGAGTTAATTAAAAAGGTGCAGAATCAGTTGGATACCTCAACCCTTTTTATAACACATGATTTAAACCTTATAGGTGAAATTGCAGATAGGATAATGGTAATGTATAACGGTGTGGTAGTGGAAGAAGGAAAGGTTGAAGACGTATTTAAGACACCCAAGCACCCTTACACAAAAGCACTATTGGCGTGCAGGCCACCTTTAAACAAACGTTTAAAACGATTACCAATTATTGAAGATTTTATGCGCATCGAAGCAGATGGAAGTATTCGAGAAGTTGTTAGTGAAGTTGCTGCTAAAGTAACTACGATAGTTGATTCGAAGGAGGAACGAGCGCAAAGACATCAAGTCATGTATGCCAAAGAACCCTTGCTTAGGGTGAAAAATTTAAAGGCTTACTTTCCCGGTAAAAAAAGTTTTATGTTTAACAAAACTGTTGATTATGTGAAAGCAGTGGACGATATTAGTTTTGATGTTTACCCAGGTGAAACACTTGGATTGGTTGGTGATTCTGGTAGTGGTAAAACCTCCTTGAGTAGGGCCTTGCTCGGATTAATGAAATTGCACGATGGTGAAGTGATTTTCATGGGAAAAAATATAATGAAGCAATCTTCAAATGAAATGCGATCGTTAAGAAAAGAAATGCAAATTATTTTTCAAGACCCATACTCCTCTTTAAATCCGTTACAAACTGTAGGTGAAATCATTATGGAACCCATGAAAGTACATGGGATATTAGGCGATGACTTTGTGCGTAATAGGCAGGTGATGAAGATATTACACCGGGTTAAATTGGGTAAATCAATTTTTCACAGATTTCCGCATGAGCTGTCAGGAGGGCAACGACAACGAGTGGGAATAGCTAGAGCTTTAGCGTTGGGGCCTAAATTTATTGTGTGCGACGAGTCAGTTTCTGCGCTCGATGTATCCGTGCAGGCACAAGTGCTCAACCTCCTTAATACGCTTAAAAAAGAGTTTAATTTCACCTACATTTTTATCTCACATGATTTGTCAGTTGTAAAATTCATGAGCGATAGAATATTGGTGATGAGCGAAGGAAAAATTGTGGAGGCTGGAGATGCAGATGAAATTTATTACAATCCTAAAACAAAGTACACCCAAAAACTTATTGCAGCTATTCCAAAAGGTTTGGAAAAAGTTGTTGCCTAACTATAAAAAGTCATTGGCCAAGTTGGCTAGCTCAGATCGTTCTCCTTTTTCCAAGGTTATGTGTGCGTACAAAGGTTGTCCTTTCAGCTTGTCAATTATATAGGATAAGCCATTACTTTGACTATCTAAGTATGGCGTGTCTATTTGATAAATATCGCCAGTAAATATTATTTTAGTGTTTTCTCCGGCGCGCGAAATAATGGTTTTTACCTCGTGTGGTGTTAAATTTTGAGTTTCATCAACTATAAAAATTACATTGGATAAACTTCGGCCTCGAATATATGCAAGCGGACACATAACTAGTTTTTCATGCTCGATCATATCTGCAATCTGCTTAAACTCTCTTCCCTTTTCATTAAATTGACTTTTAATGAATTTTAAATTATCCCATAAGGGTTCCATGTAGGGGGTAAGTTTAGAATTAATATCGCCAGGTAAAAACCCCAGATCTTTATTACCAAGCGGAACAATTGGACGCGCTAAGTAAATTTGATGGAAGTTTCTTCGTTGCTCTAGTGCACCTGCTAATGACAATAGCGTTTTTCCTGTTCCTGCTACACCCTGTACAGATACTAGTTTAATGTCAGGGTTTAAAATTGCATCTAAAGCAAATGCCTGTTCCGCATTTTGTGGTTTAATGCCAAAGGCCGTAACTTTTTTAATCCTATCAACCGATTCTTTTTTTGAGTTGTAGTAAGTTAACGCCGCTTTTGATCCACTTTTTAGAATATAGAAATGGTTAGGAACAATTTCTTCATCCGCAAATAGCCTTTCTTTATCACATGCACCTTCCTCGTAAATATCGTCTATGATTTTTCCATCCACCTTTTCCAATTCACTTTTTCCGGTATACAAATCAGAAACATCCTGTATTTTCCCCACCTTATAATCCTCCGCATTAAGTTTCAGCGATTTGGCTTTTATTCTTAGATTGATGTCTTTGGTAACAACGATTACTTTCCGTTTCGGAAATTTATCCGCAATGTAAATGGCTGTGTTTAGTATTTTATGATCTGCCTTGTTTTCTCCAAAAACTTTAACCGCGTCTATAGATGCCTTCTGGTTCATTTCAATTTTCATCAAACCATGAGTATTCCCGTTAATAGGTATCCAGTCTTGTAACGTTTTGCCCATCGAAATAGAATCTATGTATCTTATAAATTCTCTTGCGGCAAAATTTTTGGTGTCATTTCCTTTCTTAAAATTATCTAATTCTTCAAGTACTGTAATTGGAATAACAACGTCGTGTGTATTAAAGTTTCTTGCTGCGGAATGGTCGTAAATGATAACAGATGTATCAAGTACAAATATCTTTTTTTCCTTTGCCATATGTTTAAGAACTAGAGGTTAAGTTACTTGATAAAGCTAACAAAAGAATTGTGCATTCCTTGTGATACGCTTACAAAGTAATCAACAGAATTTTGTTCAAATTGTAACAGCGTGGAATTACGAAGCGCTATTGGCTTTAATCTGCTTGCTTAATGAATGAATGGCTTCATCAATTTGCTCGCCGGTAGTATGTTTTCCAATGCTTACCCGAATCGTAGAAAAAGCATCTTCATCGCTAAGTTGCATGGCTTTAAGAACATGAGATGGGGATGTGTTAGCAGCGCTGCAAGCCGATCCCATTGAAATAGCCAATTGGGGGATTTTAGAGATGAGTTTTGCTGAATTAATACCTTTAAGCGTTATGTTGCTAGTAGTATAAATACGTTTACTTTGGCTACCATTAATATAAACACCGTTTAATGTAGCAATGGAGCTTTCAAAAAAATTGTGTAAAGCACTTATTCTTTTTTTGTCTGCATCCATTTCAGTTTTGGCAATTTCGCATGCTTTGCCTAAGCCAACTATTCCAGGAACATTTAATGTGCCTGAACGTAAACCTCTTTGATGACCACCACCATGAATTTGAGGGGCAAGGACTACTCGCGGTTTTTTTCGTCTAACGTATAATGCACCAATTCCTTTGGGACCATACATTTTATGTGCACTCATGCACATCAAGTCAATTTTGTCGGTGCTCAAGTCAATACTTATTTTGCCAACAGCTTGGGTGGCATCGCACATAAATATGCTTTTGTGTTGGTGAACTATTTCTGCTATTTCGTCAATTGGTTGCATCACTCCTGTTTCGTTGTTAACATACATCACAGCTACCAATATGGTTTTGTCGCTAATAACACTTTTTAGCTCATCAAGATTTATTAAACCCTCACTGTTAACGGACAAATACGTAATGGTTGCACCTTGCCGTTCAAGTGATTGGCAAACATCTAATACGGCCTTGTGTTCTGTTTTAACCGTTATAATATGTTTCCCTTTAAACTGATAATTTTCCCAAACCCCTTTTATGGCTAAATTTATTGCTTCAGTTGCCCCAGATGTATAAATCAACTCTTGTTCATCACAATTGATCAAACTTTTAATTTGTGTAGTTGCCACTTTAATAGCTTCAACGGCATCCCATCCAAACGCATGTGTTATGCTAGACGGATTCCCATAATGCGCATTAAAGTAGGGTAACATTGCCTTAATAACGCGCTCATCTACGGCTGTAGTTGCATTATAATCTAAATAAATAGGATGTTTCACAAACCAAATGTAGCAAATAATTTTACCAAACTTTACGTGATTGATTAATGATCTAAAGTCTTTGTAAATAACAGATATTAAGGCGTTTGCGATTTTATTTAGAATTAATCTAAAAAACTCATAGTTGAATGAAGAATCATTTGTAAATTTACACCGAATTTTATGGAACCTATTACCAATAAAGGCTTGTTAGCTATTGACGCTAAAAAAATACGTGCAGATTTCCCCATATTATCTAAACAGGTTAATGGGCAACCTTTGGTGTATTTTGATAATGGCGCTACCGCTCAAAAACCATCGGTGGTTATTGATGCAATAAACCGTTATAACTCTTCGCAAAATGCGAATATTCATCGAGGCGTTCATACATTAAGTCAAGAAATTACTGTAGCTTATGAGGATGCGCGAACAACAATTCAGCAACATTTAAATGCTGCCCAAGCAAAAGAAATAATATTTACCAAAGGAACTACTGATGCTATCAACTTGGTTGCAAGCTCATTTGGAAAAAAATATGTTGCTGCTGGAGATGAAATAATTATTTCAGCAATGGAACACCATTCTAATATCTTGCCTTGGCAACAAGTGTGTGAAGAAAAGGGTGCTTTGTTAAAGGTTATCCCAATTAATGAAAAGGGTGAATTGTTGATGGAAGAATACGCTAATTTGCTTTCTGATAAAACAAAACTGGTTGCGGTTACACACATATCAAACACACTCGGAACAATTAATCCCATTAAAAGGATAATTGAAAGAGCGCATCAACAAGATGTTCCGGTATTAATTGATGGAGCCCAATCGATTCCGCATATGGCTGTAGATGTTCAAGAATTAGATGCTGATTTTTATGTGTTCAGTGGGCACAAGGTATTTGGCCCAACTGGAGTAGGTATATTATACGGGAAGGAGAAATACCTAAAAAGTATACCTCCTTATCAAGTTGGAGGAGGTACAATTAAAACAGTAACTTTTGAGAAAACAGAGTATGCAGATATTCCCTTAAAATTTGAGGCTGGCACTCCAAATATAGAAGGAGGTGTAGCTTTGGCAGCTGCGTTGAAGTATGTTAATGAAATAGGTTTAGATAATATTGCTAAATACGAGGAAGAATTGCTGGGATATGCTACACAAGAACTAAAGAAAATAGATGGCTTAAAAATTTATGGTGAGGCAAATGAAAAAGCAAGTGTTATATCTTTTAACATAGGTGATATACACCCTTTTGATATTGGCACCATACTAGATCAAATGGGAATTGCTGTAAGAACCGGTCATCATTGTACGCAACCCCTTATGCAGTTTTATAATATACAAGGTACCGTGCGAGCGTCAATAGCCTTTTACAATACTATGGAAGAAATTGATGCACTGATTACGGGAGTAAAAAAAGCAATTCAAATGCTACAGTAATATGAGTATAGAGGAAATTGAACAAGAAGTAATAGAAGAATTTGAACTGTTTGATGATTGGATGCAAAAGTATGAGCATTTAATTGAGTTGGGTAAATCATTACCGCTTATTGAAGAAGAACAAAAAACAGAGGAAAAAATAATTAAAGGGTGTCAAAGTAGAGTGTGGCTACACTCTGAATTGGTGGATGGAAAAATTGTTTTTACAGCGGATAGCGATGCCATAATTACTAAAGGAATGGTAGCATTAATGGTACGCGTGCTATCGGGTCATAGCCCCGATGAGATTATAAATGCTAAGTTGGAATTTATTGAAAAGATTGGCTTAACTCAGCATTTATCACCAACAAGAAGTAATGGCTTATTGAGCATGATTAAACAAATGAAAGTAGATGCCTTGGCTTATAAAACTAAAACATCTTAAACTAAATTTATGAGTGCAGTAATTAATTCATCGTATCCAGAGCTTACACAACGTGTTATTGATATGATTAAAACATGTTATGATCCTGAAATTCCTGTGGATATTTGGGAATTAGGTTTGATTTATGAGGTGTATATTGATGAGGATAAGAACCTTGAAGTGTTAATGACACTAACCTCTCCATCATGTCCAGTAGCGGAGTCACTACCTAAAGAAATTGAAGATAAGTTGAAAACGGTAGAGGGAATAGCATCTGCAAAAATGGACTTAACATTTGAGCCAGCTTGGGATAAAGAAATGATGAGCGAAGTTGCTCAGCTTGAATTAGGTTTCATGTAAGATTAGAATGGATACGATTGAAAATAAAGTGTCGGCGAGTGGTTTAGTTACCTTTGATTTGGAGGAGCATTATCCAGAAGGTGATAGGGTTGTGATTGATATTAAAGATCACTTATACGAGGGGCTTATATTACGCGAAAAGGAATTTAGAGCCTTTGCCAAAGAAGAGGCTTGGGAGAAATATTCTGACAAGTATGTTGCCATAACTTGTACTGCAGATGCCATTGTTCCCACATGGGCATTTATGTTGCTAACAACCTATTTGCAACCATACGCTATAAAGGTAGTGTTCGGAACGGCAGAGCGTTTAGAAGAAGTGTTATATAACGAGCTGATTGCCAAAATTGATGTTAGTCAATATAAGGGTGCCAGGGTGGTGATTAAAGGGTGCAGCAAAATTAATGTGCCACCTGCTGCTTACGTGCACATTACTGAACGGTTAAGGCCCGTGGTTAAAAGCATTATGTATGGAGAACCGTGTTCCACGGTTCCGTTATATAAGGCAAAGAAACCGAAGACTGATTGATTAGTTGTTTGCTACAAAATCGTTGTGGCAATGTGGACACACTCCAACGGTAAAATATTCTTTTTCACTGTCGCACTTTAATGGACAAGAATAAGTAACAATATTTTCAGTTGATTTGTAGGGGTGTGGTGGTGAATATTCACTGTCATTATTTCCAATAACTACAGCTTTTACTAAACCAAGAACAAATACTAAAATTAGAATTGTTTTTTCCATTATTTATTAGGTGTTGGTTAAAATGAATAGGATAGCCCGCCCATTACACTAAACTGTTGTGTAGGGTAGTTGTTAAATTTTTTATACGCACTGTTTGTTAGATTATTTAGGTTTAAAAAGAAACCTAGCTTCTTCGTATATCGATATTCTCCACTTATGTTTATGTCTATGTACCCGTCTAATTCATTTTCAATTGTTGTTAATAAAGCAGGGTTGTTGCTGTCTGTTTCGTATTCTTTTGCAAATTGCGCACCAACATAATAAACAGCTAGCTTAGCAATAATTTTATTCTGCAAGTTGTAATTACCCGAAAGTGTTATATGCACTTGTGGTTTATGCCATGCTCTCAATTCGGTTTCCATTGAGTAGCTATAGTATATCGCGGCAAGGTTAACTCTAATTTTTTCTCTTAATTGATAACCAGCTTCACCGTGAAATGTAAATACTTTAGCGTCATCATAAATAACGTCAAATCGGTTATTAAACCCTGTTGTGTCATTTACGAATAGTGCCATGTCGTTAATCGAATTGGTTGATACTTTAGCATTAAATGAAGTGGTTCTAGAAAGGTTCCCTTTTATTCCACCATATGCTACATAATTTTCACTTGTGTTATTCATGGCCAAAGCCGAGTTAACAAAAGGATTAATGTCTGTAAGTGACCTAAAACTGTTTTTGTATAAGCCTCCGCTAAAACCGGCATATGGCACAATTATGTCATCAATAACTTTATAACTGAAATAGACGTTCGGGTATAAATATGCAGTTGTAGTGTTAAACACATCATGGGTAATGTCAAAACCTAATTTGGCAGTATAACTACTATCGGTTATAGTCCAATTTGGCCTAATAGAAATTATTGTGTTATTTACCGTATCTAGTAGGTTTCGGTAGTTTGTATAATTTACATTAGCATCTATTCTAGCAACTCCATCAGCAATATTTTTTTTGGCAAAACCATATACGTTTACATTATTTTCAACCCCATTCCATCTATCTGTAAATGTGTAATAGTTAATGCCAGCAAGGTGATTAATTAGTTTTTTGTCTTTATAATGACTTTGTAGTTTCGCTTTTGCTGCTATATAGTTAAAACGTTGTTCAGTATCACTTCGTTTAAGCGAAAATAAATCTGTATTATACCCATATAGGTGAACGGTATTTCTAAAGTAGTCGGCACTTCCAATTAAGGAATGTTTTCTAAGAAACTTTTTACCGTATACGCTAATTTCGTCATCGTTAAACCCTGCATACCCATATCCTTTTTGCGTGAATGTTGATGATAAATGTTTGAGACGTACACCACCTGCGGAATTTTTTGAACGTAGTTTGTTCACCCATAGCTCACCATAAGGAGTGTTATAAGTACCAATACCTAATTTTACCAAGCTGTTGTATAACTTTTCTAAAGGATCGCCAGCTATCTGTGCAGGTACAATTGGTTCAGGCGTAAAATTGGTTTTAATTTTTGTTGATTTAATGTTGTATTCAGGTACTTGTATTTTTTTGGTTGAATCAACAATTTCTGGTGTTTCGCTAATTTTGATAGCGTCAGCAATTGTAGGTTTATAGGCACCCGTATGGGTTCCCTTCAAAGAGTCTAGCCCACTATCCTGCGCACCTACATATTGGGTAGTACCAATTATACTAAACACAACTAACGTTACTATGTTTAATTTAGCTTTCATTCAACAATTACAGGTTCAAGAAATAGTTCGTATTGTTCTGTACTATCATCACCAAATATTACTTGTAAGGTGTCAGGTACTTTTCTTAAAGCCTTTAAGGCAGCTGCTTCATCTGCCATTATCTTTTCTATCTTTTGCTTAGCCACATTTACTAATTCTGGAATATCAGAATCGTTAACAATTGAACTTAGTATCGCTTTTGCCTGGAAGTTGTCTTCTAAGGCTACATAGTTGTCGGCTAATAGTATTAGCGATTTTGTAATCCAAAAGGCGGAGTTGGCATCGCTATTAATAAACTCAAAAATGCTAGCTTCACAGGCTTTGTACTCGCATTGCAAATGTTGTATGTAGGCTAAATGATAAGCCGCTTCAGCACCTAATTCATTGTTGGCAGAATCTTTAACAAGTTGAAAGGAGGTAGAAGCATCTGCATATTTACCCAATGCAACTAATGATTTAGCAATCTTGTAATGTGCTTCATTGCGTAGCTCCTTGCTAATTTTATCCATACTCAATAATTTCTTTCCGTATTCAATGGTTGCATCGTAGGCATTCAGATACCAGTCGCTTCTCATTTGGCCAACAATAGCCTGTTTGATGTTTAATGGGTTTTCTGCCACATTTTCTAATTGCTTATAGTAAGTGGAGGCTTTTTCGTATTGCTTTTGGGAGTACAGAATGTTGGCGGCTTTACTTAATGACGTTTCCGTATATTCATTTTTGTTTTGCTCAACCACAAACGTGTACCCAATTAGAGCATTATTAATTTGTGCAGCAGAAAATTCACATTCTGCTTTATAAAAGTTAGCTTCTACAAGGAATATCCCATCCGGAAACTTGTTCAAATAATTACTAAAATCTTTAACCGCAACAGCACATTTTTGTTCTAAATAATGGGTTTTTCCAATATCAAAGGTTATGCTATCTAAGGAAGCTTGTGCTATTGGCGCTCCTACTGATTCAAGGTATGCGGCAAGCTTTTCTGCATCTCCTTGTGCCTTGTATATTTCTACAACCATAACTATCGCTTGGTTAGCTTCCAAAGATTTTCTATCCCGTTCAATGAGTTTATTAAAGTACGCAAGAGCTTTGTCGTCTTGTTTATTATTGTAATATATAAGTCCAATTTTACTTAAGCAGGAATTCATGTATTTGCTTTCTGGGTACTCTTTTTCAAATGCCAACAATATTGGTAAAGCCTTCTCTGCTTGGCTGTTATTTAAATGTGCAGAAGCTAGTTCAATTTTTACTTTTTCTAGGTAAGAAGAGTTGCCAAAATCTTGTACAAATAATTCTAAGTCTTTAATTTTTTCCTCATTGTTTTTTAATACACCGTTTACCATGGCCTTTTGCATCAAGGCATAATCGGCATCTATTTGTTTTATATTGAATGATTGTTCGTAATGCTCTAAGGCCTTATTGTAGTTGCCATTTAGGAAGTAGCCATCACCAATTCTATTAAAGGCGTCGTTAATTTTGTTGGAGTTGGCTTTTGGCTTAAATACAACAAACTTTCTAAACCACAAGTTGCTATTTGCGTAATCATTTAAATTAAAGTAGCAATAGGCTACGTTGTAGTTTGCCTCACCTTCTTCTGCACTCGCAATTTTTCCAGGTGCGAGAATGTATTCCTTAAATACGTTTATCGCTTTTTGGTACTGCTTAAGTTTATATAGCGCTTCACCTTCCCAATAAATTGATGATGCATTTATGGTTTTATCAAAGTTGTAAGTGCGCGATTTTTTGAACAGTTTAATAGATGTTTCATATTGCTCATTATTGAACAAGTAAACACCGTGGTAATAGGCAATTTTTTGGTATGCTGCTTTTAATTCAGGCGTTTTGTCGTTTATTTTCTCCAAATACAGGAGCGCCGATTTATAGTTTTTCGTGGTAACAAAGGCATTTACCAAATAGGAGTAAGCCTCATCTGCTCTAACAGATGTTGGGTATCTTTTCGTATACTTTTTAAATGCCCTTATTGCTTCATTATACGGGTTATAGGATAATTCGTAATTAAGCTTGGCATAGTTGAACAACGCATCTTCCTCAATTACCGCATCAAGGTTGTAATTTGCTGCCTTTCCAAATGCGTTTCTTGCTTTTTGTTTTTCATTTAATTTTAAATAGCAATCACCCATATGATAGGTTGCATTTTGACTAAGAGAATCTCTAATGCCACTTTCTGTAAGATTAGCTAAATAATTTAAAGAACTGTTACAATCCCCTGTTTTGTAATAAATATATCCTAGCTGATAATTATCTTCTCGCGGTAAAACGCCATAAGCCTTTTCATAACGCTTGTAATAAGGGATTGCCTTTTTGTATTCTTTAAGATGGAAGTAAGACTCTCCAATTATACGAGCAATTTCAGGCGCTCTTTTTGAGTTAATGGTGTCCAGTAATTTAGGAGCAAATACGATTACAGAATCATAATTGCCTTGTAAATAATACAACTGGGCTATATAAAATGAAACTATAGACCCAAATGTTTTATCTTCTTTGATGGTTAAAAAGTCTTTTAACGAAATTTCGTATTCTTCGTATATGTAGGAAATATGTGCGTAGTAGTAGGTAGCGGGCACCTGAAATTTATTATCTACATCTTTAATTTCATAAAAGTTGTTTTTAGCAATTTTATATTGCTCCTCATTAAAGTAGCAATAACCACGTTTAAAGTAAAAGTCAGCTAGCTCTTCTGTTGTAAGTTCATAAATATCTACCATATCAAAATAGTGAATGGCTTTTATGTATTTACGCTTATGACAACTGTAACGGCCCAAGTGATAATATGCGTATTGCACTTTTGGACTTTGCGGATTGTTGGTAATAAATTGTTTTAGCAGTAATTCGCCATCTTTATTAAATAGTCGAATTGCACAGAGTGCATGGTAATATTCTGCATCAACTTTTTCTAGGTTGTTAAGGTATTGGGGGTTGTTTAATACCTGCTTAAACTTATCCTGGGCAGCACCAAATTTTTCTTTTTGAAACAGCTCTAGCCCTAACTTAAAGTCTTGGTTAGCATGTTCCTGAAGCAAGGTTTTTTGCCCAAAAAGAGCTGAAGCAGAGAAAAAGATTGCTACTAAAAGAACACGTTTGCTAAAAGAAAAGTTCTTAATCATTCGGTTGCAGATGATTCTTATTGCAGTAAATTTAGGGAGTAATAATAGTGCAATTAACAAGCAGCCCATAAGTTATTAACGTAGCTCTGTTAAAATATTTGCCGCTTAAAAGTGTCGCGTTTGTCTGCAACAACTTACTTTCGAGGCAACAACAACAAAGTTGTTACTTAAATAAACTATTGCTTTGGATACAATTTTACAAATAGAAAATCTATCAATTTTTCAGATGAAAAATTTGATTTTAAGTGATGTAAACTTGAATATTAGCAAAGGAGAGTTGGTTTATTTGGTTGGTAAAACAGGAAGCGGAAAAAGTTCTTTAATGAAAACCATGTATGGCGAGCTTCCTTTAAAAAAAGGAGATGCGAAGATAGTTGGATACGATCTTGCGAAAATAAAACGCAAAGATATTCCCATGCTCAGAAGAAAAATTGGTATAGTTTTTCAAGATTTTCAATTGTTAACGGATAGGTCAGTAAACGATAATTTGCTTTTTGTGCTTGAAGCTACAGGTTGGAAAGATCCTGCTAAAATGCAGGAGCGTATCAAAGAAGTATTAGAGAAAGTTAACTTAAGCACAAAAGGGTTTAAAATGCCGTTTGAATTATCAGGTGGTGAGCAACAGCGAGTTGCTATTGCGCGAGCCTTGTTAAATGATCCCGAACTTATTTTGGCAGACGAGCCAACAGGAAACCTTGACCCTGAAACCTCTGAAGGTATCATGAAAGTATTACAAGAAATTAGTAAAAACGGAAGAGCAGTTTTAATTGCTACACACGATATTGTCATGTTCGAAAAGTTTCCTTCACGTACCCTTAAGTGCGAAAGCGGAAAGCTTATGGAGACAAATCTTGCATAAGCGAAATAAGTTCTTGTGCATTTTGTGCGTTGTAAAAATTGCTACGTAGTACCTGTTCTCTACGTTTAATTTCTGGAAGTTCAAAAGGAATTACTAGCAATTGTTCAATGGCAGATATAATTTCGTCTGGAGTATTCGCAATTGTACATAGTTTTTCAAGTTCAGTATTACGTATAATTGCATCATTTACTATGCAGTGCCGGCCAGCAAATAAGCTATTAATTAGCTTTAGTTTTATTCCAGTTGCCTGAAAGCTAATAAGCAAGTTTATTTGCGCATTTTGCACTAGCTCATCCATTTGCGCATTGCTAGGATTGTGTACAATTTTAATGTGTTTATGTTGCTTTACTTGTTTTATTAATGCTTCTGAAGGCATTTTTCCCGCAATAATTAGCGGGGTGTTTATTTTTGCAAATACTTTATTGATGATATAGAAAGCTGCAACATGGTTTTCGGGTACAGATAAGTTGCCATGGTATAAGCAATAGTTTCCACTTCCCACTATAGATGTTATGCTATTATTTGCGTGAAAAGTGTTAAGTAAAGAAGTGTTGCCGTAAAGTTTGCTTAACGCATTAGATTCTAATTTATTTATCGCTAAAATGTGATTAGCATATTTTAAAATGCCTTCGTAATACTTAAGTTTTATAGCTTCCAGGCGATAGTAAAGACGTTTGGCTAAGCCTTTTTCAGCAAGTGATAAAGCTTGGTAGTATTGGTGTTCTATATTTTGTGTACGAACAACCTTTGTACGGTTTCGTAATTTCGCATTGTTTAAATAATAGCAAGTGTGTAAACCCTCAAAAATAATAGGGTATTTATCTTCACATAAGTTTTTTAATAGCTGTTTGTTTTTTCTGGTAACTACCACAAAAGGAAGAGTGCTAAACAATTTCCAAAAAGATGTGGTGCGTTTATAATAGTATACATTTTCACAATATTCAGAAAGTGTTGGTGCTTTGGGTTTGTTATATTCAAAGCAATGCAAATTAATTTTAACACCTTTTTGATGTAATGCTTTTATTCTATAAAACACATCAATTATTCCACCATAATCACTCGGATAGGGAATATCAAATGCAATAATATGTATTTGCAAATTGCTCATAATACCTGACTTAACAACACGAATATACGTAATTCGTTATTGGACTAACGGAGTTCTAATAAAGCAAAGATATTACCATTGAAGTATGAATAACTTTATACCGTTGCTAATGTGGTATTTTATATTTTTCAGAGATTTGTTTGTATAATAAAGATATAATGAGTGCAATTGTTTCTGAAAATATTTCACTAAAACCACATAATTCTTTCAATATAGATGAACCTGCCCGTTATTTTGTTGAGGTAAACTCTATTAATGAATTGCAAAAGGTATTAAGTGATTCCCGGTTTAAAGACATACCTTTTTTTGTATTGGGAGGAGGTTCAAATATTTTATTTACGAAACCATTTGAAGGCATCGTTATAAAAAATGCCATAATGGGTATTGATGTAGTGAAAGAAGATGCTACTAATTATTATGTAAAGGCTGGTGCCGGTGAAATGTGGCATGATGTAGTTATGTATTGCGTAAATAATAACTACGGAGGATTAGAAAATTTATCCTTAATCCCTGGTAATGTGGGTGCAGGCCCAATTCAAAATATAGGTGCCTATGGTGTTGAGTTAAAAGACTGTTTGTATACTGTGGAAGCCGTTAACATACTCGATCAAAGTATCAAAGAATTTTCCAATATACAATGCAAGTTTGGTTACAGAGATAGTGTATTTAAAAAGGAATTAAAAGGCAAGTATATAATTACGGCCGTAACCTATAAATTGGATAAGCAACCCCAATTAAACACCAGTTATGGAGCTATCGAAAAAGAATTAGAAGCGCAAGGGGTCAAGCAGATAACCATCAAGGATGTTAGCAATGCAGTTTGTAAAATAAGAGGAGGTAAGTTGCCAGATCCAACGGATTTAGGGAATGCCGGAAGTTTCTTTAAAAACCCAGAAGTTGCATGTGAAAAATATGAAAGTTTAAAAGCAATCTTTGATGATATTGTTGCCTACCCAACTACAGAGGGAAAAATGAAATTAGCGGCGGGTTGGTTGATAGAGTATTGCGGTTGGAAAGGGAAACAAATTGGCGATGCGGGTGTACATAAAATGCAGGCATTGGTATTAGTAAATTACGGCACAGCAACCGGAAAGGAAATTTTTCAATTATCTGAAAAAATCATTCAAGACGTAAAAACTACTTTTGGGGTGGAACTGGAAAGAGAAGTAAATATTCTCTAGAAATGCTTGCGCACAATGTCCGCAATCGTTTTACCTTCAATTAAGAATCCATCATGGCCGTATGGAGAATCGATTTCAACATATGACGAGTCAGGAATGTGTTGGGTAATAAATTGCTGTTCAGCAACTGGGCACAGTCTGTCACTAGAAATGCCAATTACTAATGTTTTCGATTTTATGCTGTTTAATACATCCTCTAGCGTACCTCTTCCACGTGATACGTTATGGCTATCTAAGGCCTTGGTGAGTAGCCAGTAGCTATAAGAGTTAAACCGTTTTACCAATTTGTTCCCTTGGTGATGTATATAAGAGCTTGCTTTGTAATTATCGAGTTTATGTTCATTGTCGGTTTGTCTTTCAACATAAGCTTCATAATTTCTATATGAAAGCAATCCAATAGCTCTTGCAGTCTTAAGACCATCTGCACCAGCATCTGCATGCATATCTTTCCATGTACTATCGGTTTCAATTGCTAATCGCTGAGCAGTATGTATTGCGATTCCCCATGCTGATTCTTTGGCACTGGTTGAAATTAATACCAAATTATTAATTACCTCTGGTTCTTCTAAAACCCACTCTAAAGCTTGATACCCTCCTAAAGAGCCACCATACAAAGTGTTAATTTTACTAATGCCCAACTCCTCTCTCAGTAGGATGTGCATCTTTACCATATCACGTACGGTAACGGTAGGGAAACTACTATAATAACTTTGTGAAGTTTCAGGATTGGTACTTAAGGGGCCTGATGTTCCATAGCACGATCCAAGAATATTTGCACAAACAATGTAGTATTCTGAAAGGTCATACATATTCCCTTCTTTTAAAAACGAAGCCCACCAATCCATCACATCTGAATTGGCCGTTAATGCATGACAAATCCAAATAACATTGCTCTTGTCAGCATTTAATGTACCATAAGTGTGATAGGCAATTTCAACAGAAGGTAATGATCCACCTGCTTCAAGTTGAACGGGATGAGGGTATGTAAAAAACTGTTTGTCCATCAATGTGTACTCTTTCTCAAAAAAGAGTACTAGTCCTTAAGAATTTAATCCTGCAAAACTACACAAATTTTGTTTCTAAATAGCTACCTTTAACCTGAATATCTAATATTAACCGCGATTATGAAAATTGAACTAAAAAGGCTGGATGATGCATTTCATTTTGAAGGTGTAGATGAAGACGGACATAGCATACAAATGGATGCAGCTGAGGCAATTGGCGGAGGGAATAAAGGAGTAAGGCCAATGCAAACGCTTTTAATGGGCTTAGGGGGCTGTAGTGCAATTGATATAGTTATGATATTGCAAAAGCAGCGCCAGGTTGTAGAAGATTTTACGATTACCATAAATGGAGACCGAGAACAAGGGAAAGAGCCCTCTTTATGGAGTGCAATTGAGGTGGTGTTCAAATTAAAAGGGACTATTGATGTTGCAAAAGCAGAAAGAGCAGTTAGCCTTTCAATGGATAAATACTGTTCGGTTTCAAAAACCTTGGAAATGGCAGGAGCGAAAATCACCTACAAGGTTGTTGTAAACGAATAAACTACACAAATTGACTTTTAGAGAATTAAATTTTGAGGATAGCCTTCAAGAAGGTTTAGACGCTATGGGCTTTAACGAGCCTACACCAATTCAAGAGCAGGCAGTACCAATTGTATTAGCTGGTAAAGATTTAATTGGTTGTGCGCAAACAGGTACGGGCAAAACGGCTGCATTTTTATTACCAGTATTAAATAAACTGGCCAAAAACCCTACGGATGATACAAATACTTTAATAATTGTACCTACCCGTGAGTTGGCCTTGCAAATTGACCAGTCTTTACAAGGCTTTTCATATTTTACGTCAGTTAGTTCTTTACCCATTTATGGGGGAGGAGATGGGGGCGCTTTTGAGCAAGAGAAAAGAGCGTTAATAAACGGGGCCAATATTATAATTGCTACACCAGGTAGGCTCATGTCACACTTGAATATGGGCTATGTTAAGTTTAATAAGTTGCAACATTTAATTTTAGATGAAGCTGACCGTATGCTTGATATGGGCTTTATTGATGATATTATTAAAATAACATCTCATTTGCCAAAAAAACGTCAAACCTTAATGTTTTCGGCAACAATGGCACCTAAAATTCGCGCATTGGCAAATAAGTTATTAGTTAAGCCTGAGCAGATAAACATCGCCTTGGCAAAACCTGCCGAAGGTGTAACCCAGGGTGCTTATTTGGTTTATGATGGACAAAAAAACAGGTTAATTAAAGACTTGTTGAAGGGTAAGGAGTTAACAAGTGTTATCATTTTTGTATCCACTAAAAGCAAAGTAAAGGATTTAGAGCGCGACCTAATTAAAGCGGATTTAAAAGCCAAAGCTATCCACTCGGATTTAGATCAAACCGAACGAGAAAGGGTGTTGAGAGAATTTAGAAATAAGCAATTACAAATTTTAGTGGCAACGGATATTTTATCGAGAGGTATAGATATTGAAGATATAGGACTGTCTCTTATACACATCTGACGCTGCCGACGATGTGCGTTG
>CAXHCC010000029.1:0-19707 GCA_964014945.1 uncultured bacterium | reverse complement strand
AGTCCAGTAGGTAAACCGTTAACAACAGGTTTACCCCCCCCCGCAAAAGAGAATAGTATAGGTGCAATAGGATCACCTTGACACACGGTTTGATCATCCTCACCAGGGTTAACTACGCCAACGCCAATAGTAATTTGCCCATTAACAGTGCTAGGATTAGCACATCCGTTAGCTGTTATCACATAATTGTAGGTGCCTGGTACTGTCGGCGTACCATAAATAAATAAGGTGTCGTTTGCTGTATTAGCAGAATCTAAAAGTCCAGTAGGTAAACCGTTAACAACAGGTTTACCCCCCCCCGCAAAAGAGAATAGTATAGGTGCAATAGGATCACCTTGACACACGGTTTGATCATCCTCACCAGGGTTAACTACGCCAACGCCAATAGTAATTTGCCCATTGACAGTGCTAGGCGTAGCACACCCGTTAGCGGTTATCACATAATTGTAGGTGCCCGGTACTGAAGGCGTACCATAAATGAATAGGGTGTCCTTTGCAGTATTAGTAGAATCTAAAAGCCCTAAAGGTAAACCGTTAACAACAGGTTTAACACCCCCCGCAAAAGAGAATAAGATAGGTGCAATAGGATCACCTTGACACACAGTTTGATCATCCTCCCCAGGGTTAACCACGCCCACACCCACGGCAATGTCACCGTAAATGGTACTATTAGAAGAGCAACCTCCTGTAGTTGTAATAGTGTAATTGTAAGCACCCGAAACGGCCGGTGTACCATAAATGAATAGGGTGTCGTTTGCAGTATTAGCAGAATCTAAAAGTCCAGTAGGTAAACCGTTAACAACAGGTTTAACCCCTCCCGCAAAAGAGAATAAGATAGGTGCAATAGGATCACCTTCACATACAGTTTGATCATCGTCCCCAGGATTAATCACACCCACGCCCACAGTTATATCACCAAAAATTGTACTAGGCGTAGCACAACTGGTTGATGTGATGGTGTAGTTGTATGCACCAGAGGCAGTAGGTATACCGCTGATTGTTAATGTATCGTTGGTACCGTTCACTGCTGTTCCTAAACCAGCAGGTAATCCTGTTACGGTTGGCGTACCACCACCTGCATATGAATATAAAATTGGCGTAATGGCATCCCCCTCACAAACTGTTTGGTCGTTGGTGCCTTGCGTTACAACGCCAACTCCCACAGCAATAGAACCTACAAAACTGCTTCCTACCGGACATGTACCAGCTGTAGTGGCAACTGTATAATCATAGGCCCCACTTACTGTTGGTGTACCACTAATGGTTAAGGTGTCTTTAGCAACATTTGTGCTAGATGTTAAGCCTGCAGGTAATCCTGCAACACTTACATTTCCGCCACCTGCATACGCGTATACAATAGGTGTTATTGGATCGCCTTCACAAACAGTAACGTCGTTAGTGCCTGTTGTAGTTACACCAATGCCTATTATTAATTTGCCAGTAATGGTACTTGTTGTTGCACAAGTACCCGTTGTTGTTACGATATAGTCATAGTCGCCCGCAACAGTTGGTGTACCTGTAATGGCTAAGGTATCTTTTGTGCCATTAACGGAAACAGACAGGCCAGGCGGCAAGCCCGTTACTGTTGGCGTTCCGCCACCAGCGTAAGAAAATAAAATAGGCGATATAGCCGCGTTTTCGCATACTGTTTGATTACTATCACCAGTTCCCGGTACTCTGCCTATTCCCGCTGTGATTGATCCTGTTTGTATACTAGCACTAACACATGCCCCACCTTGATCCGTTACGGTATACGTATAGGTGCCATCTACCGTTGGCGTACCACTAATGCTGTAAGTAGTTATAGTTGATAAGGTATCTATCCCAGCTGGGATATTAGGATACCATGTTGATGTTGCTCGTGTACCACTAACCGTATTGTATACAATTTCCGTAATAGGTGTGCCCTTACAAACAATTTGCACACTATCACCTGACGGAATTGCGATGCCAATACCCACCGTTAAAGTTCCTGTTTTTCTACTTGGCGTACCACAACTACCTTGAGCGGTTACAGTATATGAATACGTACCTTCTACATCTGGCGCACCAGATATGGTAAATTGATTGGTATTAGAAATTGGAGGTAATAAACCTGATGGCACTTTTGGGAACCAAGTAATGGAAGTTACAGCAGGGTTGTTGTTGCCTGCGATATTATATATAATTGGATCTATTGCTATATTTTTACAAACCGATTGAATAGAGTCTCCACTGCTAGGGTCCAAACCAATTCCTACCGTAAGTCTTCCTGTTTTTTGGCTGGCAAATCCACAAGATCCTTGCGCAGATAATGTATACGTATAGGTGCCTTCTACACTAGGCGTACCTGATATACTATACGTTGTAGCTGTAGTATTGGTTGTAACACCTGCAGGGCTATTTGGGTACCAATTTATTGATGTTGCAGATACGCCACCTGCATAATTATACACAATAGTATTGATAGGTGTATTTTTACATGTGGATTGTACACTATCACCTAAAGCTAAATTGATACCAACACCCACTGTTAAAGTACCTGTTAACACAGTATTGGTTACACAACCACCATTTGTACCTACTGAAAATATAAATGTTCCTTCTTCAGTAGCAGCTCCACTAATGGTAAGTACTCCACCAGACACATTAGATACCACTCCATTTGGCAAATTAGTAACCGTTGCAGTTGCAGCCCCTACAGCATATGTTATATTGTTTATTGCTACATTTTTACATAAAGTTTGAGCACTTGTACTTGGAGCTGATGTTAATGATAAACCAGAAGTAATAGTACCTGTTGCTACAGCAGCAGGAGCACAAGAACCGGAAGTAGTTACCGAATAATTAAAAATTCCATCAACAGTTGGCGCTCCATTAATTGTAATGGTATTTGTACTTACACTATGTGTTACACCTGCAGGTAAACCTGTTACAGTATAACTTGTAGCCCCTTCATTAAATGTATAAGTAATATCGGTTAAAGCTGCACTTTTACAGACATTTTGATCATCGGTATTAGCTGCGGATGTTAATGTTAATTGAGGTAACGGATTAACAGTTACATAAATATCTGCCCCATCAGGATTGTTACAGCCCAAGGCAGTTGATACATAATTATAAGTAACCACCAGTGGAGCACTTGTAGTATTGGTTAACACTTCATTTAAATTTCCAGTACCAGTTGTAGCAGGTTCTGTTATTCCTGTAACATTGGCACGCGACCATTCAAAAGTGGTACCTACCCCATTTGCTGTTGGTGTATATGTGGCTGCTGTACCACTACAAATTGTACTTATTGCTCCTATTGTACTTGTTAAAACAGGAATGGTATCTACTGTTAACGGTACAGCTGTGGTGGTAGTTGATACAACACCACAAGCAGGTGATAAAACGGCACGATACCTATAACCAGAGTGCGCAACAGTTGCATTACTTATTGCTAAACTTTGTGTGGTATAATCTGCGTAGTTAGGGCCAGCACCTGCAGTAGTTATGGTGTTATAGTTTGTTCCTCCATCAGTACTAACTTGCCATGCATACTCATTAACAAACGTTGCTGTAACATCCATTGTAACGCTTGTGCCCGCACAAATCGTTTTTGGAGCAGGAGTGCCAGGTGTAACAACAATTGTGTTGGTGCTTACTGTAACAGTTGCAGTACCTGCTGTAAATGCTGACGTTCTTTCACAACCAAAATTATCTGTTACTTTAGTCAAAACGAACAAACTATCCCCATTGTTATATGGTGTTTGTGCTGTTAAAGAATAAGTTACACCACTTACAACTCCTATTTTAGTTCCGGGTAGGTATTCTAAATCGAATGGCCCTGTACCAGCAGATGCTGTCCAAGTAAGTGTACCAAAAGAGGTTGCACTACCACCACAACGGGTATTGCCGGCAAAGCTCCCTTGTGGTGCCGGACGTACCGAGGGTGTTACATTTTGAGGAACACTATTACAACCATTAGCCGATGTAACAAATACATAGGTTGGGTCAAAATTGCTGCTGGTGGTATTGTTTAACGTTTCGTTTATGGTAGTTGTTCCAGTTGTACCTGCTTCGGCAATACTTGCATGGGTACTTCTGGTCCATGTAAAAGTAGCACCTGCCGTAGCACTTGTGGCAGTGTAGGTAAATGCTGTTCCACTGCAAATGGTTGAAGGTGCCAAACTACTCGAAAGGCTCGGTATTGGATTTACCGTAACAATTACATTTTCACCTGTATTAGGACAATTCCCATCATTAGTAATATAAGTATAGGTAACATCAGTAGGTAAAGTATTGGTGTTAGTTAAGGTTTCATTTATATTACCTGTTCCAGAGCTAACAGCTTCCGCAATATTCGCATTGGCCAAACGCGACCACGTAAATGTTGGTGTTGCTGAAACGCTGGTTGCCGTGTAAGTAAACGCAGTACCGCTACATATATCAGCAGGTGAGCTTGTACTACTTAAAGAGGGCGCCGGAATAACCACCACTTGAATGGTATCCGTATTAGAACAGGCGCCTGTAACAGTATAGGTAGTAGTAACTGTTGGTGTTGCTACAACGCTTACACCTGTTGACGTAACTGTAGGCACGCCTAACCCCGTAGTTGGCGACCAAGTATAGGTAGCCGAACCAGATGCTTTTAAAGTAGTAGATTGCCCCAAACATATTGTATCTGGTTGCACAATTTGTTGACAAGCTGTATCTAATGAACCAAACAACACATTCAGATAACCTTCATCATCCAAATAATTGAATGAAATGCATGAATGATATCCAGGAAATTTTAGGATGGTATAGCCTTCATTACCCGTAAATGTAGTGTCAGTGGGGTATAACACATCCTGCCCTTCCCACACTACCTGGTATGATTTAGAAGTAATGGTGCTTACTGGTATGCTAGCCCTTCCTATACTTGCTAATGCAATGGTTGGGTCCAAGACTGGTTTGGAATAACAAAATTCAAATATTCCTTTTTTATCGTTTCTAATAGTTAAGGCATTTGGCATGTCATATGATGCAGGGAATGTACCGTAGCTAAACACGGAGTTTGTAAAACCAATACCATTTGCCGACAAGTCTGTATTTGTTTTGGTAATGGTAACATCTAATTTTGATGATATTGTACCTGTTACAGAGTTGTATAAGTTAGCGCCAGTGCTATAACCTCTACCCGAAAAATCAGCCCACACCAATTTTGAAGAGTCGCAAGCACTAGCAGGATAATCTACCCTAATTTCGCATAAAGAACTATTTAAAGCAATAGCCATATATAAACCTGTGGTGGCAACAATATTGGATGCAACACCTGCCACAACAGGGTAAAAGGTAACCCCTGTTGCAAATGTAGAATCGGTAGAGGTCATTACATAACTGGCATCAGAATAACCGGTTGTAGAAACATTAAAATTAGGAATGCCTGTACCAGTAACTTGCATTTTCCATATTTGTGCCGATCGCTGATTAACTGTTGCGTCACCTGCTTTATTGAAATTGGTAATACCTAACATCCCATTATCGCCAAACATCACAAAGTTATCGTCGGCAACAGCATCTAAACTGGTATTTGCTGAATTTAATGTTTGCAATGTACCTAAGTGCACCACTATTTTGGGACTATCATAATACCTGGCTTGCGATTGTTTTAATAATGAAAAAGCATAATCTCTACCAATACCAAACACGTTGTTTTTATAACCCGTATTGGTGGCTCCGGTATTATCCCAAAAGGTAGTACCCGCAGCGGAAATATAGTTTAAAGTTGGGTCTAAGGTAAGTCCATATTTAAATGCCAAGTAAGCTTCTACTTTGTTTAGCTCCAACGCGCTTAAATCCGAATTATAAGTAATTGCTTCTGGTATAACAACATCTGAAGTTTGATTATTGCCTTGGTACCCGTTTAATTGCAAACGCCATAATCTGTCATCCGATGTGGTACTTGAACTTACCTCCAATCCATTTTTTCTAAAACTTATGGCTTCAGCAGCTGAACGATAAAGGGTGTGGATTAATAGTTTATTTTTTGCGGTAACTACACCATTGCTGCCAATACCTAGGTAATTTGGATTCCCCCTGAAATAAAGTGAATTTTCAGCGCCATTGTAATAACCAAAAAGCTGATTATTGGTATTGCCACCAAACACTCGCTCATTTCTTGTACCTTTTAAATCGGCTATACCAAACATAGTTAAAGGAACTCCATCGCCTCCTAAATCCAACGAAGCTGGCAAAACAAAATATTGTGCATTTGTAAACGAATAAGTTTCGTAATAGTTTATTATATCAGCACCGCTCGTATTTAATGTTGGAGAACCCGTTCCAACTGCATCTGCAGCAGATGCAGAGTTTGCCCATACAGCAGATGTATTGTTTACATTATCAGCTCTAAACCATCCTAACAAACCTCTACTAACTCCACCAGGGCTTTGGGCATATATATTGCTTGATAATAGTGAAATAATTATCAATTTTAAACTTGTAATTTTTATATTCATATAGGTCAATTATTCGTAACTATAAAGATTGAACTCACAAACTCCCCTACACTGCTATATGCAGTTACAAAGTAGATACCTGCGGCTAATTCTGTGTTTGAATTTAGTTTTAAGGTGGCAGTACCTTTTTGGTTGGTAGTTACATTTCCTGTAAAGTATTCTCGTGAAATATTATCTCTCAATACAATTCTTACATCACTATTGAAAGCAAAATTGGACAACAATACATTTACTTCACTGCTTCCTTTTGCTGGATTTGGTGAAATGATAATACTTGGCTTGCCACCATTACTTATTGCATTAAAATTAACTGATCGTATTTCAGAATATTCAAATTTACCATCGTAATCTGTTTGTTTTAAACGGTAGTAAGATATTCCATCTAATGGTGCATAATCTACTGTTGTATAATACAATATAGATGTACTATTTCCTGCTCCACCAACTGTTGCAATGGCTTCAAAACTAATACCATCCTCACTCCTTTCAATTGTAAAATAATCGTTGCTTATTTCTGATGCCGTTGACCAATCTAAATCAACTACATTGCCATTTGGTTCAGCTGTAAAACTTAACAATTCAATTGGCAAAGGTGTTGAACTATTATTTGAGCCGAATGTAAAAAAGGTAGATGCATCTTTAGCAACATGCGTTGTAGTTATACCCGATATTATTACCGAACCGTTTGAAAAAGTTAACCCGTCTCCTGTTCCTAAAACTGTTGCATTGGCAAATGTGCCATCACTATCAACCAATAATTGTATGTGACTGATATCAAAGTCGCCAACGCTGTCCCATTCAATATGCACCGAAAAATTATCATCAAAGTTGGTATTGGTTACTTTCCATACACGGCTTAACCTAGATTCAATTCCTGATGGCACATCAGTTGTTTGTCCTTGTTGTGTTCCACCATCATGACCAATTGCTATAAACGATTTGTCGTTGGTAATTGTGCCGGCATTTAATGCATTACTAGCAACTAAAGAACCTACATAAACTTGCAATGAATCGTCAGTTGTAGTAGATTGTTTTTGGCTTAAATCAGATGCATCGTCTCTTCCTATAACTATTACATCGTTGTGGTAGTTTCCACTATTGGCGTCTGCATCCCAAACTACTGTTCCGTCAGATGCTTGATAATCGCCATTTGTTCCTGCTCCATTATTACTTAAAGTAATACCATATTTAATGGCTAAGTAACTATGTATTTTTTTGTTATCCGTTTCGTTTGTTTGAAATTCATCGAATATAATTATTTCAACAATATCTCCATCAAACCATTCTCCCCCCCCATTACTACCAATAGCCAAAGCTCCTGTAGAAACACTTAAATCGGTATCACCAGCTTGGGTTTCTTTATAGGCACCATTTAAGTAATTGTAAAGTCCTGTTCCTGCCACTTCGTTATCAAAGGCTGTAGTGGTTATATAATTAGTACCAGTAGTTATTGTTTGGGATAAATGATAACCATCATCCTGAAAATCTGTTCCATCTAAATCAACACCAAAAGTACCATTGTTATCATCTACATTAATTTCAAATGCAGGGTCGTCTCCTCCACTAGAAGATTCCATCAATGTAGATTTATTGGTGGCATCGTTTGTATTAAATACAAAGTAGGCCGTCATAGGGTCGGTAGCATCAAACAAAGATGGAACTGCACATTCAAGGTCATCATTGCCATTAAACAATATGGAAGGATTGTAGTTCCATTCTGAACTGCTAGTAGAATAGGTAGGAGCGTCAGAAGAAGTTGTAAAAGCAACACCAGCAACATCTTGATTTTTCCATGATGTTACAGCTTCTCCATCTTCAGGTGTACTGGTATCACTTTCTTCAACGCCACTATCTACTTTAAGCCAAAGTTTTAAGTTGGCACCTACTCCACCAGGGCTACCTGGTGTCATATCTCTATAATCAAAATTTGCTAACATACCGTTGGCATCAGTACCATCATCGGCTACATCATTATCGGTATCGGCAAAACTAAAATCATTAGAGCCGTCTAAGTTTTGATCGTTAACGTCAAAGCCATCATTAGTGGTTCCGTCTTCAAATATGTCGTATAAACCATCGCTATCAGTATCGGTGGTAGACGAAAGTGTAGTAGCTTGTCCATCTCCTCTTTCTACAATGTCATCTGTACCATCGTCGTCTGAATCATCATCCAAATAATCAGCATCACCAGTACTTTCAGTGTTTACAGGCGTAAGGCCCAAAGAATATCTCCAATCTGCATCTGTATCATCAGCATCGTAATTGGCATCTAAGCCATCGTTATCTGCATCGGTCATAGCCCCTTCTATTCCTGAAGGAAAAATATAACCATCGGTTGTTTGTGCTTCTACATTATCGGTAATACCATCATTGTCAGAATCTATATCAATGGTATTATTAATGCCATCACCATCGGTATCTATCACACAATCACCTGCACCAACAGTAATATCTTGATAAAATTCATAAATACTTGTTGTAAATTTAATAACGCTATGTGTTCCTCTGAATTGTAAAATAATTGTATTGTTATTTACTGAACCAAAAATTTCGTATTCGCTAGTTATAGTATGTCCGGATGTATCACTTGCTACTTCAAAAGGCGTATCGAAAGTATAAGTTTGGCCATTAAAACTCCAAAAGGCTATACTAGGGTTCACTACTGGTTCACTAAAAGTTACTGTGTATTCAGCATCTTCACCGCCTTGGAATCTTATAGCACCATCATAAGCAGCTCCCATTGTGGACTTCACATCGGCAGCATATCCATCCCAATCACGAGTTTCAACTAAGTTTATTTCGGCTTGAGTTGAAGTAATATCAACTGTTACAGCACCTGTTCTTGCGGTAGTAAAGCTGCCCGTTGCCGACATATTGTCTGCAGCCACACTTGCCCAGGTTGCCCAAGCATATTCAGTTTCACAGTCTTCATCATTCCTGTCGGCAATACCATCATTGTCATCATCAATATCGTTAAGGTTGGTTATGCCATCAGAATCCGTATCAACTTCAATTGCGGCAATGGTAATGTAACCCGAAGCCAGGGTAATACCTGTTAATTCTCCATCGCTATCTAATGCTCCTACTTGCGTTTCATCTCCGTCGGAAAAGTCATTATCGGCATCCCATAAAATGTAGTACGTCTTTTCAGCATCGCTAGTGAACCAAGGTGCTTTAATACTTACATTTTCAGCAAAACCGTTGGATACTTGTATTTTCCACTCTCTTGTTATTCTGTTGGTATAGGTTGCGGTTACAAGTTCACCGGTAGTAAATCCAAACTTATTTGCATCGGCATTGTCATTACCCCAAATTAAATAATCTCCATCATCATTAAAGGTATTGGCGTTAGCAGCATTATCTGCAGCAATAGTACCCAAGCCAATGGTAAATATGGCATCAGAATTTTCGGATTTTGATTGTTTTTGGTTCAAGGCTTCTTTGTCGTCACGACCAATTCCGGCAACGTCGTAATGGTAAGCAGAAGATGCTGCAGAAGCATCCCAAATAATGTTACCATCTGTGTCAACATAATCGCCTTCGTAAATGGTGCCGGTAATTAATTCATCTGTATTGGTATCTCCATCATTGTCATTGCTTAATGTAATTCCATACTTAATGGCTAAATAGGTATTTATTTTTTGTCGTTCTGTAGCTGTTACAACCTGACTGTATAAAATAACTTCACCTTGGTTACCCGTAAAATAGCCTCCCCTTCCGTGGCCTATGTAATTATTACCATCACCAGCAAACGATACCGTATTCTCTCCCGTTGATGCATTTAAATAAGCATTAGTTGTAAAACCCCAATTATTTGATTCAGCATAAATATTTGTTATTTGCCAATCATCTGGATCCCATGCTTTATCTGTATCGAAATCTTCATCAGTACGTTCTGTTCCGTCTAGAGGTGTACCATCGGTCCATCGCCAACCCATACGGCTAGTGGTTCCAAAAGAAAAATAGTTATCTAAGTTACCATTGTCATAATAATCGTGTTGATCTCCACCAAAGTGAGAAGCATAAAAATTTGAAGATCCAGATGATTGAAGTACATTAAACAATTCACCTTCAGTAAAGCCAGTTGTAAAGGAGGTTAACGAAAAGCGATCATCACCATCATAGGTAACCATTTTATTAAAGTTTTTACCTGATGCCCCAGTAATAAATTCAGGATCGGAAGCTACGGTGGTGAAATTATTTCCGTTACCAGAAACGTCTGTCCAGCTTGTAGCATTGCCTACCGTTTCATCATCAGGCTTTAACCATAATTCTAAACCTGTACCTACCCCGCCAGGGAAAGTTGCAAAACCTGCAAAAGTAAAATAATCGCCAGTTTCTAAATTAATTGTACAGGTGTAATAATCAACACTGTTTATGGTTTCGGCGCTCATTGCTGTTTCCGAATCATCGGCATGTTCGTCAAAATCAGTATCATTATCACCACTAACTATTAAATAAGGTAAGCTAACATTATCAGGCCAGTCGCTTTGCAATATGGCTACCTTAACTGTACCTACGTCACCTGTTTCTTGTACTGCCCAAATACGGGTCATGCGGTAATTCATAGTGCCCGAACTAAATGCGGTAGCAAATTTGGTAGTAGCATCATCATTACCCCAAACTAAAAATTCTTTGTCGGCTATATCTGTAAAGTCATTCACTAAATTCGTGCCTTCATCATCCGCTTCAATGGTAACAATGGCATCCCAACTTTCTGATTTTGATTTAACTTGTCCTAAGCCAGAACCATCGTCACGGCCAATACCAGCTATATCAAATTGGTAAGTAGCACCTGTTGTACTGTAATCCCATACAATGGTTGAATCTGATAAAACATAATCACCTTCGTAAAACCCCGCACTGTTAATTTCATCAACAAAATCACCATCACCATTAAAATCGTTGCTAAGGGTAATACCATATTTAAGTGCCAGGTAACATTCTACTCTGTAAATTTCATCATCGGCAAGGGTTTCGTTAAAAATAATTAACTCACCTACATTGGCATCTACATCTTCTGATCCATAACCATCATTTATATTTATGCTAATACCTGCTGTATTTTTTGTAGATGTTAAATCTTCGTAGTTTTGTCTACCATTCTTCCTTACAAAAACATCTTCATCGGTATCGTTTCGTATAAAAGTTTGTAGCGCTAATGTATCATTTGCTCCTGAATGATCTACAGTTGACCCCCCTGATATTAAGTTAGGGTTACCATCAATATATATAGCTCCTTCATAAGTAGTATGATATCCCCACAGGTAATTACCAGAATTTCCAACAAATAAACGACCATTTCCATCACCTGATTCTCCTAATCGTTCTGCAACGGTAAATATTGTCCAGTCATCGGTTAAGTCACCTCCATTATCAGCAGGCGCAATCATAGCTTCAGGTCCTGTAGCATCAACGTAAACAGCAGGGTTATAGTTTAACTCATCTAGTTCATAAGTTGGATTATTTTGAATGGTATAATCATTACTTTGACCCGATTGATCGACCCATCCTGTACAATTATCACCATCTGAAGAACCGCCAGTACCAACATCGGCTTTGAGCCAAACATTTAAGTTGACAGCAGAAACACCGCCTGGGGTTTGGGCGTATATTGCGCTGTTAGAAAACGCACAAAAAAGCATAAGCAAGTTTAATGCTTTGCTAAAATTTAATTTAAAATATTGGTTTATACTCTTCAAAAAAAATCGTTAAATAACCTTATTGAAAAGTAGTTAAGACGGTACCAATAATTAGAATACTATTTCATCAAAAACATGTACGATTTTATTCATTTCACCATTTTAAATATTTCAGTTTAGATAATAGTATACCTATTAAAAATTCGTTTTAATTTTCACCTAGTTTGTTTTTGAAAATAAATTAGATACACTGTACTAATAAAAAATGCTCTTGGAATCAACAATTTTAGTATTGCCTTTTTAAGCTTTATAGAAATTTAAATTAACACCTAGAAAACAATTTCAGTTTTTCCTTAAGGCTTAAATTTGATGCGTTCATTAACGAGAAATAGTGTTAATAAATGGGGGCTAACGAATCAACTTAATTGACCCTCTATAAGTATACGTTTTTTTATTGAGGTCTTGTGCTTCTACCACGTATACGTATGCATCAATTTGCGCTATTTCCGTACCGTCGTTTACTATACCGTCCCAGCCTTTTTCAATATCATCTGATAAGAAAACCAGGTTACCCCAACGGTCGTAAATACTTAAACTGTATTCACCTACACCTTCTCCTTGAGGTAAAAAGGTATCGTTAATACCATCGCCATTTGGTGTAAAGGCTTCTGGAATATATAACAAAATAGGGCTTGTAATTACCACAGTTCGGGTAATAGAATCTGCACAACCTAAACTATTAGCCACTACCAATTTAATTGCATATGATCCTGTATCCTTAAACTCATGGTATTGCGGATCTTGACTATTTGAGCTAATGCCGTCTGAAAAATCCCAGCTCCAAGTTACCGCATTTAAGGAGCTCTCATAAATGTCTACTGTGGGTTCAATAATAGTAGCTTGGTTGGCTCCCAATTCAAAACTCGCCTCGGGGTTTGCGATTATATCAACTGTTACATGGCTATTTAAGTTACTCGAACAATTATTTGCATCCGTTACACTTTCTAGTTTATATACTATCGATCCAGAAGTGTTGCTACTTACAGAAATATTAATACTATCATTTGCATTTGTTTGTGCAGGACTAGCATTATCACCATCAATACTATAAGTAATATAATAAGGTGAAGCACCATTACTTCCAGTTAATAGTATGTCTTGGGCAAGGCTATCTTTACAAAGGGTTTGGCCACCTTCAATACTAGCTCTTGGAAGAGGGTTAACTGTAAGCGTTTGTGCCATTGCAGATGTACTCATACAGTTGTTATCATCTTTTACTGACACTAAATTATACGTAGCAGTAGTTACTGGCGATGAGGTGTTAACCCCAATTACGGCTTTATTATTTGGGTTTATGGTGCTTACTTCTTGGTTAGCACCTCCATCCAAATTATAGGTAAAAGTGTAGCTTCCAAAACCTCCACTACCACTAAATATTAATTGCACCGCTTCGTTTTGGCAAGTAGCCTCAGCGGATAAGGAAATACTGCCACTTGGATTAGCATTTACTTTTACTGTAGTTGTAGGTGATGGAATTATAGGTAAACTAACGCAACCATTCGCATCGGTAATACCATTAAGTGTATATACAAAATCACCGCTAACATCTGTTAGCTGTTGTACCGTATAAGGAGGTGTTGCAGTATTTGCAGCTGTACCATTTTTAGTATAGTTAAAAGTATAAGGCGCTAACCCTTTATTAGCAGTAAAAGTAACGGCAGGAGCGGAATCGCCCATGCACAGTGTAGTGCCACCACTTACCGTTCCTGTAGGTAGTTCAAATATGGTAATTGGGTAATTCGCTCTTGCGGTATCCGCGCTGCAAGCTCCCTCACCAGCAACCGTCATGGTTAAGGTTACTGTATTACCGCCTTCGGCTGTTGTAGAAGTATAGGTTGGGGTAGTATTGTTAACTGTAATTGGTGCACCTAATCCATCATGCGTCCATGCTATGCTACCGTACTTTTTAAAGGCATTGCCACTTGCTAAGGTAGTACTACCGCCTGCACAAATGGTGGTATTGGTAGTAATAGTAGCTATAGGTAAACTATCAATTACTATACTATGCGTAGCTGTTTTTGTAGCGCTTGCACATGCATTTACGCTAGTAACCGTCATTGTTAACGTAATCGTTTTATTGCCATCAGCAGCGGCTGGCACATATTCTGCTGCGTTCGTAGTCGCATTGTTAATGGTGCCTGCTCCGTTATGCGTCCACAAAATAGTACCGTTAGTACTGCTTGCATCTGCTATCGTTTGGGTTCCATTTACACAAATTGCATCTGGCGTTCCGCTAGTAGCAGCTGTAGGTAGCGGGTCGGTTGTAATAATTGCTGTTGCTACTGCTGTAGCCACACCACAGCTATTATCACTAGTTGCTGTTATTTCAATTACTGATACGCCTGCAGTACCGGCTCCACCAGCGGTAAAGGTAGTGGTGTTATTTGCTGCGGTATTTATGGTGCCTGGTCCTGACAATACGGACCAGCTGGTAGCGGTTGCATTTATTGGTGTAGCAGTAATACTTGCGGTAGCGTTTTCACAAATAGTTTGTGTGCCTCCTGCAGTTATACTAACAGAAGGTAGCGCTTCAGTAGTTACAGAAGCTGTCGCTACGGCAGTTGCCGTACCACAAGAGTTATCACTTGTAACCGTTATTTCCATAGTAGCGCTTCCTGCTGTGCCCGCTCCACCTCCTGTATAAGTTGTAGCGTTATTGCCAGCTGTAATTACTGTACCATTACCCGATAATATAGCCCAACTAGTAGCTGTTGCGTTTACAGGAGTAGCGGTAATAGTGGCGGTAGCATCCTCACAAATGGTTTGATTATTTCCCGTAGTTATACTAACAGCAGGTAAGGCTTCCGTAGTAACAGTGGTAGTTGCAACAGCCGTTGCTGCACCACAACTATTATCGCTAGTAACGGTAATTTCTACTACAGATGTGCCTGCAGTGGCTGGTCCACCACCAGTATAAGTGGTAGTATTATTAGCGCCAGTATTCACACTTCCAGGCCCAGATAATAATGCCCAACTAGTAGCCGTTGCATTAACTGGTGTAGCGGTTATAGTTGCTGTAGCATCCTCACATATAGTAGCATTAGCACCGGCGGTTATGCTTGCAGATGGTAAGGCCTCAATAGTTACAACAGCGCTACCGGTTTGAGTTTGCATACAATTGTAAAAGTCGGAAACCGATGTTAAACTGTAGGTATAAACACCAGGCACATCGCTTACATTAACCGTTACGCTATTGCCTACAGTGGTGCTTACCGTTTGGCTTGCAGCACCGTTAACACTATAGGTAAAGGTGAAAGGTGCTGTGCCATTTACGCCAGTAAAAGTAATATCCGTATTGGCTGTTTCACAAATACTTGCTGTGCCGCTAATGGTAGCCGTAGGTAGCGGGTTTACGTTAATGGTATCCGATCCGCCACCTATACCACCACCGCAAGCACTACTCGATACTGTAGAGTTATAAAATATGGTTTGGCTTGCATTTGTTGGTACGGTATAACTTGTAGTAGCGGTTAAGTTACCAGCTGCACTGGTTGTTGTTCCTGGAACCTGCGCTCCACCGTCAACCGTATAGTAATAGTTAAAGGTTATAGGTGTTGGTAAACCCGGGTTAGCCGATGCATCAAAAGTGATGGTTTGTACACCTCCAACACCTTCACATACATCACCAAATGCGGCGGATATAATAGAAGAAGGTATGGCATTTACAATAAGCGTATCAAAACTAGGCGCTGCTGTTGGACAGGTAAAACCAGAGGCATCGCTTAAGCCTGTAATGGTCATCACTAAGGTATCCGCGTACGTATTTGGAGATGGCAATGACACACTAGATGCCACTGCGGTAACAGTTCCCGAGGAAGTGGTTCCCGCATTTACTGAATCTATTGTATAGTTAAAAGTATAAGGGGCTGTTCCCGAGCCTCCAGTAATTGTCCAAGTACTAGCTTGGCCCTGGCAAATATCAGGTACAGAAGAAGTAACCGTAGCCGTTAAAGGTGCTAACACATTTACTGTGGCCACATCATTTGCCACTTGTGCACAGGTATTCGCATCTTGTACACTTACCAAGGCATAAGTATAGGTAGCAGCAGCACCTGTATTGGCTGAAACCGATACAGTATTAGCACCTGCTGTGGTAGTAGCCGTTTGATTGGCTCCACCGTTCATGGTATATGTAAATACATAAGGACTAGCACCACTGGCACCACGGAAGGTTACATTGGTATTAACGGCACCTGTACATACGATAGTATCGTTGCCTAAAGTTGCTGTCGGAAGGCCGTTTACTGTTACAACAGCTGAACCTGTTTGTGCTTGAGCACAGCCACTAGCATCACTCACCGAAAGTAAGGAATAGGTAAATGCCCCGGCCGCTGCAGTAGATTGGGCCACCGTTAAAGGGCTTGCGCCGGTGGTAGTTTGCGCAGCGCCATTGTTAACGGTATATTCAAACGTATACGGCCCAGTACCATCCGATCCGGTAAAAGTAATATCTGTTGTACCCACAGTTTCACATAAGGCTGTTGTACCACTTACCGTTGCTGTTGGAGCCGACAGCACCGTAATATCACCGGTTATTGTTTGCTGGGTACATGTGCCACTTGTGGTAACTGTATATTGCGATGCACCTACGGTGCTTGGCGTACCACTGATTGTAAAAAACCCTCCTGCAAAAGCACCAGATACACCAGGTGGTAAACCGGCTACGCTAGCTCCTGTTCCTCCTCCTGTTACCGCATAGGTTATGGGGTTGATGGCCGAATTTAAACAAACAGATTGGGCATCTGTACCAACAGCAGAGCTTAAATTGATTGCCGCATTTGGATTAACAATTACACGTATGGTATCCGTATTAACACATCCGCCAACGGCATCACTACCCGTAACAGTATATGTTGTAGTAACCGTTGGCGAAGCAATAACCGAAGCTCCATAAGGAGTATTTAGCCCGGTTGTAGGCGACCAGGTATAACTTGTAGCACCGGTTGCTTTTAAGGTATCAGATTCCCCTAAGCAAATAATTCTAGGCGTAATTATTGGCTGACAATTAGAATCTAATGAACCAAAGAAAATTTCTGCATAAGTTTCAGCTTTATCATAAGTAAAAGTGATACATTGATGTACTCCTGGAAATTCTATAATAGCATCGGCTTCATTACCTCTAAACTGTCTCGGATTATCATAATTAAAATTATGTGCTTGATACAACACTACAAAATCTTGAGAGGTAGTAACCGTTATTTCATTACCTCCTGTTCCCAGAGACACAAAACCCACTATAGGATTTAAAGTTGGCTTATTAAAACAAAATTCAAAATCACCCGCATAATCATTCCTAATATAATCAACATCATTAATCCCCTGCGTATCATAAGGATCAGGAAATCTACGAAATGGCCTACCGTCTCCAGAACGTATTGTTTCAGCTTTGGTAACCGTCACACTTAAACCGGAGTTTATAATACCTGTTGTTGTTGTATATGTACCTGCTGTTGTAGGAAAATTAGCCCAGTTTAAAACACTACTGTCGCAAGATGGGTCTGACGGGTATTCAACAGCTACTTGACAGTTTTGTGCAGATAACGACTCGCTAATAATAACCAATAGCACAAACAGCGATTTAATTGCTGAAATACTTTTTGTTATGTTCAAATGTCCTTTCATATTATTGATAAAATTATTCTATTACTCCCTAAACCCTATTTTAAATATTATCGTTTATGTCAACTATATTATTCCAACACCTTTTTAAACTATCGACTCTCATCCGTACTTTTATGCTAAACGCCATTACAATCCAAAAGGTTGCACCATTAAGGCACACTTGATAATATAGTTTACATTTTAAACAATTTAGGTTATCTTTCAGTCATTAAAGCATGACCTAAATAACGCTATAAGGAAAAAAGAGATGAAACCTATTACAGAAAAAGTACCATACGAGCAAGACAATATTGTTTTTACAAAAGAGGCTACCACTCCTGAGTTTGAATACGTATGGCATCAGCACGTTGAATTCGAATTACTGCTTTTCAAAAAGGGTTCAGGCATTACTTATATAGGTAACCACATTGGGCAATTTGAAAAAGGTGATGTTTATTTTATAGGTTCTAATATACCACACGTTTTTGAAAAAGGAAATAAGGAGTCAATTGCTACATGCGTAGTTGTACAGTTTAATAAAGACTCATTGGGAGAAGCTTTTAACGAACTTAATGAGTTAAAGGAAATATCTAAATTGTATGAAAAATCGATGTTTGGCATTAAAATACAAGACGAGAAAGACAAAGAATTTATAACTAAGTTAATTTTAAAAATGAACAACACTAGTGGTTTAAGTAAATTAACCACACTGTTAGAATGCTTAGATTATATATCGAAAATTAAAGAACTACCTACGCTTAACAATTTACCTGCAATATATCTTAACAATAAAGAAACAAACAGAATAGATAAAGTATGTAACTATACTATTGAGAACTATAATAAAAAAATAACTTTAGATGATGTTGCAGGATTGGTTTATATGAGTGTACCCGCATTTTGTAAGTTTTTTAAAAAGTCGACCCGAAAAACCTACATACAATTTTTAAATGAAGTTAAAATTGAGCATGCATGTAAATTATTACACGATACAGAATTAAGTGTAAACGAAATAGCTTTTAACTGTGGCTATAACACATTGGCTAATTTTCACAAACAGTTTTTTAAAATTAAGAACACACAGCCTCATGTTTATAGAAAACTGTATTTAAGTATAGCACAATAAACATAATTTATAAACACCCATTTTATAAAATATATTACATCATCCTCTCCAAGTACCCCCCCAAAAAAAACCTTACAAGCAATATAATAAAGCTACAAACAGGAATAAAAACACCTGTGATGAGCAAGGTCGAACCATAATGCTCCTCCTAATCACAAATAACAGCAACTTATTAATATAGTTTACAAATGGTATAAAATTTAAGAACGACTTCCAATCACTATAACGGACTTTTACAAGCTGAAACTATAGTTAAGATTGATGAAGCCAATAACTGAAAAGATACAATACAAAGAAGCGTCTACAGTTTATGCTGCAACCCACACAACACCATTTTTCGAATATCCGCTACATCAACATATTGAAATTGAATTGATCCTTTGTAAAAAGGCATCGGGAACACTATACATAGGAAATCATATTGAAAGCTATACTGCAGGAGACATTTTTTTAATTGGTTCAAATGTTCCACATTATTTTATAAAAAGCAAAAATAAAAAATCTGCAACCGCTGTTGTTGTGCAATTTAATACAGGCTTATTAGGTGATACATTTAATAATTTAAATGAATGCAAACCAATTAATAATTTATTTAAGAAGGCAACTTTAGGTATTAAAATAAATAATGATGACAATAAGAAAATCATTAAAAAATTAATTGGACGAATTTTAGCAGAAAAAGGCCTTAAAAGATTGATTCATTTATTAGAATGTCTCGATTACATTGCTAAAATTAAAAATCAGCCTACACTTACTAGCGAGTTATTAATATCAATCAACAATAACAACCCATCAAGAATTGAAACTGTTTACG
>CAXHCC010000028.1:0-19744 GCA_964014945.1 uncultured bacterium | reverse complement strand
TGGAGTTCCAAAAACCACACAAATATCAGGTGATTCAAGTCGTAATGCTGAGATAACCTTGTCTGAATTTACATCTTCTACTGCAATGCTGTTAACTTGCGTTTGGGCCTTACCCTCCAGTATTTTTTCTAAATATGCGTTTGTTTTTTCTTGAGCGTAATCAAAACATTGTTGCTCAAAATTTAGCGCTGCTCTGGTTGTAGCGTCTTGAAAAAGTTTGTTTTTTAACGTTCCAAGCTTAAGTCGTGCCGTTGAAATAGTATGATTTAATGTGTTTTTCGATTTCTTAGCATTAGCACTGGGTTTATACTTAATAACCTTGGTTATATTAATTCCAGAATTAATTATTAATTGCTCGAGCGCCTTAGCTTGTAAGCTTTCATTTGTAATCAGAACAACTTTCATTAGTATTACTTGAATTTGATTGAAAAGATATTGGGCGCGTCTTCTTTAATTATATCAAAAAGTAAATTTTCCTTTAGCGTAATTACTTTTAAAGATTTTAAATCCATTTTACCTTTCTCATCATTGAAACTTATTTTTATTCCAGAAAGGTCAGCTTGCGTAATCTTTTGATATCGGATTTTATCGGGCTTTAATTGGATTAGGTTGTTAACCGCATCATATTTTATATTGTCACGAATAACCAGATAATCTAGTAATTCTGATAACGTTGATACCATCAATTCCTGATCATGGTATTTCTTCTTAATGTATTGCAAGGAGGTTTTTGTTATGTCCGGAATATGGTATGGTAAGTCTGTCTTAGAAGCCGGTCGCTTGCCTAAATGAGTATAAGCAACCAAGGTTGCATTATTGTTAATTAACTCATCTATTTTGCTGGGAGCAATTATTTTCCCCAAACCGTAGATGTCTGCATCTTTCCATGTTCCATACCTCCTAAAACAGTACAATTTGTTGCCATCCGGAAATTTGTACGGAAAGTATTGTTGATTATTAGGGAGGTGCAATTTTAATACCTTGCGTATTCGTTGCAATGGAAAAGCATAATATAAAATAATCTTTACCAGTGCTTTTATAAACGAAGTAGCAGTACTTTTAAAGTAGGTAGAAGCAGACATTGCTCTATCTTGCCCAACTATACCGCTAATATCTCCATCCCATATATACCTAATTCCCACTTGCTTCACTAAATCAAGTGTGTACATGTAGTTTTTATAAACAATTCCAGAAGCGTCTTGAGTTTGTGGAATAGCGCCATTCTTGAAAGAATGCAATAAATTCCCCTCAAACTGAGAATGATCTATCCAAACTAAAGGCTAACACCATGCTTCTTCAATATTTCACACGCCTCTATGGCGTCTTCTCTATCAAACCCTTTGGTTCGTGAATGCATATAATCGCCCCATGTATGAATGATATCATGCTTTTGTGCTAAAATTTCAGGATGATCGATTAGATTAACCTGGGCCGGTAAATTATGATTATACGATTTGATAAAAAGACTATTTGACAAGGGGAGGCCCAATTCCTTCCAAATGAATGAGTTTAGTTCATTCCAATCTTCAATCGATGTGTTATCAGGATCGTTTGCGATTGTGAACCACGCGTTATAAGGGTAAGGATATTTTAAAATCAAGTCTGTTTTGTTAAAATTTGTTTAAACCTATCACAACAGCAATATTACAGTTATTCTTTAATATCCAATTTTTTCTCTGTTTCTCTCTCATATCCACCCAGTAACCCATACTGGTAACAAATATCGCTTGCAAACACATAATAAAGGTGCTGCTATCTTATTCTTCACGGAATAAAACTAAGCCATCTATGCATAATATCCTATAGCGGAAGCATTGATGAATTCCTGCAAATTTAAGCCTTTAGAAAAAAATTACATTCACCTGTATCTTTTTTGAATTCATGCATTATGAGGTTAACATCAAAACCTCAATGCTATGAAAAAAGTCCTCTACGTATTGTCTGTATGCTTATTAATAGCCTGCAGCACCGAAACAGAAAAGTTAAATACCTCAACTACTAATAATCAAAATGTGCCTGATTCCGCAGTTATAACAAAAGTGGCTGAAATTCCGCAAGCACTTTTACAAGAAGCACAAGTATACATCGTGAACCCTCAAAAGGATACGGTGTTGTTATTAGGGAAGGAGGGCTCTCAAATTCATATTCCTAAAAACGCTTTTGTGTATACCAATGGTGAGCCCGTAAATGTTCCTGTAAAAATTAGCATTACCGAATACCGCAATGCTGCAGAAATGGCTTTTTCTCAAATACCCATGACCTATACCAATACCCGTGGCGAAGAGTATAATTTTAACAGCGCAGGTATGTTTAATATTACGGGTAAAACTAGGAGTGGTACATCAATAAATATTGCAAAAGACAAACCCTTAAGGGTTGACTATAAGCTTGCGCGAAATGAAAAGGGCATTGACTTTTATATGCTAGATAGCAGTATGGGCGAATGGAAGCAAATTCAAAAAATTAAACCCCTAGCCCAAACGCAGCCAATAAAAGTAGGACAACAGCCCGCCAAGAATAAGGCCAATAAAGGCATACATTTTACCACCACCATACCCCGAAGACCCAATTGTGTGTTATGGTACCCAGGCGAAAGCGATGAAGAAAAAGTAAAGTTAGAAACCCGTATGACCAATAACTACAAGGTGTCCGATTCTTTAGTCAGCTTTTTTGCAAATAACCCTTATCAAACCATTGGCGTGCTATTTACCGTTGATATGGCAACAGGTAAATTGGAGAATGTGAGGGCAGATGCCAGAAACCAAGTTAAAACCTTTGACGATGAATTGGTGGCCATGGTAAATGAATTACCTGCGTGTAAATTAACCAAGCGCAAGTACAAAGCAGATTCACCATTTAAAGATGTATACCAATTGCACTTACATGGTAACCAGTGGCGGGAAGTTTATATGAAAAAGAATAGCAAAGGAAAACTGATTGATAGAACAGGGGTAAAGTTTTATGGAAAATATGTGGGGGCCGATTCTGCTAGAAGAAGAGCCCAACGTGCAGCCTTTAAAAGGTATAGAAGTTCCGATGCCTATAAACAAGCTATGGCTGGTCATTATTACCCAGCTATAGTGCAAGGTTTACGCGTGGGTAGTTTTGGTGTGTATAATTGCGACCAAATTTATAGGTTGCAAAATAGGGTGACAATTAATGCCACTTATTTAAATGAAGTAGGCGATACCATTGCTGATTATCAAGTATTGTCTATGATTGATAGGAGCATAAACGGGGCCTTTAGTTTTTACCCAGGTTTGTTTACTTGCAATGCCAAAGCTGATAATGTACTATTGCTTTTTACCGACTCAGACAAAATATACTTGTTGAGTTCGGAGGCGTTTAAAAAACAACAAATTGATGAGAGTGGTGCTTATACCTTTACTATGCAAGATGTAACGGCAAGCTTAAACAGTACTGAAAAACTAGCCGACTACTTAAAAATAAACGGTTGATCTAGGAGAGGTAATTAACGTATGTGTGGATGTGAAAATAGAGGAAAGGGTATTCCCCTTTCCTTTATTCCTCCCCACAATACTTAAACCTAGGCACGGTTTCACCATCCACCTCCACCGTTTCTGTAAACATGTCATAAGGCCGCACCCAAGTGGCATAATCTCCGTACAACTGTTTGTACACCACCAGCTTTTCTTCAGTTTCTGAGTGGGTAGCCACGTTCAGCACCTCATAGTATTTGCCTTTGTAATGTTGGTATTTGCCGGGTTGGAGGGTTGGTGTGTTCATTTAATATCTGAGTAAATACATAACGGTTTGGCTATGCGATGTATCCCGAAGGGTATTGCGTATAGGTTTTGTTGTGCCCCGTTTTTCTTTTTCTTTTTCTTTTCGTCCATGCGCTGGCTCAGGCATACTCTTTGACAAGATTTGGCTTGTGCGGCTGCTATGAGCGGCTTGGCAATGTGTGTGGCTGTTGTGCGTTGGACTATGCATTTTCAATTATTTCAATTTCTTCTTCTGTCAAACCGTAAAGCTGATAAACTAATTGATCAATTTGATGAATAAGATTAGTTCTAGTGGGATTTTCAGTTTCTTGCATCAGATTGCGCACTAAATCACCAATTTTTCTTTGAGTCTCTTTGTTTGCCTTTTTTATCGGTAACTCTCCTAAAAATGCTGCTGTTAGTGAAATAGTTGTGTATTGGCTTTTGAAATATTCATTGAGCAAATTGCTATTAAGAACAGCCAATAAAAAATGCTCATCAACAATAAAATCTAATTCACTGTTTGTAGGTGTTAATCCGTTAACTGTACCCACAAAATAGCATGAACTTTCGTCAATTGTAGCTACAATTCTTCTATCTAAGGATAGGTTTCTAATTGCTTGTATAAGTATTTTGGTTTTATGTTGATAAACTTTGTGGTTTTGGGTTCCACCAATTTTAACAGAGTCATTCCATGAGAAATAATGATTTTTGCTCAAAGGGGCGAAATAATTAATGTCCTTACCGAAAACGATTAAATCAGGATGGTCAGAGTCTTTTTCTTGGACAACGTAATTATCGTTGCCTTTGAGTTTCATACCAAGGCTGATTTTTCTTATTTCGTTCAATGGAATAGTTTCACTTCTTAGCTTCTTCTTAATCTCTTCCCATTCATAACTGATAAACTCAAATAACTCATAACGACTTTCTAATTTAATGTTTGAATATGGACGAGAAACAAAACTCACATAATCTAAATTGAGCGGTTCTATTTTTGCCCATTCAAAAGTCTCTCGGTTGACATTGCTGCTTAACATCAAAATTGAAGTATCGACATTTGCTTCTTCAAACACCAAGCCTTCAAAAACAATAGTTTTTTCTAATAGATGATTGTCAATTAAGAATTTGCGAATTAGATGATAATAGTAGTTTGTCAGGTAAGTTAGAGGTGTTATCAAGCAAATAATCTTGGCTTCGTTTGTTATTTGATGACAGAGCTCAATGAACAGTGCATAAGGATCGCACTTATATTCTACATGCTTATAAAACTTTGAGATCTCTTTGGTTTCAGTGGATACTTTTGAACTGTATGGTGGATTCCCGATAACTGCATCAAAACCAACAAAATCTCCATCATCATTCAGAACTTCAGGAAACTCAAAACGCCATTCAAAAGCATTTTCAAAAATCTTGTTGGCTTTTATTTCTTGAATTTCAGCTTCAAGTTTATTGGTCTGTTCGGTTAGCTTCTTCACTTTCTTGTTCCAAGAGGTTTTTTCCTTTTTGTTCATTTCAAAAAGCTGCCCTTGGTTAGTCAGTTGAAATAGTTCACCTGAAAGTTTGCGGAGGCGTTTCACTTTTGGGTCGTTCAAAGAAATCTCGCTCCTGAAATCTGATTTGATGTCGGATATCAGTTTCTCCATTTCTCTTTTCTGCTCTTTGTTCTGAGCGTTTCGATACGTGTCAACCGCTACACGATAACTATCAATCGACCATTTGCTTTTCTTCAAAGCTTGTTTCAAGTCAGCATCCATATCGAAACGACTGACAAGAGAGTTACCGCACTTAATATTGATGTCAATATTAGGAAGTGTTTCAAGTTCAGTAGCGTTTTTATAGTAAGCATTTTTCAGCAATTCAATCCATAAACGCAAACGGCAAATCTTTACCGAATTGGGATTGATGTCTACACCGAAAAGGCAGTTTTCGATGATGGTTTGCTTTTCGTGGAAAAGTGTTTCCTGAATGCGTTGGCTTTCCTTGTTGTTGGGGTTGTAGTCGAAAAGTTCGCCTTCTTCGTCCGTGACAATAAGTTCGTCATTCACGACTTCTACTTGATATTCTTTCAGGCGTTTTCCGTCTCGGTCTTGCAGAATTTTCAAGTCGTTCTTAACAGCAATCATTTCATTCAGTGCAGAGACCAAAAAGTGACCTGAACCAACGGCAGGGTCGCAAACTTTTAAACTGTTTACAATCTCATTGGCTTCTTGTCTGTCTTCAATTTTGTCGTAGAGATCTTCAAGATTCTTGCACTTCCAATTTTTGGTTTCATTGAATTTCTGGATAACTGCTTTGCGGATGGTTTCACGGCACATGTACATGGTAATGAATCCTGGCGTAAAGAATGAACCATCTTTGTAGCCGTTGATTTTCTCGAAAATCAATCCAAGAACGGACGCATTGATAAGCGATTTATTTTCTTCCTGAATTTCTTCTGAACCTTCGCTACTAAAATCATAAGCATTCAGAAATTCAAATAGATATTCAAGCGTGTTCAGTTTACCTGTTCGCTTTTTACCGTTCTGGTCTTTTAGTACGGTTGAAGAAATAATTGGTATCGACTTGTCGTCTCGCAGATTGCTGATGAAAAGCGTATCCTGTTCAATATCGGTTGGCTCAAATAGGGAAGAGTTGAGATAGGGTACTTTCTCAAATACTTTAATTACGTCTTCGTTTCGTTCATCGTGTTTTCTCGCTAATACCTGAAAAAATAAGCTGTTCAGGTCGTCATAGTTCTTGATTTTGTCAAGGTTCAGAAACGAGTAGGATTTATCACCTTTGTGGTAAGTGATTAACTGAGCTTCTAACAATTTCAGGAACAGAATTCTAATGATCCAAGTGATAGAAAGTTCAAGAGCTACATTGAAAAGCTTTTCTTGCTGTGTGTTTCCAAACTGGCTCGGTCTTTCCAATCTGCTCAGTTTGTCTAAACTGTCCAATTGGATTATGGCATCTTCAAGAATTGTTCCCGTGTTTCGCTCTCCCGCCTTGTTTCGTTCAATAAGTTTTTTGCTTCCTTCCTTGGTTTCTGTCAAGCCGATTATGTGCAGCAACTCACTGTAAAAGCGTTTGTTAAGGCTGTTGCTGTCGTTGGTGAAAGGAAGTTTTAGAAGATGCTCAGGCGATAAGAGCTTAAAAAGAGCAATTAGTTTGTTGTCGTCTGCCTTGTCTTCATTTCGCAGAGGCTTTTGATAGTCCTGCAAATTGAAGTGTGTAAACTCAATTTCGGATTTGATGTCCGCAATAAACGGTTCGGCAATCTGCTTGTAGAAAAAGTCGGTTTTGGTGTCTGCTAATCGTCCGCTTTCAAAGTCCTGAAATTGTTTTACGAGTTTCTTGTTTTGGGCAAAAAGTCTGTCGAAAGTGGTAGCATCAAAAATGAACCATTCATTTATGTTTGTGATAATCAAATGCTTGGCTTCAAGATTATTTTGCGTGATTCGTTCTCGTAAGTAGTAAAGTACCAATTCCTGAAAAGCTTTTGCGTTTAGCTTGTCAGTCGCTACCATTTCAGATTTGTTGGTCGGCTTCTTTGCTTCAATGATTACTCCAACCGTACTTTTGGCTTTGTCTCCGTTATGAATTACAAGGTCATTTCGTCCTTTGGTATTGATAAAATGGTTTGGGTCGTAATAAGTCTTTTTAAGAAAGTCAATGACAAGGTTTTTATGAAACTCTTCGCTTTCGATGTCGTTGGTCCTATCAAGTAAAGTAATAAGGTTGGTCTTGAAACCTTCAATTTCATTCCTATTGGGTTTTACTTTTAAAAATGCTTTATTAAGTGCCTTTCGTGGTTTCAAGTCCTTTAAAATCATTTACAAAATCTATTTTTAATTTCGGTCTGTTAAGTTAAGATTTTCGGTCGCAACAGTAGAAGAGCGCTGGAAAAAAAATGGCTCTTTTGGTTTTTTGAGCATTGGCTTGTTTGTTGGCAAAACCAAATGTGCCATTTTGTGGGTTGTTAATCATAATATGCCGCACAACAATTGGCTAAACAATATATGTTGTTTATATTTCTTATGTGGAAATTACTGCGATTTTTATACTTCCCAATCATATCAGCTCCAAAGCCGACAACAAACACCGTTTGTAAGCGGATAGTTGGGTTGCTGTTATACATTTATTATACGGAATAAAACTAAGCCATTAATGATTAAAATCCTATAGGCGAAATCTTAGATAAAATCCCTTGTATTATAGTTTGTTAACACAATAGGATAAAATTTTACTCCTCCGCCAAATGCGCTGCCAAAGCCATTTTAATTTCCCCATAACTAAAATCATTACTCAGTACTTCTTTAATGCTGGCAGAATGAAAGGTGTCCAACTTTTTGGAGGCGGCAATGATCATTTCAATTTTATCATCGGGCATAAAGTCGCTGGCTTTGGCTTGGCCTTTGGCAATAAAATAAGTCATGTGTCCTTCAATGGTACTGGGTACCATGTCGCGGCGTTTGGCAATTTCCTCAATGCCCAAGCCTTCTTTGTATAAGTCAAAACTCACGGCTTTGGTATCAACTTTTGGTTTTTTAGGGCCTTTACTTTTCTTGGCAGGCTGGGTGTACAATTTGTTTAATTGTTCTACACGGCTGGGGTCAAAGCAGGTTTTACGCACGTCAGCCCCGGTTACTTCGGTGTTGTTAATGTGACTATCTATAAGCAAAGTGGCTTTGTTCACCAATTTGTATTGTTCGTTTACCAATACCTCCAAGCCCAATAATTCCCCCAAATAGGTTTTCATTTGCTTTTGCCCTTTTACAGCCTCCATGTGCTCAAATATCTTTTTAGACAATCCTTTTAAAATAGGGGAAAAGTAATCGCGGGCAGCCGTAACGCGTTTAAGTAAATAGTCTAAATGCCCTGCTTCTTTATTATGAAGAATATTGGCAATTTGTCGTTTAAAACCATCGGCATGGGGTACTATGTCGGCTACTTCCTTTTCTATGCTCAAGGCCCAGTTATGGTGCTTTTGTTTGGCTTGCTTTTTATCGTTATTTACATAACTATTACTATGCTCCCTCAATGCGGTAAGCAAGGGCATAAATTGGAAACATTTAATGGAATAGTCCTTCAAAAAGGCATAGGTTTCTGCGCTTAATAAGTCGGGCAGGTTTTGTGCAGCTACTTCCTTTTTGGCATAACCGGTAATGGTACTATCATTATTGATGGTATCCAACTTAATGGGAGAGGTTAATACCAAGCCATCTAAACTTCGCAAACAAGATAGGGCCACATATACTTGTCCTGCTGCAAAGGCGCTTTCTACATCAATGATGGCTTTGTCAAAGGTTAAGCCCTGGCTTTTATGCACCGTAATGGCCCAGGCCAATTTAATGGGGTATTGTTTAAAGCGGCCGCTTATGTGTTCTTCAATTTCGTTGGTGGTTTTGTTCAGGCTGTATTTTATGTTTTCCCATTCATAAGGTTCTACTTTAATGCTGGTATTCTCCTCCGCAAAGCTAACGTGTATGGCCTCTTTTGTTAATTTAGCTACGGTGCCAATTTTACCATTAAAATAACGTTGTTCCCCACTTATATCATTCTTCACAAACATTACTTGCGCGCCTTCCTTTAGTTCTAAGCGTTGTTCAATGGGGTAGGCGCTTTCGTTAAAATCGCCACTTATGCTGGCTTCATAATAAAAGGAGTCTGTGGAGAGCTTGTTCAGCAAGTCGCTGTTTATTTGCTGGGCTTTATGGTTATGGGTGGTTAGCGTTATGTAATTATCCTTCGTGTGTTCCTTAAAGTTAGGTTGGTAATAGCTGCTGAGTAATTCGGTATCTTCCTTGGTAACGGTATTGTTACGCAAATTGTTCAGCAGCTTTACAAAAGTGTTATCGGTTTGGCGGTATATTTTGTCTAGTTCTATATAAACAGGTTTGTTTTCTTGCAAGGCCACCGCCTCAAAAAAATAGGGACTCTTATAATGTTGTTGTAAGTAACGCCATTCTTCTGGCTTTACTACGGGTGGTAATTGCAATAAGTCACCAATAAATAAAATTTGTGTGCCACCAAAGGGGATGTCTTTACGGCGCTTTACATGTTTTAACACTACATCAATGGCGTCCAATAAATCGGCACGTAGCATACTTACCTCATCAATTATCAGCAGTTCCAGTTCGCGCAATAATTTACGTTTGCTGCTAAACATTTGTAGGTGCTGCAGCAGGGTAGACGGGTCGTTTAATTTTACCTGTTCGCTAAAGTCTTGTGTAATTAGTTTTCTGGGTATAAACGTGCCAAAAGGTAACTGAAAAAGAGAGTGTATGGTGCTGCCCCCTGCATTAATGGCTGCTATGCCCGTTGGTGCTACCACCAAACATTTTTTAAAAGTGCTTTTAACAATGTGCTGCAACAAGGTGGTTTTGCCTGTACCTGCTTTGCCCGTTAAAAAAACGTGCTTATTGGTATGGTTAATAAATTTAGAAGCGTAAGCGTCTTTTGCAAGGGTGTCAGTCAAAATACCTAGTGTATGTTTAGGGTTGCTTTTTCAGAGGCACAAGTTACGGCAATACCTGCATACATGGTTAATAAAATTGCATAAGTCGACACACATAGCATGCAAATAGTAAGGATATTTGTTAGGTAATGAAAGCACTTAAGGGATTTACCATATTGTTTTGTTTGGTTGTGGCGGTTGGCTGTAATTTTATGGTTAAACACAAGGGTTATACGGAAATGGCTAGCGGTTTGCATTACCGTTATATAGCCTTTGGTGAAGGCGAATCCAAACCACAGTTAGGGGATGTGTTGGAATTGGAGATTACCTATAAAACACTGGACGACTCTGTGTTTTTAAGCAGCTATAATTACAACAATGCGGGCAAAATATTGTTGCCAGTGGGCACACCTTCCTTTAATGGCAGCTTTGAAGAAGGTTTGTTAAAAATGCACCAAGGCGATGTGTACAGTTTTATTGTACCAGCTGATTCTTTATTTACCCACTTTTTTAAAACAGCCCGCCCTAAATTTTTAAGCGCTACAGATGAAGTAAAGCTGGATGTAAGATTGGTGAGCATAAAAACGGAAGCGGAAGTTGCTGAGGCATCGGCAACAAATCAGGAACAAATACATACGGAGAGCGAAAAGTTAGCACGTTACCTAGATACCTGCGGAATCGTCTTTAAAGAATTACCAAGCGGTTTGCTGGTTGCAGGAGAGGATAGCCTTATTATTTATAAACCTCATAACGGCGCTACGGTTAGTATACATTATACTGGCAGTTTTTTAAATGGGGTTGTTTTTGAAAGTACTTACATGGCTGGTAAACCCTTAAGCTTTACCTATAAAAAAGAGGGGCAGGTACTAGAAGGAATGGAGCAAATAATTGCCCTGCTTAAACAGGGAAGTAAACAAAAATTTGTTTTACCTTCGCATCTTGCGTACGGAGCAGCGGGCTCATCTACTGGAATAGTGCCGCCTTACACGCCCATCATTTACGAAGTAGAATTAATTAGTATCAACTAACATACAAAACAACACAATGAAGATTAACTTTCTAAAACAAGCATTATTAACAGTTGCAGGTGCAGCCTTACTATTAACGGCTTGTGATAATTCGCCATACGAGGGCTATGAGCAAACAGAGGCGGGTACCTACTATAAATTTTACCAAAAGAACGATACGGGCTTAAGTCCAGTTGTTGGCGATTTGGTTGCCATACAGTTTCAGTTTATCAGCGATAAAGATTGTGTGTTTGTAGATTCTAAAATTATGAGCCGTAGTGGTAAAGGCATAGAACTTTTGGTGCAGGAACCTGCATTTGCAGGTGGTGTGCAAGAGTCTTTAATGATGATGCGTAAAGGTGATAGTGCTAGTTTTAGGTTTAGCGCAGATTCATTATTTGCTAAGTTTTTTGAGGATCAGCGCCCTGAGTTTATTGATTCAGGTAGCATCGTAAATTTTGTAGTAAAATTAGATACGGTAATTCCTAAAGCGGAAGTAGAAAAAATGCGAGCGGAATATATGGCGGAAATGAAGCGCATGGAAGATGAGGAATTGGCGAAGATTGAAGCTTATGTAGCGGACAACAATGTAACCGCAGAGCCAACACAAACTGGTTTGTATTATGTAGAAACCAAGAAAGGTAATGGTAACAAACCTGCACCAGGAGATAAAATTAAAGTGCATTATACGGGTAAATTTGTTGATGGCACTGTATTTGATTCTTCTGTAGATAGAGGTGAGCCATTTGAGTTTATGCTAGGTGCCAGACAAGTAATACCAGGATGGGATGAAGGACTTTCGTATATGAGCGTTGGCGGTAAAGCACAATTAATTATTCCATCAGCAATGGGTTACGGCGCACAACCCGGTGGTAGAATACCACCTTTTACACCATTGGTATTTGATGTGGAATTATTGGCAATAACGCCTAACCCGCAAATGGAGCAGATGGGTCAAATGATAAAATAATATAAACAATGAAAAAAGTAATTATTCTTGCAGTATTAATAGGAGCAGCTATCATTGGTGCTCAGCAATATGGTTATTTTAATTTAACAGCTAAAGAAATGCAAACAAGCGATGAAATTGTGCCATGGGATGTGGACGGAAAAGATACCATAACCACCAGTACGGGTTTAAAGTATGTAGTACTTAAAAGCAACCCTGAAGGGCATAAAATAGTAAAAGGTTCTAAAGTAAAAGTGCACTATAGCGGCTTTTTAATGGATGGTAAATTGTTCGATTCTTCCTTTAAGCGTGGACAACCGCTACCCCTAACAGTAGGAAAAGGACAAGTTATTGCTGGTTGGGATGAAGGTATTGCGTTATTTAAACAAGGAGAGCGCGGTAAATTGATAATTCCTTACAATTTAGCCTATGGCGAAAGAGGAATGCCACCAACGATTCCTGCAAAAGCGGATTTGATATTTGATATTGAAATTGTGGAAGTAGAAGATCCAATTGAGATTAAGCCTTTTGATATTAATGGTTTGGAGATGAAAACCACTGCATCAGGTTTAAAGTATTATGAAGTAAATCGTTCAGGAAGTGATACCAAAGCGCAAGCACAAAGATCGGTTAAAGTACATTATACTGGTTACCTAGCAAATGGTCAAATATTTGACTCTTCCATAGAACGAGGTCAGGCCATAACGTTTACCTTAGGTGTAGGACAAGTAATTCCGGGTTGGGATGAAGGTATTGGCTTAATGTCCGTAGGTGATAAATTACGTTTGGTAATTCCTTATCAATTGGCTTATGGCGAAGCAGGAAGGGCGCCAGTTATTCCTCCAAAAGCTGAACTTACCTTTGATGTAGAGCTAATGGCCGTACATTAATGTAATGAAACAAGATAAAAGTAAAGTAGCACAGCCTTTCATAAGTTTGTTGCTGTTAATTGCTTGTTTAGGCATACTTTCCTTGTTTAATTCACGCTTAGATGTATGGGGCTTACAAACAAAGCCCATAGAACCTTTTTCTGAAATTTTATTGTCGGGTGCGGTAAGTAAAGCACCCTTACCAGGTTCAATTATTAATGATTCCATCATTGCTAAGGATAGTATGGCTTTTGCCATGCGTCGTTTAGATCCTACCAATATTGTTGATTTTAAAAAAGGAAGCACTACTACTTTGGCCAGTTTTTTTGAATCGCTAAAAGCTACAAAGCAAGGTAAAGGGCAAACACGTATTGCATATTTTGGGGATTCAATGATTGAAGGCGATTTGATTTCTCAAGATTTACGCGCCTTAATGCAAGATGAATTTGGCGGAAATGGGGTAGGATACGTGCCCATCACATCCATTGTATCCTATTTTAGGAAGAGCATTAAACACAAATTTAAAGGGTGGACAACCTATAAGTTTTTTAGTCAAAAGCCAGAAAGGCATGGCTTAGGTATTTCTGGTTATGGTTTTGTGCCTACCGATATTCAGGATTTTAAATACAGTGATAAAACCTCTAATTCGTGGGTAAAATATTCAGCTCCTTCCAGTAAGCACTTGGATAGGTTTTACAACACTAAACTTATTTACGGAAAAGGTTCTAAACACAACTCCGTAATCATCAATAACAAGCAATATTTATTGGACGGAAAAGCCGAAGTAAATCAAATAACACACGTTAATGACAATGATAGCCTAGTTGTTGATGCTTATTTTAAGTGTAAAAAACCTATGGACATTTACGGGTTTAGCTTTGAAAGTGAAAGGGGTGTGTTGGTAGATAATTATTCCTTTAGGGGTAACTCAGGTTTACCTAATTATAGAGTAAAAAAGGCTATCTATTCTGGCACCAATACTTGCTTAAACTATGATTTAATTATTTTGCAATATGGTTTAAATGCCTTAAACCCAAATACTACTACCTATTCCTGGTATAGAATTGGCATGACTAAAGTTATTAATCACATTAAAGAAAGTTTTCCTGGGGTAAGCATATTGCTAATTAGCGTAGGGGATAAGGGTTATAATAAAAATGGGAAATTTCAGACCGATCCGAGTGCCCCCTTACTATTAGCTACACAAAAACGCTTGGCCAAGGATAATGAATTGGCATTTTGGAGTTTGTATGATGCTATGGGTGGTTATGGATCTATGGTTAAATGGGTAGAAGGTGATACAGTTTATGCAAAAAAAGATTATGCTCATTTTAATCATAGAGGTGCAAGCAGGGTAGGGAAAATGTTATTTGAGAAACTGTTAAGTGAATACAAAGATTATTATAAAAGCTATGCAACCAACTAAAATCTATACGGCCAACAATTACATAAAAAGGCTATTAATGGTAGTAGTTTGCATATACAGCAGTGCAATTGGTGTTGCGCAAAGCGATACAGCCTATTTGGTAAAAGAATATGACTTTATTGTTAATGAGCTTAACACCATTGAGAACGAGAACAGAAACTTAAGACGCTTCTATCAAAAAATGTTTTTGCTGGAGAATGAGCGATTACGTAGACTAAATATTGCGCATGTAGGCGATTCGCATTTGCAAGCGGATATGTTTTCGGGAGAAGTGCGACAATTGTTACAATTGCGTTTTGGTAATGCGGGTAGGGGTTTTGTTTATCCTTATCATGTAGCCAAGAGTAACGAACCTGCTTCTTATAACTCCTATTCCAATGCCGCATGGGAGGCAAAAAGAAACGCTTTTCCAAACCAACCATTGCCAATTGGTATTGGCGCATTTACCATTGAAACAAAAGACAGCACCGCTACGCTCGGTTTTAACGTAAAAGACCAACCGGGACTGGGTTATCAGTTTTCTAAGCTAACACTGTTCCACGAAAAAGATTCTGCTTACAGCATGGCCATTTGTTTGGATACTGCCTGTGATAGCAGTTTCTATATAAATACAGACACGACAGGACATCCCTTTGCTTCTACCTATGTATTTGATGCGCCTGCCCATAAAGTGTTGCTAAAAAGTTACGCGCAAGATTCATCGGCCTTATTAAAAACTAGAATCTATGGTACCTTACTAGAGAATGATTCAGTAGGCGTACTGTACAATATGATAGGTGCAAATGGAGCTAAGTACACACATTATGTGAATTCAGCGCATTTTATTGAGCAGTTTGCTTATTTAAAATCCGATTTGGTTATATTTTCTATGGGTACCAATGAAGGCTATAAACCGGGTATTAACCCTGCTGAGTTTTATCGACAAATGGATTCCTTGTTGGTGGATGTAAGAAAAACCAACCCTAATGCCGCCATTATTTTAACAACACCCCCCGATTCATACAGAATGGGTAAATCAAAACGTATTAAAAATCCGGATATGCGTTTTGTGCGACTTACCATTATTAATTACTGTTTACAACATAAATTGCCCTATTGGGATTTGCATGAAGTAATGGGTGGAGTAGGGTCGATGGATGATTGGTTGGATGAAGGTTTGGCAGCACATGATAAAGTGCATTTTACAGCTAAAGGATACCAGTTACAGGGTAGGCTCTTATATTATGCTATAATGCGCGGCTATAACAATTTTATTATTAAAAAACGAAAATAAGCACCGTTTGCCCATTACACATGGATTATCTAAATCAGTTAATAGCGTATTTACAACATCAAAAGGAGCTGTTGCTATTGGCCGTAGACAAGGATAAGCTAGTGGGGCAGTTGTTATATAACCCCGATGACCCCTTACTGTTTAACAGTAGCTTTTTCCTGTTTTTCTTTTTTGTGTTCTTGTTTGGCTATCAGATTTTGTATAAAACCAAGCTGCCGCGTGTTATTTACTTCATTATCTTTTCGTTGTACTTCTTTTACAAGGCCTGTGGTTTTTATTTTGGCTTTATAATTGCCGCTGCCATTATAGACTATAATTTGGCCAATTGGATTTTTAAGGCCTCCAAAACATCCACTAAAAAGGCGGTGTTAGTTCTTAGTTTAATCATTAACCTAGGTTTGCTGTTTTATTTTAAGTACACCAACTTTTTTATCGAAATTATAAATGATCTGCATTTAGGCACCATAGAGCCTTTAGATCTGATTTTGCCGATTGGGATATCGTTTTACACTTTTGAAAATATTAGTTATACCATAGATGTATACCGGGGTAGGTTTAAACCCGTGCAAGGCTTTTTAGATTATTTGTTCTTCCTGTCTTTCTTCCCTAAACTGGTAATGGGGCCAATTGTGAGGGCGGCCGATTTTATACCGCAAATACGTCAAAAAATTACTGTTACCAAGCATGATATATCCCAAGGCCTGTACTTAATCCTGGGCGGCTTGTTTAAAAAAGTCATCATCTCCGATTTCATCTACGTTAACTTTGTGCAATACATCTTCGATGATCCTTCTCGGCACTCCGGCATTGAGTGTTTGTTTGGGGTGTATGGTTATGCCATGGTTATTTATTGTGACTTTTCAGGTTATTCGGATATGGCAATTGGTATGGCAAGGTGGATGGGCTTTAAGGTGAATGAAAACTTTGATTCACCTTACCAGTCGTCGAGTATTACAGAGTTTTGGCGTAGGTGGCACATTTCTTTATCGTCATGGTTAAAAGATTACCTCTATATATCCATGGGGGGTAATCGTAAAGGTAAGTTGCGCCAATACATAAACTTAATGATTACCATGCTACTGGGTGGTTTATGGCACGGCGCTTCCTTAAATTTTGTGGTGTGGGGAGGTATGCATGGGGTGGCATTGGCATTGGATAAGTTAAGAATGAGTTTGTTTAAACCTGTAGAAGGTGCAGTGGCTAAATTCTTTTTAAAGCTGCTGGGGGTACTGCTTACCTTTCATTTTGTTTGCTTTTGCTGGATTTTCTTTAAAGCAGCCTCTTTTAATGATGCGCAAATAATAATTACCCAAATAGTGGGTAATTTTAACGGCATAGCCTTTTATAAACTCATTGAAGGGTATAAATGGGTGTTTATAGTATTGTTGAGTGGCTATATATTGCATGCATTGCCAAGGTTATATGAAAACATTAGCGTTAAAGTACTTTCTAAAATTACCTTGTTGGGCAGGGTAATGATTTTATTTGCTTTTGTATGGCTGGTAATACAAGTAAAACAGGCCGATCAGGTAATGCCAATTTACCTACAGTTTTAAGTGCTTGTGAACGAATCTTTTGTAGGGAATAGGGAATAGAAACAATTTTCCCTTTCTATTTGGTCGTTTCCATTAAAATTATGATATTTGCAGTCCGAAAAAAAGGACACAACATTATATTAAAAAAAGATCATGTCAAGAGTTTGTGAGATTACGGGAAAAAAAGCGATTGTTGGAAACAACGTTTCGCATTCTAAAATAAAGACGAAGAGAAGGTTTAATGTAAACCTTCAAACCAAGAAATTTTATATTCCTGAAGAAGATAAGTGGATTACCTTAAAGTTGTCTACTGCTGCGCTTCGTACAATTAACAAAAAAGGAATTTCTGCTGTTTTGAAAGAAGCAAGAGAAAAAGGTTTTTTGACTAAATAATAAAAGAACAGAAGAAAATGGCAAAGAAAGGAAATAGGGTTCAAGTAATTTTAGAGTGCACGGAGCACAAAGAATCTGGTCAACCAGGTACTTCTCGCTACATAACTACTAAAAACAAAAAGAACACAGCGGAAAGATTGGAGTTAAAGAAATTTAATCCAGTTTTAAAGAAAGTAACATTACACAAAGAAATTAAGTAGTAGTTAACTACACACTTATAATACTTAAAGAAAATGGCAAAGAAGGTTGTAGCAACGTTAAAAACAGGAAAAGGAAATAACTTTACGAAAGTTATTAAAATGGTTAAGTCTCCAAAAACAGGTTCTTACTCATTTAAAGAAGAAATTGTACACAACGATCACGTTAAGGATTTCTTTTCAAAGTAATTTTTGTGATGATTTAATATTGTAAAGCTCCCTATTACAAGGGGGCTTTTGTTATTTATAAGCGATCCGTAAGCAAAATGGGCATATTTGGATTTTTTAACAAAGAAAAAAAGGAAAGGTTAAACAAAGGTTTGTTTAGTACTAAACAAAGTTTTTTTAGCAAACTATCCAATGCTATTTTAGGTAAGGCAACCATTGATGATGAAGTGTTGGAGAATTTGGAAGAAACACTTATCACTTCCGACATAGGGGTAGATACCAGCTTAAAAATAATTGAGCGCTTAAAAAAACGTGTGTCCCAACAGCGTTCCATTCAAACTTCCGAATTACAACAGTTGTTAAAGGACGAAATTTCGAATATGCTACTAGGCGAAGGTAGGGAAAGCGAAATAACAGACCAGTTAGATAAGAAACCTTATGTGATTATGGTAGTGGGAGTTAACGGTGTTGGTAAAACCACTACTATAGGTAAACTATCCCACCAGTTTATTGCTGCAGGTAAAAGTGTGGTAATAGGTGCTGCGGATACCTTTAGAGCTGCAGCTGTGGATCAAATAAAAATTTGGTGTGAAAGAACGGGTGCTAGCCTTGTATCACAAGGTATGAACGCTGACCCCGCGTCTGTTGCTTTTGATACCGTTAGTTCAGCCTTGGCAAAAGATGCGGATGTAGTAATTATAGATACGGCAGGGCGCTTGCACAATAAGGTTAATTTAATGAATGAGTTAACCAAAATAAAAAAGGTAATGCAAAAAAAGATACCTGGTGCTCCGCATGAGGTATTATTGGTACTGGATGCTTCTACTGGGCAAAATGCAGTAGAGCAATGCAAGCAATTTTCCGCTGCAACCGAGGTAAACGCGCTAGCGCTTACTAAGTTAGATGGTACGGCAAAAGGTGGTGTAGTTATAGGTCTTAGCGACTCCTTTCAAATTCCAGTAAAGTACATAGGCGTTGGTGAACAAATGGAAGACTTGCAGTTGTTTGATAAAAAGGAGTTTGTTGATAGTTTATTGAGCTAATACGTTTACCTACACGTGAAAACCAAAACCCTCAAAAAAAATAAAGTAAACGTAATCACCCTAGGGTGTTCCAAAAACTTGGTGGATAGCGAGGTGATGATGGGTCAGCTGAAGGCTAATAACATGGAGGTGGAGCATGAAAGCACAAGCGGCGATGCAAGTATTGTGGTAATAAACACCTGTGGATTTATTGAAGAAGCCAAACAAGAAAGTATTGATACCATTATAAAGTACGCAGATGCTAAGGAAGAAGGTTTGGTGGATAAAGTGTATGTAACCGGTTGCTTAAGCGAACGCTATAAGGGTGATTTAGAGAAAGAAATTACCAATGTAGACGCTTATTTTGGTACGAAGGAATTACCGCGCTTATTAAAAACCTTAAAAGCAGATTATAAAAAAGAGTTAATTGGCGAGCGTTTACTATCTACGCCTAGTCATTATTCTTATTTTAAAATTGCAGAGGGCTGTGATAGGCCTTGTTCTTTTTGTGCCATACCAATTATGCGCGGTAAGCATGTTTCTACGCCTATGGAAGACTTGGTAAAGCAAGCTACATTATTGGCGCAAGGAGGGGTAAAGGAATTGTTGCTTATTGCCCAAGATTTAACCTATTACGGTTTAGACATCTACAAAAAGCGCAGTTTAGCGGATTTGTTAAGACGCCTCTCTGACGTACAGGGTATTGAATGGATTCGATTGCATTATGCCTACCCAGCAGGC
>CAXHCC010000027.1:0-19978 GCA_964014945.1 uncultured bacterium | reverse complement strand
GCCGTTGTACCCAATGCTTGTGCATTACTAATATTTAAAGTACCTGCACTTAACGTTACACCACCTGTAAATGTATTGGTACCTTCTAAGGTAAGCGCACCTGCACCAGCTTTTGTTAAGCTAAATGCACCACTAATAATACCACCAACAGTTAAAACGCTGGCACTACCAGTAACCTGTCTATTCGCACTCATTGCAACAGCACCTGTACCTAAATCTAAATCATTGGTACCAGTAAACGTAAAGTCGCCACTCCAAGTTTGTGGGTAGTTTAGGGTAGCTAAGGCACCACCACTGGTATTATCAATTGTACCACCAGCAATGGTAAACGTACCTGCAACCGTACCTAATGCTTGTACGTTTCCAATGTTTAATAGCCCTGCATTTAAGGTAACACCATCTGTAAAAGTGTTGGTGCCATTTAAAGTAAGCGTACCATCTCCTGATTTGCTTAAGGTGTAACCAGAGGCACCATCACCAATTATACCACCAAGGGTTAATGCTTTAGCAGCCGTACTTGTTGTAATGGTTACATCAGCTCCCATAGTGGTAGTACCATCACCTAAATCTAAATTATTGGTACCTGTAAACGTAAAGTCGCCATTCATGGTAATTGGGTTATCTCTGGCACTCATATCAACATCGCCACTGGAGGCATCAATGGTTGTACCGGCCGCAATTGTAAGTATACTAGACGTAGCACCAATTGCTTGGGCATGGTTAAGGTTAAGTGTGCCCGCGCTTAACGTAAGGCCTCCAAAATAAGTATTTGCACCAGATAGGGTTAAGGAACCTGTACCAGACTTGGTAATGCCTCCTGTACCCGAAACAACACCGCTAATAGTACCTGTACCACCTGAATTAACGGTAATATCAAAACCGCCGTTGGCAACAGTACCAGCCAATACAACTGCTCCGCCTGATGTTGTAGTAATAGTAGGTGCGTTGGTACTAAAGGTGATGTTATTGTTAATAGTCATGGTATTCGCAGTATTGCTACCTGTTATTGCTGCGTTACTCGTACAACCAGCACTGCTAATGATAAAATCGTTACCACCTATTGTAAAGTCGCTGGCTGCCGCATCAAAGTCAAGGGCAGCAAACGTTGTACCGGCAGCAAAATCATTGTTAGGTGTTGTTCTTACACTTCCTGCAAAAACAATTGCATCCCCAGCAACAGGCGCCACATCGTTGGCCCAGTTGGCGGCAGTTGTCCAATTATCATCGCCACCTCCACCATCCCATTGGAAGCTTGTTGCTTCACCAATGGAGAAGAAGCTACCGTTTGGCATATTTACTGTATTATTGGTCCAAATGCCATCACTTGCCGTTTCATCACCTGCTGTAGCGCCATCATCGTATAAAGTAACTACCGTACCACCCGCCAAATCTACATCACTATCGTACATTAAAATATAACTACTTGCACCACAGGTAAGTTCAGGAATATTAAATTGGGCATCGTCTACATCCACCATAAAGGTTACAGCACCCACATCTCCATCTCCATCTCCTGTGCTTTCTTGTACTTTCCACGTTCGGGTGATTTTTTGAGTACCTGCAGCCGCATTCGTTTCTGTAAAAGTAATCGCCCCACCATCGTTACCCCAAATAAAGTATTCCTCATTGTCCATAGCGCTCCATGTAATGTTATCAATATTGTTATCCGTTCCCTCACCATGCGCCAAAATGGTAATAATTGCATCGCTATTAACCGATTTAGATTTAATTTGACTCAGGGCTTCTGCATCATCACGACCAATACCGGCAATATCGTTTTTATAGGTAGTATTGGTGCTAGCATCCCAAATGGTTGTTCCTTCAGAATCTAAATAATCTAAATCAGCAGCACTTTGGTCTAAAGTAACACCGTATTTTATAGCTAAATAGGTGTTGATTTGTTGAATTTGTGTGGCTGTTAAATCGTATTCATTGTAAACAATTACTTCCGGAAGTGAACCTTCTAAATCTTGGTCATTATCGTCGTTGGCACCAATAGAAACATCATGACCAGTTGCATTGCCAATTGTTTGAGTTCCATCAGAAGTGCTGGATAATTCTTCCTTAAATGCACCATTTTTATAGTTGGATACTTTGCCATCGGTTCCACCACCTGTTGTATTGTTCCAACCACTGGTGATAAGGGTGTTCTCTCCAGTGGTAATGGTTTGTGTGGTATGAACACCCGCCCCATCTTCAAAATCTGTATTGTCCGGATCGATACCAAATTCACCGGCATCCCCACCTAGATTAACTTCCCATGCAGGATAATCAAACTCGCCCATTTGTAATAAGGTTCCTTGAGAATCGTCAGACTTATTCACTGCAAAGAACCCCATTACTTCATCTGTGTTGGCAAAAATTTCACCGTCGGTAACGATGTATTCTAAACCGTCGTCACCAAAAGTAATGTATGGGTTAAAATTCCACGTAGCTGCAGCAGCAGAATAAACGGGTTCAGTAGTTGACTGACTGGTAAACGATTCACCAGTAGGGCCGTTAGCCCATGCTGTAACATCGGTACCCGAAAGGGTTACGCCATAATCGGCTTTAAACCATAATTTTAAACCTGCCGACACACCACCTGGCGCAGGCACCAATGCCGCAATGGTAAAGTAGGTATTGGTTGGCATGTTCACACCTGAAACAGACCATATATTGTCATCAGCCGTCTCATCGCCATTGGTACCATCATCGTATAACCTCACTTCAGTTGGTGTACCAGTTGAAAAATCACTATCGCCAGTTTCATATACTAAATAATAAGGATTACCGCTCGTTAGTGGAACATCAAAATCGCTATCAGCTACATCAAAAGCAAAAGTACAGTCGCCTACATCATCATCACCAGCACCACCTGTACTTTCTTGTACATACCAGGTGCGGCCTATACAAACATAATCGCTAGAAGTAGTAACCCCCGAAAACGTAGCGGCACCACTATTATTCCCCCAAATAAAGTATTCTAAATCTACCATATCAACAAAGCTATTGGTCTCATTGTCTCCTTCTCCGTCTGCTTCTACATATAAGATAGCATCATCATTTTCTGATTTAGATTTTACTTGCCCTAAACCTTCTGCATCATCACGACCAATGCCTGCAATGTCGTTATGATAGGTGTCGGTTGCCACGGAAGCATCCCAAATAATATTACCATCGGTATCTACATAATCACCTTCGTAAATAATACCGGTAATTAATTCATCTGTGGTGCCCTCATTATTGGCATCATTACCCATTGTAATGCCATATTTAATGGCTAAATAGGTGTTAATTTTTGCTCTTTCGGTAGTTGTTTTTACATCGCTGTACAAAATAATATCACCCTCATAGCCATCAAAGGTGAATTCGCTTTCACCTATAACATTAGTTCCATCTTCAGCAAAACTAACCGTATTATCAGTACATAAAGTTTGTATATAACTGTTGCTGTACATGGCCATATCATCGGTTTGTGAGTATATATTGATAATATTAAAATTGGTAGGATCTATAGCGGTATTGGCGTATGTTGTCCAAGTTCCTGTTCCGCCTTCTGGATGATCCACCTTTGTTCCATCACCCCACTCGAAGGCATAACGATTGGTGTTACCAAAACCGACATAATGTCTATCAAAGAGGTAATTATATGCCTGTGTACTATGACCGCTAAAATTAAAAGGGAAACCTTCTTGACTACCAGTACCAACTTGTTGTACAGAGGCGTACACTTCGCCAGCTGTAAATCCACCTGTAAAAGAAGCTAGGTTTAAATGATCGTCACTATCAAAATAAGCAACCTTATTAAAGTTTTTACCAGAAGCAGCTGCAATCACTTCTGGGTCAGAATCAACATCCGTGAAGTGATTGTCGTTACCAGAAATATCCTCCCAACCGATTCCATCTACAAAATTACCTACGGTTTCATCATCTGGTTGTAACCAAAGTTCTAAATTGTTAGCAACACCGCCTGGTGCTGTTTGGTCGTAACCAATGGTAAAGAAATCTCCATTATCTAAATCTACCCCAGAAAAGGTTACTGTTTTGCCAGCAATAACAGGTGTAACCCCTGATATGGTAGCATTAGAAAAGTCGCCATCATCATCAATATACAATTCGATGTTAAAGGCGTTGCCTGGAATATCAAATTTTAAATCGTAATCTGTATAATCGGTGCCTGTTTCCATGCAATACCACTCTCGGTCTTTTATAAAGTCGGCTGTTGCACCTGCAGTTACAGCTGCAGATATACCTGTTGCACCATTACAACCCCAAATTAAATAATCCGTATCTGCGGTAAAGGTGTTGGCATTAGAAGCGTTGTCTGTAGCAATTTCACCAATACCAATGGTAAGTTCAGCATCAGAGTTTTCAGATTTGGATTGCTTTTGGTTTAAGGCTTCAGCATCATCACGGCCTATACCGGCTACATTGTTATGGTAAGTAGCCGTTGCGACAGAAGCATCCCAAATAATGGTACCGTCAGTATCCACATAATCACCTTCTTCAATAGAGCCTTCCACCACTTCATCTGTAGTAGTATCTCCATCATTATCGTTGGTTAAAGTAATGCCATACTTAATGGCTAAATAAGTATTTACTTTCTGACGATTAGTTAAAGATAATTCTGCGCTATATAAAATAACGTCTCCCTGATTACCAGTAAAATATCCTCCATATCCGTGGCCAAGATAATCATCCGTACCACCAGTAAATTTTACGGTATTCTCAGCCGTTGATGCATTTAAATAGGCATTGGTACTAAAGCCCCAACTATTGGACCCTGCATAAATGTTTGTTATTTGCCAATCATCTGGGTCCCATGCTTTATCCGTGTCAAAATCTTCATCGGTACGTTCTGTACCATCTAGCGGAGTACCATCAGTCCATCTCCAACCCATTCGACTGGTTGTACCAAATGAGAAGTAATTATCTAAATTACTAAGGTCATAATAATCATACTCATGACCACCAAAGTAAGAAGCGTAAAAGTTAGATGCTCCTGAGGATTGCAGTACGTTAAACAATTCACCTGCTGTAAAAGCATCTGTTATAGTGGCTAATGCCAAACGGTCACCACCATCATAAGTAATCATTTTATTAAAATTCTTACCTGATGCTGCGGTAATTACTTCCGGGTCGGATGTAACGGTGGTAAAATCCCTATTGAACGGACCAGAATCAGCCCAACCGGTTGCATCAACAAAATTGCCAACGGTTTCATCATCTGGTTTCATCCATAGTTCAAGTGAATTACTTACGCCTCCGGGTGCAATTACATCAGCCGCCAACGTAAAATAGGTGTTGGTGGCCATATTAATGCCTTCAATAGACCATACATTATCGCTGGCTACGGAATCGCCATTGGTACCATCATCGTATAAAGTAACAATGGTAGCACCAGCAGAAAAATCAGTCGAAGCATTTTTGTAAACAAGGTAAAACGTAGAGATGCCATTACTTCCTACATCAAAAGTAGCATCCTCCACATCAAAGGCAAAAGTACATGCCCCAATATCATCGTCACCTGCACTACCGGTACGTTCTTCTACCCGCCACACACGTTCTAATATACTATAACCTTCAGTAGTTGGCGCATTGGTTTTGGTCCAAGCAACAGAACCATTGTTATTACCCCACATAAAGTATTCTTGATCGGCAATGTCAGTAAAACTGTTCACAAGGTTGGTGCCTTCACCGTCTGCTTCTATATACACTATGGCATCTGAATTTTGTGATTTAGATTTTACTTGACCCAATGCTTCCGCATCATCACGACCAATTCCAGCTACATCATAATGATAGGTGCTTACGGTAGCATCATCGGCATTCCAAATAAGGTCCCCATCGGTATCGTAATAATCACCAGCCGTTCCACCAGCGCTATTATCCAAGGTAATACCATATTTAATGGCTAAGTAGGTATGTACTCTGTCCTGTTCCGATCCCGCAGTAGCATCTAACTGCTTTTCATAAGCAATTACTTCTTGGTAATCGTATGAATCGTTATTCGATTGACCATCCACATCGGTATTTAAATGGAAGTTATTCCCAATAAACTCTGGAACAAACGCTGCATTAACAGCATTTGACTTGCCATTCACAAAATAAGGATAAGCGGATGAAGTACCTGTTTCCCATTTATACAGTAAAATGTTATCATTGGCAATAGTACACATATCATCATTAATATCTGCAGTTTGTGGACTCCAATGGAATAACCCAGCATCTGTTAAGTCTGCCTGTACGTAAATTCCTGCCTCCCCATCAGCGGAGCCTTCGGTTGCAGATAAGGTAGCTTCGGTCAACGCCCACAAAACATCATAATCATTATTATAGGTAGCCCCTTCGGTACCTTTTATTTTTAAGAATACCGATATACCTGTACCAGATGCATTTGCTGCATCAAATGCATTTAATTGTGCTAGCCCCGCCTCTTCTAACATTTCAATCGCTGGGTTGTAATTACTTCCTGCGGCATCATATGTTGGCGCTACTAAATGGCCAGTAAACGATTCTAAATCATCTAACTGTTCGCCAATACCATAATTGCTCCATAGTTCTATCGTTCCATTATCGGTTACGGTATTAGTACCTTGGTCGGCCTTTGTCCAAATTTTTAATTGGTCGTATACACCACCCGGTGCAATTACTTCGGCAGACGCCAAGGTAAATATAGCGTCATCTGCCATGTTAATGCCACTTACTGTCCATACACCATCCAAGCCCGTTTCATCATTACCCGATGAGCCATCATCGTACATAATAACCGGTGTTTCGTCAGCTAAGGAACCATCATCATCTGTGTCATATACCAAATAATAGTCTTCTGCATAAGGGATATTAAAATCGGTATCGCTTACATCAAAAGCAAAGGTTAGTGAGCCCACATCACCATCATTTTCTTCTACCACCCATTGGCGCTCTAATATTTTATATGCGCCCGGTGCGCCTGTGGTAGTCCAGTTATTATCGCCGTTGTTATTGCCCCAAATAAAGTATTCTTTATCGGCCATGGCACTCCAGGTAATGTTATCTAAATCATTATCGGTTCCTTCTGCATCGGCATGCACATATAATATGGCATCATCGCTATGCGATTTTGATTTAATTTGACTTAAGCCTTCATCATCGTCACGGGCAATACCAGCAATATCATTATGGTAAGTTACAGTGGTATTGGAGTAATCCCACATTACGGTACCATCGGTTGCTAAGTAATCGCCTTCTTCAAAACCTCCTATGGCATCCCCTAAACTAAGGTCGCCATCTGTATCATTAGAAACCGTAATACCATACTTTATGGCTAAATAGGTGTCTATTTGCATTTTTTCTTGGGCAGAAGGCACATCTTCAAAAACAAAAAACTCTGCAATTTTACCAGTCATATTGGCTGTACCATTATAAGCAGCACCTAAATAGAAAGGAACGTCTTCTCCAATTTGTGTTGTATAAGCATCCGAATCAATTAATTCACCATCAAAGTATGCCGCGGTACCGGTACCATTAGGCGTAGCCAAAGAGGTAGCCATAATACAAGAGTGTACATTGTATTTATCAGCTACCCAACCTGTATTTGCATGCGTTTCGGATAAAGTATTTAATGAAACATACCAATATTCCGTTGTACTATGAAGCCTAGCACCAATTTGTCTACCCCCCGCATTAGAAGTTTCACCAAATAAATAGTTATCAGTGGCATCATCGGTTGCAACATAATAAATTGTTAAATCGTCGTATACTTCTAAATTGGTTAATAAACCATCGGCAACAACATACATTTCGTCATCCCCATCAAAATCAACAGCAGGGTTGTAATTGATGGCATTTGCTGTTTTTGTTGGGTCGCCTGCAGAAACGGTTAAATCTTTATCAGCTCCCTGATCTTGCCAAGTAGTAACATCTCCAATAATACCTGCATCTGCTTTCCACCAAGCCAACATGCTACCACTCATAGCACCAGGAGTAGCCACTTCGGATATTACAGAAAAGAAGGTATTATCTGCCATGTTAATACCACTACAGGTCCAAATACCATCATCGGCAGTTTCATCGTTTCCATTGGTACCATCATCATACATAATTGCTGTAGTAGCACCGGCAGAAAAATCCGTATCGCCAACTTCATACACCAAGTAAAATGGATTACCACCTGTACCCGGCAGGTTAAATGAATTGTTGTTTACGTCTAAATAAAAAGTACAGGTACCCACATCTCCATCATTTTCTTCTACCCGCCAAACACGATCTAAACGTTTGTATCCAGCTGGTGCGTTGGTACCTGTTGCCCCCCAAGTAGCGGTTCCATTATTGTTCCCCCAAATAAAATATTCCTTATCGGCCATGTCTACAAAACTGTTGGCCGCATTGGTACCTTCGCCCTCTGCTTCAATTGTAAAAATAGCATCGGTACTGTAGGATGTGCCTTTTATCTGACCTAAGTCTTGTTTATCGTCGCGGGCAATACCAGCAATATCGTTATGATAAGTAGCAGTAGTGGTAGAATAATCCCATACCACCGTACTATCAGTAGCTAAATAATCACCTTCTTCGTAAGAACCTTTTGCTTCCCCGGGAGATCCATCACCGTCGGTATCGTTAGAAATGGTTATGCCATATTTAATACCCAAGTAGGTGTTTATTTGCAACAACTCTGCATCTGTTGGCACTTCGGTGTAAACAAAAAACTCTGCTAGTCTACCATAATAATTATCTGCACCTGCTTGGTTTGCTCCAATGTAAAAAGGACTATTATTTCCGGTGAAGGTAGTATGGGTAGCTTTAGCTCCGTATTCCTCTCCATCCATGGCATAAGAAAATTTATCAGTACCATCTAATGCCAGTCTGGCTGCATCACTTGATGCCATAGCCGAATGAATATTATACTTATCAACCACCCAACCAGATGTAGCATTGGCAATATCAATATCATCATCTTCTGGTAAAGCCCATTTATGATTACCACCATTTTCTATACTTACCCGAATATCAGAATCACCAGCGTCAGTTGCCTCGCCAAAAAACCAAACATTATTTGTGGAGGTTCTGTTCGCTACAAAAAACACCGTAATTTCATCAATGGTATTGGTTCCAAATATCCCATCAGCGTCGGTCATTTCATCACCAGTACCATCAAATTCAACCACAGGGTGGGTGTTAAGAGTATCATCCATCCAGTCTGGGTCGCCTGATGGAGTTAAATCATTGTTACCAATTTGATCGTACCAAGTGGTAACCGTATTGTCTATACCATTATCCGCCCTAAACCAGGTAATGGCATTATCCATACCGCCGGGACTAGCAACCACCGCACCAATAGAAAAATAAGTTCCGTTAGTCATGGTAACGCCTTCAGCAGACCAAATATTATCATCAGCAGTTTCATCGCCATTGGTACCATCGTCGTATAACAACACTTGCGTGCCACCATCTAAGTTAGCATCTGAATCATAACATAAATAATAGGAATTGCCACCTGTTCCGGGTACATTAAAATTGGAGTTTGCAACATCAAATGCAAAGGTACAAGCTCCTACATCGCCCGTTTCTTGTACGTACCATGTTCGCCCAATTTTTTTATAGCCACTCACTGCATTGGTACTGGTCCACACATCATTACCGTTATTATTCCCCCAAATAAAGCTTTCTTTATCAGCCATGTCCACAAATGTGGTAGTAGCATTGGTCCCTTCATCATCTGCTTCTACATACAATATGGCATCGGTATTGGTAGATTTTGATTTTACCTGACCCAGTAATGAAGCGTCATCTCTTATAATGCCAGCCACATCATAATGGTAAGCTGAAGCTTGTGCAGAAGCGTCCCAAATGATGGTTCCGTCAGAGTTAACATAGTCACCTTCATACACACCGGTAGCCGCAATTTGTTCATCAGGTGTAGCGTTAGCATCGGTGTCGTTATCCAATGTAAAACCGTATTTTAATGCTAAATAGGAGCGCACTTGAATCATTTCCAAATCTGTAAGTACTTGGTCAAACATAAATAGCTCCGCTAAATATCCTTCCATCTCTGGTGAGGCATCTTTATCTGCACCTAAGTAAAAAGTACTGCTATTACCTGTACAAGTAGAATGGTCGGCTGAACTGCCTTCCCATTTACCATTTAGGTAGGTAGCATCTTCTTCGCCTGCATTTAAAGCACCTGTAGCTGCGGTGCTAGACCCTATGTAAGAATGCATGAAATAAAGGTCTTCGGCCCAATCGGTATCGGTATGTGCTACGGTAAGAGCATCGTCTTCTGGTATGTGCCAACGTATGTCGTTGTTAAATTCGTGCGATGCCCTAAAATCTTCAGAACCAGCACTAGTTGCTTCACCAAACACATACACATCGGCTGGTGAGGTATTAATTTTTTGTGCTACATAAAAAATGGTAATGTCATCTATGGTGTTGTTGTTAAGAATTGTTGTTCCCGAAAAATAATCCCCCGTTCCATCTAAACTAACAACTGGGTTGTAATTCAGATGATTCTCCGTTAATTGGGGATCACCTGCAGCCGTTAAATTAGAATTGCCGGCAACATCGCCCCAAGCTGTAACAGTAGGGGAGCCTGTAATCCCTTCATCGGCCATGTACCAACAATATAAATCGCTGGTAGTAAGCACACCACCAGGAGTACCTCCCACAAATGATTGTTTGCCACTAGCAGCAGCAGAGCCATTTAAAGGAATACCTGTTACTTGTACATCGTTATGCGTAATGGTTACATCTGTAGATGCTGTAGCGCTTACCGTTAATGCCCTAATCTCTGCACTTGCAGATACATCCATGGTAATCCAGAAATAGGATGTTTGGTTTTCGAAGGTTTGCGACATACCAGTAAATGATTGAGTTACACCTTCTGCTTCAATAGAAGCATCTGTACCTATTACTGTAGCGGTACCAAAATTATCGACCGTGTTGTACCATAATTCAAATTGTGTAATATCGGTAGTTTCATAATTACCGGTAAGCACAAAATCAAAATCGGTTAATTTAAAAACACCACATTCATTGTCATTAATTGTGGTTAAGGTAAACCCATGTATAAGCTCATCACTTGTACTTGCTGCAATGTCGGTAGTAGCAGACTCAGCATTGTCGCCAACTGTAACGGCCGGGGACCAATATAGGGTAATTCGTCCACCACCACCATCGCCACCTTTTCCGTAAACATCTATATAACTGGTATTTCTACCAGAACTACCGCCACCACCACCACCACCTGGGGTTTGTCCAATTGCACCCCACATAGAAGCATTACCTCGGTCACTATCGGTGTTATCAAAACCTCCAACACCACCATCTCCACCACCTGTTTGCGTACCACCTGTAGAACCGCTTCCGCCGGCTGTTCCGTTATTACCAGCACCGCCAGATCCTGCACCAGATCCACCGCCACCTCCATCAGCTGCTGCTGCATTTTCACCAACTCCACCATCGCCACCTGCATAAGCAACATTATTAGCACCCACACTAAACCCTGCGGCACCACCCGTACCAGCAGTACCACCAGTTGCACTAAAAGTACCTCCGGTACCACCTTTCGCCAAAATAGATGCTGTTGAGCTTGCAAACCAAGAATCACCTCCATCGGTTCCTGCGGTTCCAGCGCCATCTTCAGGGCCACCTGTACCTCCCAGACCAACAACAACCGTATATTCAGTGGCAGGTACAACTGTTAAGGTAGATAAAGAATAACCACCACCACCGCCACCAGCACCACCATCAGAGAAGCTGTTATCACCAGCAGCGCCACCACCACCAGCACCCCAAGCTTCTACAATTACTTGTGTTATACCCGCCGGCGCTGTCCAGGGGGCTGAATAATTATACTCCAATGTTGTACCATAGGTAATTTGCACTTTACCATTAGCGCCATCACCTCCAAAATTTCCCGGGCTACCTGTTGCAGCTCCCGCTCCACCGCCACCGCCACCAGGCACTTCGCCATCACCTCCATCTCTTTCCAAACCACCTTGTCCAGAACCGCCCTCACCTCCATTACCACCACCATCAGGTGCTGCAGGACATTGAGATACAACCAAATTATAGGTACCATAAGAATTATAAACTCCATCAGAACCATTACCGGCTGACGTACCTCCAGGTCCTCCCTGACCATAGGCGCCATGCCAACCATAAGCTCCAGCACCACCACTGTATTTCACATCTCCATATCCATTGGCTGAACTTCCTCCTGCGCCACCATCACCACCCGGTTGGTACGAACCAACAGCGGGGTCATAACTGCCACCTTTGCCACCTTCCGCCAATATACCACCGGCATCAGAAGTTGGCGCTGTAGCATCGGATACATCTAAATTAAACCATGAATCTTCCCCATCTGTACCGTTACTAGAGTTAGTTGCACCTTTGGGGCCACCGGTACCCACGTATAAATTATATACAGCATATGGTGTAACTGCAACATTAGCCATACTATAGCCGCCACCGCCACCACCACCTGATCCTTGCCAAGAAGTTGCCCCACTAGACGTACCACCACCACCACCAGCACCCCATACTTCTACTTTAATATAGTAACAACCCGCTGGGGCAGTAAACGTATTTGCACCTGCAACGGTGTAGGATGTTACGGTTTGGTCTTGGGCGAAAGAGACTGTTCCTAGAAGGAAGAAGAACAAAAAAGCCTCTCCCATAACCCCTCTCCCCAAAGGAGAGGGGAATGAGTTACGAGTAGACCCTTGAAAAACCGCTGCAACATACTTATACAAAGATAAACACCATGCCTTGCATAGTGCAATAATCATTGCAAATGTATTAAGTGGTTTCAAAATTATCAGGGTATTAGTGCTTCAAATTATCTTTTTTTACAAGGTTTTAATACATTGTTAAACGTAATAATAATAAAAAGGTTGCAATTGATTTACCCCCCCCTAAATTATCAGGTAAATATAAACTATTTAACGTATCGTGGTGATAACATATGATAAGTTAATTTTGTAAAACATAGGTGTTTTCTTAGTACTTATAAATAGCTTAAAGTATCATCCCAAAGGCTGGTTTAATTGTTTTAATTTGTGAGTTGGGGAATGGTTTAGAAGACAATTTAAATATTGGATAATATACTTTATCAATGGAGAGGGGATGGGGTTTTGTGCGGTCATTGAGCGGTCCCGATAGCTATCGGGACGAAATGAATGGTTATACGTTTATTGAAGTTAAACGCACCCCTTAATCCCCTCTCGAGAGGGGAGGTGCACGTGTTCAGCCCCGATAGCAATCGGGGGACAAAGTAATGGGTAGAACGAAACACCTTACTAAATGACTGTCTACTTAATGCTTTCTACTTCCTACTTCCTTCTAACTCCTATATTCTACCTCCTACCTTCTAGAAAAAAATCAATCAATCACCATTCTGCGGGTAATGGCCTTATCGCCAATTTGGGCGGAGATGATGTATACGCCAGGTGCTAATTGTTCAGGGAAAGTAATAGGGTACAATTCAGCATCATCTTGTTCTACCTTGATGTCAAAATTAAAGATGAATTGACCTAGCATATCTATAATGGTTAACGCAACTTCATCGCCAGCATTGGCGTTTATGAGTGCAGCAATGGTTTGCCCACCACTTGGGTTAGGGGAGATGTTGAATTCAAATTCGTCCTCATCATGAATAACAACTTGTTCTACCTGCGAATAAGTGAACGTACCATCAAAATCCGTTTGTTTTAAACGGTAATAATAAACACCACTTGTCACATCCGGATCTACTTCATAGTAATTAAGCGTGGTGGTAGAATTACCATTTAGCCCTTTAGACGGCACATTGGCAATTTCCTTAAAGTCAACACCATTTGTAGAGCGTTCAATGGTAAAGTAATTATTGTTTATTTCCGTAGCGGTAACCCAAGTAAGATCTACAGCTGTTCCATTGTACACGGCATCAAAGCTTAACAATTCAATTGGTAATGGGTTGTTGGCCCCACCTTTTGAACCAAAGGTAAAAGGAGAGAAGGTGGATACAGCGTTGGCTTTCACCCAACCTCCATCGGTACAAGTAGCATCATCAAAACCTCCAGCATTCCCTACATCATCCCAATCGGTTCCATCAAAATGGGCAACGGTTAAATCTGCCGCACACTCATCAATACCTGAAAAATCATCATCTTCCCAAAATAAGGATATATCCGCGGTGGAAGCGCCAGATTGTGTTAATATCCAATATTCAATATTACTAACATTATTAGGTGGGGTAACACCATCTAGTGTGGCATCGCCATAATCTTCTCTTTTATACTCAGCAGTAAATGTTACCGCATTGGTTAAATCTTCAACACCAATACGCGCCCATGAACCACCATCACCAGTTGGAAACACATAAGATTCAGCTGCATTATTCATTGCCCAAGCAACAGGGCCGTCAATGTAACTATCAGCATCACCACTTGGTAATGCATCTGCTGACGTATTGGTAGCCGTTAATAAATTGGTAGCCGAGGTAAATATTATACCCGTGGTTAATGTAAGATCATTTACAAGTGTTACTGGGTCGTTTAATGTTACATCGTTACCTGACGCCGTAGTAGCAATTACTAAATCATAAAAGGTTTGCGTACCTGCACTTGTACCTAAGTTTTGGTCTACTGCCCCGTTAAAGGTAACCGTACCGTTGTTATGGGCAAAGGTAGCATCGTTATCAAAATCACCCGCTAGGCTTAAGTTACCAGACGTAGAAGTTAAGGTACCCGCACTAATTACCAAGCCGCTTAATGTTACCGCTTGTGAAACAAATGATAAACCACCTGCACCAGCAGAGGTAAGGGTAGAGGTGGCAGCTGTTAATACACCACCCATGGTTAAGGTATTGGCACTGGTAGTAATGGATCTGCTTGCCCCCATGGTAATGGCACCATCACCTAAATCTAAGTTATTAGAACCAGTAAAGGTAAAGTTACCGTTAATGGCAATTGGGTTATCCGTTGCACTCATATCAATAGCACCAGAAGTAGCATTAATGGTAGTACCATCAGCAATGGTAAATGTACCAGCCGAAGTACCTAGGGCTTGCGCTGCCTCTATATTTAATGTACCCGCACTTAAGGTAACACCACCTGTAAAAGTGTTTGTACCTTCAAGGGTAAGTGTACCACCACCTAATTTCGTTAACGAAAAGCCTCCGCTTATAACCCCACCAACGGTTAAGTTACTAGCACTCGCAGTTACTTGTCTGGCTGCACTCATAGTAACAGCGCCGGTACCTAAATCTAAGTCATCGGTACCGGTAAATGTAAAATCTCCACTCCAAGTTTGTGGATAATTAGGTGTATTTAAAGCACCTCCACTGGTATTGTCTATTGTACCGCCAGCTAAGGTAAGGGTTCCAGCAACCGCTCCTAAGGCATTTGCATGTTCAATTTGTAAAACACCTGCACTTAATGTTACGCCACCTGTCATAGTATTGTTGCCACCTAATGTTAGTGTACCTGCACCAGCTTTTGTTAATAAAAAGCCACCACTAATAATACCGTCAACAGTTAAGGTTTTACCTGCTGTGCTAGTAGTAATTTGACTAGCCCCACCTATCGTTACGGCACCTGTTCCTAAATCCAAGTTATCCGTTCCTGTAAATGTAAAGTTGCCATTCCACGTTTGTGGATAGTTGAGGGTGGATAAAGCACCACCAGTAGTATTATCAAAGGTTCCTCCAGTAATGGCAAAGGTGCCTGCTACAGTACCCAGTGCTTGGGCATCTGCTATATTTAAAGTGCCTGCATTTAAGGTTACACCACCTGTCATAGTATTGGTTGCACTTAATGTTAATGCGCCGGCTCCGTTTTTTATAAATGTGCCGCCTCCTGAAATTACGCCGCTAAAGGTGGAGGTACCCCCACAGGCATTGGTAATGTTGAGTCCACCATTATCAATGGTACCCGAAAAGTTTAAGGTACCTCCAGCGGTTGTGGTAATGGTTGGTGCATTGGTTTTATAGGTAATGTTGTTTTGTATTTCAATGGTATTACTGGTGTGGTTACCTGTTGATGCATCACCTGTAGTACAACCTCCACCAGTAATTTCAATATCAGCACCTGACAGTACAAATGCACCAGCACCTAAATCAAAACTAATAGACGCAAAATCCGTATCTGCTGCATAATCGTTAACAGGTGTTAATCGTGTAGTACCTGCAAATACCAAGGCATTACCTTCAACCGGTGCTACATTGTACAGCCAGTTATCGTCGGTAGACCAATTGTTATCAGCACCATCACCAGTCCAAGTTTGTTCATCTACCTGGCCAATAGAGAAAAAGGTACCCGTTGCCATATTAATGGTATTATTTGTCCACACACCATCACTTCCAGTAACATCACCAGCGGTTGCACCATCATCGTATAACTTTACAACTGTACCGCCATCCAAATCAGCATCGGTATCGTACATCAATACATAGCTTGTAGCGCCACAGGTAAGTGCAGGCACATTAAAGTCGGCATCGTCAACATCAAAAGTAAAGGTTAGGGTACCCACATCAGCACTTTCTTGTACATACCAGGTACGGGTTATTTTTTTACAATCGGCAGGTGCGTTGGTTGTCGTCATGGTAATGGCACCACCATCGTTACCCCACATAAAAAATTCTTTATCGGCCATGGCGCTCCAGGTAATATCACCTATGGCATTGCTTGTTCCTTCATTAGCAGCATGCACAGTTAAAATACCATCAGAACTTTGAGATTTAGATTTTATTTGACTCAACGCCTGGTCATCATCACGACCAATACCGGCAATATCATTTTTATAGGTGGTATTTGCGGATGCATCCCATACGACTGTCCCGTCAGCTGCTAAATAATCCAAATCGGCTGCACTTTGATCTAAGGTTACGCCATATTTAATGGCTAAATAGGAATTTATTCTTTGTATTTCATTAGCTGTTAAATCGTATGTGTTATATATTATTATTTCAGGCATTATACCGTCTATAGTTTGCGAGGGGGCAGCAGCTGTTCCATCCTCATTTGCGCCTATCGAAATTATATAAGTGGCTGCATGATTTCCTATTGGTTCTGCACCATCGGAGGTACTAGTTTTCTCTTCTTTTAAAGCACCATTTTTATAATTTACCAGTTTACCAGATGTAGCGCTGGTTGCATCGTTATTAAACCCGCTTGTAATAATAGTATTTTCATTACTGGAAATGGTTGCTGTTGAATGTTGCCCTGTAGTTTCAAAATCGGTATCGTCTAAAGCAATGCCAAATTCATTGGCAGTGCCCAAATAATTTACTTCGAATGAAGGCCAATCAAAGGATCCCATTTGGCAAGCTGTACCTAGGTTAGTAGAAGTTTTGTTAACCATGTAAAAACACATTATTGGAGAATATTCAGAGAAAATCTCATTTCGAGCTGACGAATATTCCATACCACCGTTTGCATTTATTGTAGTAAGGCTTGGGTTAAAGTTGGCAGTTGCATCATCAGCATCATATACCGGCTCGTCGGCATCTTGATTTGTAAATGTTTCGCCTGCCCCTCCTTGATTCACCCAAGCGGTTACATCACTACCCGAAGTGGTGATGCCTGCATCCGCTTTCAACCATATTTTTAGGCCACCTGCAACACCTCCAGGAGCTGGGCAATTAAATGCATGGGCGCTGCCAGCTGAAACAGTTCCGAATGCATCTACATCACCACCGTCAATGGTAGCCGTTATGCTGTTATTGTCAGTACTCATACCTGCAACAGCTATGGTACCACAATCGGTAATAGTGGCATCCACATCCATGGTTATAAAAAAGTAGTACGTAGTTGCGTTGGTGAAGTCTTCATTAAATGCAAATGCTGCTTGAGCGCCGGGTCCTGCACCTGCAACATTGTCTAAAACTGTAGCCCCTGCGAAAGTAGCATCGGTATCCCACCATAATTCAAATTGGGAAATATCTCCAGCAACATAGGTACCTGTGGTTGTCCAACCTAAACCGGTTACGTTAACGTCATTAACACCATCGGCATCATTATAAGCGGTTAATGAAAAACTATGAATTACTTTGTCTGTTTCAGAAGCTTGGATATTATTATCTATTGCAATAGAATTTTCATCCATAAATAGCAGCTCATCATAATAAATTTCTATTTTACCATGACCTCCACTACCGCCGTCGTCATCGGAATCGTCACCACCGCCACCACCACCGCCAGGAACACTACCATCAAGACCAGAACCAGTTGAGTGCCCATCTCCTCCATCACCACCACCAGCAGGCGCAGTAGCACCAGTGGTTGAAACGGTGCCATTAACACCTGCTTCACCATCATAACTTGCTGAAGACCCACCTCCAGACCCAGCATTGGCAGCCCCTACACCTCCAGTGCCACCTATAGATCTATCTGAGCCCACTCCAGAATCGGTACCACCCGCACCAGCTGCACCCTGAGCGCCTTCACCACCACCACCGCCATTTGCTAAAAGGGAGGTTGTTGAACTGGCAAACCAGCTGTCTCCACCGTCATCTCCATCCGAGTCTGCTCCGCCCGTATTTTGAATGCCAAAATAGCCCCCTTCACCAACATATAATTCATATTCTGTGCTGGGCACCACCGCTAATAAAGCACTACCATAAGCACCACCACCACCACCAGAACCTCCGTTACCACCATCATCTGCACCACCGCCACCGCCGCCACCCCAAGCCTTCACAAAAACTCTTGTATGTGCAGCAGCAGCAGGCGCTGTAAATTTATTATACGTAATTAAAACTTTTCCATCAGCACCAGCGCCTCCTGTACGCGTACCACCATCACCCGCACCACCACCACCACCACCAGGTGCAACTCCTACACTACCATTTGTGTTTTCTCCATCACCACCATTACCACCACCTTGTGGTGCTGTTGCGCCTGGAGTGCCATTTCCATCTGCTCCGGCATTTCCAGTTGTGTTTTTAGATGCAGATGATCCTCCACCAGCACCTTGTGCGGTACCTCCTTCTCCACCAGCACCTCCCGCATAACCATCATCTCCTAAACCGGCGTCTGTACCTCCGGCACCAACAGCACCTCCGTTAGTAGCACCACCTTTACCACCGTTTGCTCTTACTTCTGTTGAGCTAGAAAACCAAGAGTCCGTTCCGTCTTCACCAGTACCATTTGCAACACCATCACCTCCTTCTCCTACTTGTAATTCATAAGAATCGCCAGGTGTTACAGCAACTTCTTTAATAGCATAGGCGCCACCGCCACCTCCACAACCTCCATCAGTACCACCACCACCGCCACCAGCACCACCAGCACCCCAGCATTGTACAAGTACTGAGGTTACATTATTAGGAATGGTTATCGTATAAGTTCCTGCAGCTGTGTATGTTGTATAAGAAATGGATTCCGTAACTGTTTGGGAATAGGAAATAGAAGTTACCAGAAGGAAGAGGAACAGTAAAGCCTCACCCCTAACCCCTCTCCCAAATGGAGAGGGGAATGAGTTGCGCTTAGCCCCTTGTAAAACTGCTAATACATAAGCATAAATAGCCTTGCACCATGCTTTGCACGATGCAATGATAACTGCAACTGGATTAAGTGGTTTCAAAATGGTGAGGGTATTAGTGCTTCAAATTATTTGATATTAAATAAGTGCGCTTTTTTATTGATTTACAATAGTTTATATAAAGTTAACGTAAAAATACGCAGAATGGTTGCAATTATTTTCCTTTTTGGACTCAAATCAATGCTAAGAAACAGTAAATCAGCTGTTTATTACAATAAAATAATTAAGAATTTTCTTAATTTTCCAATTTAGATATTCCGTTATAGCTTGCTTTTTTGCGAAACTTTGGGGCTAATTAATTATAGAAATAAACAATGTTTATAAATTGGGCTTCGTAGCTCAGGATGACAATAGGTAAGCTGCGGTGTTTAATTATGTTGTCTCCCGATAGCTATCGGGACGAAATGAATGGGTATACGTTTATTGAAGTAAACACACCCCTTAATCCCCTCTCGAGAGGGGAGGTGCACGTGTTCAGCCCCGATAGCAA
>CAXHCC010000026.1:0-20417 GCA_964014945.1 uncultured bacterium | reverse complement strand
CACAACGCACATCGTCGGCAGCGTCAGATGTGTATAAGAGACAGGTATTAACATAAGTAATCTTGACAAAGGATCGTACATTATTAAAATTGTTGGAAGCAATGTTTCAGCCACCAGTAAATTTATTAGACACTAAACGCGAAGTTCAATAGCAATGACAAGTGAAGAAAACGATAGTACTAATAAAGAAGAAGAGCTTTTTGAACACTTTAATATTAAAGTTGACAAAGGGCAAGAATTTTTGCGAATCGACAAGTATTTGGTGAGCAAAATGCAAAACGCGTCTAGAAGTAAGCTCCAACAATCTGCTGAAAATGGAAATATACTGGTAAATGGCAATCCTGTCAAATCTAACTACAAGGTTAAACCAAATGATGAAATTGCTATCGTATATAATTATGCTCCACGGGCAATTGAACTGATTCCAGAAAATATCCCATTAAACATTGTATTTGAAGATGATGCCATAATTATCGTAAATAAACCACCAAACTTTGTGGTTCATCCGGCTTACGGAAATTACTCCGGCACTCTCGTTAATGCATTGCTTTATCATTTTCAAAACTTGCCGATTAATAAGTCTGCCGCAATTCAAGAATCGGAATTTGAAACTGAGAACAATACTATAATTGATGAGGAAAAGTCTGCATTAAGACCAGGACTAGTACATAGACTCGACAAAGATACAAGCGGCATAATGGTGATTGCAAAAAACGAACAAGCCATGACAAAGCTTGCGAAAGACTTTTTTAACAGAGACTTGGATAGAGTTTATTATGCCCTTGTTTGGGGGGATTTTGCTGATGACGAAGGCACCATTACTGGAAATATTGGTAGAGACCTGAAAGACAGAAAAAAAATGGCGGTATTTAATGCTGAAAGTAATGAAGGTAAGCATGCAGTTACCCATTATAAGGTGCTAGAGAGGTTTGGTTACGTTACACTTATTCAATGCAAACTTGAAACCGGTAGAACCCATCAAATACGAGTACATTTAAAACACGTTGGACACCCCCTATTTAATGATGCTACTTACGGAGGAGATAGAATACTAAAAGGAACGACCTTTGCAAAGTATAAACAGTTTGTAGAAAATTGCTTCAAAATCCTACCACGCCAAGCGCTTCATGCGAAATCTTTGGGGTTTAATCACCCAATTACTGGTAATTATGTACATTTTGATTCAGACGTTCCTGATGATATGGACGCAGCTATTGGTAAATGGCGAGGTTATTCAAAAAGTATGGCTTTGGGAGAAGTGTAAGAAAAATGAACTAATTGGCAAATCTCCGTCTTCGTAAATAAGAATACACCAAGGAGAATATTAAAATAATTCCTGTAGGCAAAACAATATTAATTATTTGCCATTTCATCCTTTCCTGCCTCACTTTCTTTTTGTCAAGCAAGCGAAGTGTTAAATCTCTACTTCGCACGGAAATTAACCCTGAATCATCACATAGGTAATTAACGCAATTCAGTATAAAGTTCTTATTGCCATACGTTTGCTGAGTATAAGGGTCATAACCCAATGGATATGCTTTCTTCGTAGAATACTGCAATTCATTTCTAATTACATCACCGTCTGAGATAACTATCATCTTGTTCTGCTTCCCCCTTGCCAAAAATTGTTCTCCATTTAACATTGGTTTTACCCTATTTTTAAACACTGACGTAAACTCTCCCTCCAGTAATACCGCCAAATTCTTTTTCCTATCCGTTAGCAAAGTCTCATCCACTTGTAATGCCGCCATTCGCAAATCAATTCTAACAGGTGAATTAATTATTTTTCCGTGTTTAGAGCTAGTAAGCAATATAGTCTTCTTTACACCCTCATTTTTAATCGTATCCATAGTAGAGACAAAATCAAACTTGACAATTTCCATATTCTTTACAATCGGATGCGCGGATTGTGCCATTACCAATGGTGAAAATAGCCATGGCATCAATTCAAATCGCGGTTCTTGACCAGCAAACGCCTTATTAACGGGTATTTTAGATGCTTGTAAGTCTATGATTAAGTTTTGATTAATTCTAACTCCATATTTAAATAACAAATCTTCAATTCCTAAATTATATGGTACAGCCACTGTTGAACCCGAAACACGTAAACTATCAACACTGGTATTCATAGCGTCAACTACCCATAAAACCTTCCCTCCCTTCATCACATATTGATCCAAAACATATTTATCCTTTTCCGTAAATAGCGTATCGGGCTTTGCTATTATTAAACACTTATAGTCATCTGGACCAATTGGCGAACCACTAATACTTACTCGTTTAACGTCGTAAAATGAAGAAAGTGCGTTTAAAATATCGGCTAATTCATAGTCATTTAGTTCACCATGACCTTCCAGAACACCAATCTTGGGGTGATCATCCATGGATAAGTTCCTAATGCAACTAGCGAATCCATATTCAATTGCCTGAATAGAATTATTTAGTTGCATATCGGCAGACATGCCATGATGCCTTTTTAACAATTGCCACGAAATATCTTTTCCTTTGTATCTGACTAAAGCACCAGGCCACACCTCTCTACTTATTGTTCCTCCTTCCGTTTTAACCTCTAATGGAGTTGGTTCTAAACCTTTTGCACGAAGCTGTTTATAAATTTCTTTCTTTTGTTTAGCATCTGTATTGTCTACAACATTAATAAACTCGAACTCTACATTCCCGTTGGCATAAACCTTAAACTCATCCAACATTTCTTTTGTTGCATCCCTCAATCGCTTGAAGCCTACAGGAAAGTCTTCATCTTTTCCAAGATAAACTTGTACGTATACTATATCATCCAATTGATTAAGGAGGTCTTTTGTGACATTTGATAAGGTATACCTCTTTTCCGTAGTTAAATCATAGCGAACAAAAAAGAAGGATACAATCGCATTGATAAGCACTAGGCTAATCAAACCTAGCATCAACGTAGACCAACTCTTAAACTTCTTTTTATTATTCCAATCTTTTACCACTTTCTACTTTCTAATACAGTTTTTGTAGCCAATATGAAAGCAGCAACTATACTTACAAAATATACAACATCCCTAAGGTCAATTACGCCCCTACTGATGGATGAATAATGATAGTCAATACCTAAGGACATTACCAAATCATTTATCCCCGTAAATACAGAAAAGGTTCCCACCAATGAAAAACCCGTGTACATAAACAGACACAACAACATTGCAAGTATAAATGATACAATTTGATTATCAGTTAGTGAAGAGGTAAACACTCCTATAGCCACATATGTTGCCCCTAAAAATAGTAGACCAATATAAGAACCCCACATTCCACCGGTATCAATATTACCAATTGGGTTTCCCAAATAATGAACAGAATAATAAAACAACAACGTTGGTAACAATGAAAGGACAACAAGCACGAAGCCTGCTATAAACTTAGAGAGTATTATTTTAAAATCAGATATTGGCCTAGTAAGAATTAGCTCAATTGTGCCATTTTTTTTCTCTTCTGCAAAGGAGCGCATGGTTACTGCAGGTATTAAAAACAAAAATATCCAAGGAGCTATACTAAACAGCGTGTTAATGTTAGCATACCCGTTGTCGAGCACATTCATATCCGTTTCAAACACCCACATTAACAAGCCAGTAATTAATACAAATATTGTCATGGATAAATATCCCACAACAGAAGCTAAAAACACACTAATTTCTCTTTTTAACAAGGCTCGCATCGTTAACTTTTCTATAATATTATCGCAATTCCAGCACCAAATACGATTAATACAAACTTTACCATATTAAACCTGTGATTATCACTGGATTCAAACAATATGGTAGTTGAAATATGTAAAAACATACCCACCACTAATGCCATAATAAAACCTGTTAGATCGGCAAAGTTCGAAAGCATATTATTATCTAACATGTGTCCGACAAATTTTCCTATTGGCGTTATTAAGGCAAATACACCCAAAATAAATAGTGATATTCCTTTATTGTAATTTGCTTGTAACAACAATGTGGTTAATGCAATTGCCACGGGAATTTTATGAAGAACCAAACCAGCGAGTAGTGTTTCTGCTACATGACTATGATTATCAGCAAGAGGCATTCCTTCTAAAAAAGAATGTATACAAAGCCCAACAAACATCGTATACGGAAATGTCTTATGAATATGATAGTGAACATGACCATGTTCTATACCCTCCGTAAGGAATTCTAGCAATATCTGAATAAAAAAGCCTATTAGAACAAATACGCCAATATTAACTCCTTTGTTTGCGTATACTTCTGGAAGCAGGTGAATTGCTGAAATAGCGAATAAATACGCTCCGCTAAACGAAAGTATTAATTTTAAGCGTTTTTCATTTATTGTAATAAACAAGACACTTAACCCGCTCAAAAAAACGGATAAAAACAAAATTGCAAATGTCCACAAATCCACTTTACGTACCTTTCGTTGCTACAATTATTAATCTATCTGACTTCTGCTCGTTAAAATCTTCTAATTCATATGAGCCAAACAAATTTACAACTTTAAGATTATTCGCTAATAGCAATTGTTCAAAGTGTTCTAAGGTAAAGGCTCGTACCCTTTCTTCAAATTGGTAATTTTCATTCTTGTCTTGCACCTGAATTGTTTTAACGATAAAACCAGACGAATAACTTCTTGTAATTTCGAAAGACACCCCACCAATCACTTTTGTTTCATTACTTTTTAGGTTGGCTATAACCTTTTTTACATTCATATAGTCTATGAGCAATACTCCATTCGTTTTAAGCGCCGTTGCAATCGCTTTAATAACCTTATAGTCATCCTTAGGATTATCAAAGTAGCCAAAACTTGTAAAAAGGTTTAACACATAATCAAAATGGTTTACATAATGTGGAACACGCATATCATGGGTGTAAAACTGGAGAGTTTCATTCTCCATACTTTTTGCGCTACCTATGCTTTCTGGAGATAGGTCCATTCCTATCACATCGAATCCTTTAGCATTTAAATATTGGCTATGTCGTCCTTTCCCACATGCCAAATCTAAAAACACATCTGCCTTCTCAGGTAAGAAATATTCCATCAATTTGTCAAGAAACAGTTTTGCTTCAACTTCATCTCGATTTGAGTAAAGTAAATGGTAATAAGGAGAATTAAACCAAGATGAAAACCACTCCACATTTTTGGAAATTACCATGATTGCAAAAATATGGATTTATATCAGAACAAGTTAAAATGTACGAATTATGATTGTTAACTTTTAAATATCTTGACTGTGCATCAAAACCCTTTCGAAAAAGACGATAGAGAAAATACGACTACACTTTCTTCAATAATTGAGCTACCATTTTTGGAACTCCCAAACTCGCTTTTTCTGTAATGTATTCGATGTTATTTGTTCTTACCCTAGGGGCATCGGGGTCGATCACATAAATTGCAGTATTATTTGATACATAATCCATCAAACTAGCCGCTGGATATACCTGCATAGATGTGCCAATAACTATAAAAACATCTACGTTCTGCATTATATCAATAGCGCGGCTCATTTCTGGAACAGCTTCTCCAAACCAAACAATGTGTGGTCTTAACTGGGAGCCCAACTCGCATAAATCCCCCATATTTAGAAAATTTCCGCGAACATCATAAATCAAACTTGGCTCCAGGCTACTTCTACTTTTTGTTAACTCACCATGCAAATGAGTAATTTTAGAGGATCCAGCTCTTTCATGAAGGTTATCAACATTTTGGGTAATTATGTGAACATCATACTTCTCTTCTAGAGTAACCAAAGCCAAATGCCCCTTATTAGGCTCTGCATTATTAGCTTGTATCCTTCTTTGATTGTAAAAATCTAGCACCAGCTTAGGGTTACGAGCCCATCCTTCAGGTGTAGCCACTTGCTCTATTTGGTAATTCTCCCACAATCCACCACTATCCCGAAAAGTCTTTATTCCACTTTCCGCACTAATTCCAGCTCCTGTAAATACTACAATTTTGGGTTTCATCTTATAAGAATATTTTAAGGATAAATATGTCGTTAAATAGTATCACAATATAGCTACAACGTACATAATAATCACCTATAAATGTCGTTAATAGAGAGTTATATATCATCGAAATTTGCTATATTCGCCAATTCGAAATTTTAATTACGATGTCAAAACCAAGAAAGCAAGCGGCGTTAGATTATCACGCAGAAGGAAGACCTGGTAAAATTAAGGTTATCCCATCAAAACCTCACAGTACACAACACGATTTATCGTTGGCTTATTCTCCGGGAGTAGCTGAACCCTGTTTAGCTATAGAAAAAAACCCTGAAAACGCTTATAAGTATACCACTAAAGGAAATTTAGTTGCCGTTATATCCAACGGAACGGCTGTTTTAGGTTTAGGAAATATTGGAGCACTTGCTTCTAAACCAGTAATGGAAGGAAAAGGCTTACTATTTAAGATATTTGCCGACATTGATGTATTTGATATAGAATTGGATGCGGATGACGTAGACACCTTCGTGAACACCGTCAAGGCAATGGCACCTACCTTTGGCGGTATTAACCTGGAGGATATTAAAGCGCCAGAGTGTTTTGAAATTGAGAGACGGTTAAAAGAAGAATTGGATATACCGTTAATGCATGATGATCAGCACGGTACAGCTATCATTTCAGCTGCTGCGTTAATCAATGCCTGTGAGATTGCCAATAAAGATTTAAGTAAAATAAAAGTAGTTGTAAACGGTGCAGGAGCATCAGCTGTATCTTGTACAAAACTATATCGGTCGTTAGGTGTAAAAAAGGAAAACCTGTTGATGCTTGATAGCAAAGGTGTTATTAGGGAAGAGCGGGAAGACATTGATGATAGAAAAAGAGAATTTGCCACAACTATGGAGGGTATGTATACCCTAAAGGATGCCATAAATGACGCCGACGTGTTTGTGGGACTTTCAAAAGGCAACATTGTGAGCCAAGATATGATTCGTTCTATGGCCGATAATCCAATTGTTTTTGCCTTAGCAAATCCAAACCCAGAAATCCCATACAAAGATGCTATTGATGCGCGCCCTGACATAATTATGGCAACCGGTAGAAGCGACCACCCTAACCAGGTTAATAATGTTCTTGGCTTTCCATTTATATTTAGAGGAGCTTTAGACGTTAGAGCAACACAAATAAATGAGGAAATGAAGTTGGCTGCTGTATATGCAATTGCCCAACTTGCTAAAGAAATAGTACCAGATGCTGTAAACTTAGCGTATAATACCAAAAATATTTGTTTTGGTCCTGAGTATATTATTCCTAAACCTATTGATTCTCGATTAATATACACTGTTGCTCCTGCAGTAGCAAAAGCAGCTATTGATTCTGGAGTTGCCAAACATAAAATTGAAAATTGGGAAGCCTATAGCCAAGAGCTCATTAACAGAATGGGTATTGACAGTAAGTTAATGCGAAACCTAACTATTAAGGCGAAACAAAACCCTAAACGGGTAATATTTACAGAAGCTGACAATTACAAAGTACTTAAAGCTGCACAACAAGTTGCAGATGAAGGAATTGCTGAGCCCATTTTACTTGGAAAAGTTGATGTAATCAAAAGTTTAATTGCAGAAAACAATTTAGATCTTAGTGGAATTCCAATAATAGACCCAAAAACAGACGAAGAGGAAGCAAGAAGAAATCATTTTGCCGACCTATACTTTGATGAGCACAAACGCAAAGGTTTTAATTTATACGAGTCGAGGAAAATTATGCGAGAGCGTAACTATTTTGGGGCAATGATGCTGGAAACAGGAGATGCTGATGCATTAATTTCTGGAATAACAAGAAAATATACAGACCCTATTAAGGCAGCTTTACAAACAATTGGAGTTAGAGAAACAGATACAAAACGAGTGGCGGGAATGTATATCCTCAATACCAAATCTGGCCCATTCTTTTTTGCCGACTGCACTATGACTAAAAGCCCTAGCGCTCAGGACTTGGTGGACATTGCATTATTGACTGCTAAAAGCGTTAGAGAATTTAATATAGAACCTAGAATTGCGATGCTTTCCTATTCTAATTTTGGATCTGCAGAAGGAAAAGTTCCTAGCAAAATGAGGGAGGCTACAGACATCCTTCACAAGGAACATCCTGACCTCAACGTTGATGGTGAAATGCAAGCAAATTTTGCTATTAACAATGATTTATTAAAAGAACAGTTTTCGTTTTCTGAACTAGTGGATAAGAAAGTTAACACCTTAATATTTCCAAATCTTGAATCAGGAAATATCGCCTATAAATTGATGCAGGAATTAGGTGGGAATGTAGAAGCAATTGGCCCGATATTAATTGGTATGAAAAAACCAGTACATGTATTACAATTAGGTAGTACGGTTAGAGAGATTGTAAACATGATCGTAATTGCAGTTGTTGATGCACAAACAAGTAATAAAAGGAATAAGACTACATCTACTTCCAATAAGGACAAAAAAGCACCGATTTTAGCTAAATAATGTTGGGGTTATACCTATGATAAATCATATTGAAGGAAAGCTTGTTGAAAAAACACCAACCTATGCTGTTATAGAAACAGGAGGAGTTGGGTACTTGCTTTTGATATCGCTTTCAACATCCGAAAAAATTGGTGAAATCGAAAATTGCAAACTATTTGTTGAACAGTTATATGTAAGGGATGATAACCCTAAACAATATGGATTTTACACCTCAGACGAGCGTAATTTATTCAGACTTTTAGTTTCTGTTTCCGGTGTCGGTGGTAACAGTGCACTTTTAATGCTTTCATCATTAAGTGCAGTTGAAATACAAGAAGCGATATCCACTGGCAATGTAACCTTAATTAAAGGAGTAAAAGGTATAGGCGAGAAAACAGCACAAAGAATTATTGTTGATTTAAAAGATAAGATTGGTAAAGTGGTTTCAGGAATTGATGAATTAGATATTTCAGCCAAAGGATTAAACAACACGGTTAAAGAGGAAGCTATTGCCGCATTAACCATGCTTGGAATTAACAAATCGGTTGCGAGTAAAGTATTGGATAAAACGATTAAGGTTGAAGGAACCGGGCAATCTGTTGAACAATTGATTAAATCTGCATTAAAAAACCTATAACCTTATTCCCTAGAGCGTCTCCCAAATAATATTATATGGTTTAACACTACTTTAAATGAAATCTTATCCAATTTTCACTTCTAAATAATTATGGTTTGGGATTGGTAGGATATGGTTAAAATATTGTTAGATAATTATAGTAGCTGTTAATCTTGGGCAGATCTCTTGTAAAATATTTGTTAGTTGGAGTAAGCTCTGCGCTATTGTTTTCAATTGTTGTACGTGGTAACGCAAAGGAACGCAATCGCTCTCCAAATGTGTTATCAAGATATAATCCTAGCATAGCATCTGACACGCCTAACCCTGATGATACACCGGTAGTATTGCCCTACGAGTTTAAAGACGAACCAAGTGAAAATCCAATTGAAAACCCACAAAATGGAGGCCTCTCGTTAAATGAGCCAGATAATGTTGAAACCATTATTGAATATGATCCAATTACAGGCAACTATTATGTAACCAAGAAAATAGGTGACAGCTACTTTAGAACCCCCACTTACATGACAAGTGAGGAGTATCAAGAGTATATGCGTAAGAAGCAAATGGCTGATTACTGGGATGCAAGATCGAAAGCAGATTCTAAAAGCGAAGCTAATGATAACGCAGTTGCTCCAAAACTTAACGTTGGCGGAGAGATATTTGATAGAATATTTGGAGGAAATACTGTTGCAATTGAGCCTAACGGATCAGCTGAATTAATATTAGGTTATAGTGGAACAAAAACCGAGAACCCCGCTATTCCAGAAAGAAACAGACGAGTTGGGTCACTTAATTTTGATGAAAAAATTCAATTAAATGTTGTTGGTAAAATTGGCGACAAACTAAAATTAACCACAAGTTATAATACTGAAGCTACATTTGATTTTGAAAACCAAATGAAGCTTAACTACACGGGTTATAAAGACGAGATAATACAAAGTATTGAGGCAGGAAATGTTAGCTTTCCGCTAAACAGTTCATTAATTTCTGGAAGTCAAACCCTGTTTGGCGTGAAAACAGAATTACAATTTGGAAGATTAACGGTAACGAGTGTAATTTCTCAAGAAAAAGGAACGACATCCGAAGTAGAAGTAAAAGGTGGCGCACAAACCCAGTCGTACGAAATTAGAGCAGACTCTTATGATGAGAATAGACACTTCTTTTTATCACATTTCTTTAGAGATCAATATAATACAGCACTTGCTGGACTTCCTTTTGTAAATTCGCAAGTGAACATTACCAGAATTGAAGTTTGGGTAACGAATACGAATACCGCTACAAATGACATTAGAAGTATAGTTGCATTTGCTGAATTAGGAGAAGATATTAGCCATATCCCTGTAGATCAGCAAACATTTATCACTGACCTAAGCTCTACAACGCTGCCATTTAATGGGCAAAATAACCTTGATACACTGTTGAAAAGTAATAGCGGAGTTAGGTCAATTAGCACAACTATTTCGTCTATAAACAGCCTTTCTGGCAATGCAATGAATCAACAAACCAATTACGAACAAATTGCTAGTGCAAGAAAACTGTCTCCGTCTGAGTTCACATTGAATCCCCTATTAGGTTATATTTCTTTACGACAAAAGCTAACACCTGCCCAGGCAATGTCCGTTGCGTTTCAGTACACCTACAATGGTCAAGTTTTTCAAGTAGGTGAATTTTCAGACGGTGGTATAAGTGCACCAGATGCTCTTTACACAAAAATGCTTAAAAGTACTGCCACTAATACAAATCATCCAATGTGGGACCTAATGATGAAGAACATCTACTCTATGGGAGCATATCAAGTATCACCTGACGATTTTAGAATGGATGTTTTTTACACCAATAAAGCTACAGGAACAGATATTAACTACCTACCCGTAACCTCTTGTCATACAGATGTTCATGAAAAACCATTAATACAAGTATTAAATGTAGACAGGCTTAATCAACAAAACGACAACAAACCTGACGGCTTATTTGATTTTATTGATGGAGTAACAATATTATCAAAAAATGGTTTAATTATTTTTCCAGTAGTTGAGCCGTTTGGTAACCATTTAAGTTCAAAATTCACCACTACATGTTCTAGCACAGATGCTGCAGAATATGCTTTTCCACAATTATACGATTCTACAAAAGTTATAGCCCAACAATTTTTTCCGCAACTTAATAGGTTCGTGATAAAAGGTACTTATCAGTCCTCTTCAAGTTCAGAAATTTCCCTGGGGTCACCAAACGTAGCCCAAGGTTCTGTTATTGTAACAGCAGGAGGCATTACGTTAACAGAAAATGTAGATTATACGGTTGACTATACCTTGGGGAGAGTAAAAATAATTAACGAGGGAATTCTAAACTCTGGAACACCAATTAAAGTAAAATCCGGCAGTAATTCGTTTTTCAACCAACAGCAAAAACGCTTGCTGGCGTCACATTTTAACTATAGGGTAAATAATGATTTTAATGTTGGTGCCACTATAATGAACCTTACCGAAAGACCAATTAACAACAAAGTAAACATTGGATTTGAACCGGTTTCTAACACCATTGTCGGACTAAATGCAAATTATTCTACAGAGGCTCCTATCCTAACTCGAATGGTTGACAAGCTTCCATTTATTGATACCAAAACGATGAGTACTATTACTGCAAGAGGAGAGTTTGCTTATCTTATTCCAGGTCACAACAAGGCGATTGGGGATGATGGCAACTCCTATATTGACGACTTTGAATCAACCCAATCAACAATTGATCTGCGCTCTCAAAGTTCATGGGTACTGGCAAGTACACCTCAGGGGCAGCCAACAGTATTTCCTGAAGGAGAACTCTTTGATAGCTTAGCCTATGGTTTTAACAGAGCAAAGTTGGCATGGTATGTTATTTCACCGGAGTTGTTAGTTAAAACAGACAACACCACACCTTCAAATTTAACGGATGCGGACTTATCAAATAATTTCACGAGGGAGGTATTAGAAACAGAAGTATTCCCCAACAGAGAATTATCAAATGGGGTTCCACAAAATATATCTGTATTAGATTTAGCTTACTATCCATCGGAAGTAGGTCCTTATAATTATGATGCCACACCAACAAGTGTTTCAGATGGAATAGATGCCAATGGTAATCTCATAGACCCTGCATCACGATGGGGTGGTATTATGAGATCATTACAAACAACTGATTTTCAATCAACCAATGTGGAATTCATTCAGTTTTGGATAATGGATCCTTTTAATGAAGATAACCCCGCTACCGATTGGAATAGCTCTGGTGAGCTTTACATACATTTGGGTAATATATCTGAGGATATATTAAGAGACGGACAAAGAAGTTCTGAAAATGCTTTACCCACACCAATAACAGCAGCAACAACTTTAACCACAGCATGGGGGCAAGTACCGGAAGTGCAACCCTTGTTAACTACATTTAATAATGACCCTGACGAAAGACCATATCAAGATGTTGGACTAGATGGCTTAGCCAATACACTATCAATTGACGGGTCTCCTACTGAGCAATCCTATTTTTCATCCTACCTGAGTACAGTTGAAAGTATACTAAGCGCAAATGCTTTTTCAGAATTTAGTCTTGATCCTTCGCATGATGACTTTCATTACTTCAGAGGTACTGACTACGACAATTTAGATCTAAAAATACTGGATCGATATAAACAGTTTAATGGATACGAAAACAATTCTCGTACAACCGAACAATCTCCCGAAAGCTACCCTACCCAATCATCGCTATCTCCTAATGTGGAAGATATAAATCAAGATAATAACCTCAGCACTGCTGAGAGTTATTTTCAATATCATATTGGTTTAAAGCCAAGCGACTTTTCCGCGGGTGTTGGGAGCAATTATATTACAAACGTACTTACTACCACTGGTGTAAATATAAAAGACGGCACAACTAAGCCTATCAAATGGTACCAATTTAAAATCCCTGTAAAGCAACCTGAAAAAGTCATCGGATCAATTGATAACTTCCAATCTATTCGATTTATTAGAATGTATTTCAAAAATGTTGACAAACCCATCGTACTACGATTAGCTCGTTTTGAATTAATTCGTTCTGAATGGAGAAAGTATGAACTTGATTTGTCACAGCCGGGGATTTATATCCCTAGTGATGACGATAATACTACATTTGACGTTTCAGCTGTTAACCTTGAGGAAAATAGTGGTAAAGAGCCAGTGAATTATGTATTACCACCCAATATTACCAGACAAATTACTTTTGGTACATCTAACCCATTACAACAAAACGAACAATCCATTGCCTTAACTGTATGTAATTTAGAAGATGGTGAAGCAAGAGCCGCATTTAAAAATACAGATTTAGATGTGAGATCATTTAAGAAAATTGAAATGTTTATACATGGTGAAGCTCTTACAGAAGCAATAAATGACGATGATCTTAATGTGTTTATTAGACTTGGGACAGATTACACAGATAATTATTATGAATACGCCATACCATTAAAAATCACAGCACCAGGCTTTTATAATGGCGATAGTGAAACTGACCAGTTTATAGTTTGGCCAGAAGCAAATAACATGGAGTTGGAGTTTGACAAATTAATTGCAGCAAAAATTGCAAGAAACAAAGCTAATGGTGATAATAGTTTAGAAGAATATATTGTAAGCGATGGTGCAAAGACAATAAAAGTTAAGGGAAACCCAAATTTAGGAGCGATTAAAACGCTAATGATCGGTATTCGTAATCCTAAAAGTTCGGGAGCAGGAGATGCGGATGATGGTTTAAGTAAATGCGCAGCGGTTTGGATTAATGAATTACGCTTAACAGAATTTGTAGAAGAAGGCGGAGGTGCCGCAAACGCCAGTGTAGAAGCGAAACTTGCCGATTTAGGATCGCTATCTGCATCAGGAAATTACTATGCACCTGGTTTTGGAAGTGTTGAAGATAAAGTAAGCGAAAGAAAACGAGAAACCCTTAAACAGTACAATTTAAATTCAAGTTTAGAACTCGGTAAATTCCTTCCCGAAAGCTCAGGAATAAAAGTACCTATGTACGCTGGATACGGAGAAACATTTATAACTCCTCAATTTAACCCTCTTTCACCTGATATTGAACTAGCAGATCAGCTCAAAGAACTTCCAAAAACTGAGCGAAAAGAGTTAAAAGAGTTAACTCAAGACTATACTGAACAAAAAAGTATCAACTTTTCCAATGTATCAAAAAGCAAAGGTAAAAATGCTTCTAAAAGCCATATCTATGATATTGAAAACTGGTCAGCTTCATATGCATACAGCCAGCAAGTAAAACGAAACATAAATTTAGAATATGATACTACTAGAAATTACAAAGGTGGGTTAACATATAGCTATTCACCTAAACCCAAAAACATCAGACCTTTTAGTAAATATAAGTTTCTAAAGTCAAAGCATTTAAGCCTTATCAGAGATGTCAACTTTTTTCTTTACCCAAATCAATTAGGCTTTTCCACAGAGGTATTAAGAAACTATAATACATCACGGTATAGGGATATCACACAAACGGACATGAAAATACCTGCAACGTTTAATAAGCGAATAGACTGGACAAGAAACTATAATTTGCGATTCCCAATAACTAGAGCATTAAAAGTTGATTATACAGCCTCCAATATTGCAAGGGTAAGAGAACCCGATGGAAGAATCGTGACCAAAGAACAAAAAGATAGTATTTTAAACAACTTCAAGAATCTAGGTGAAACAACACAATTCAATTCCCAATTTGGTGCGAATTACAAAATACCAATAAACAAAGTACCATTTTTAGGGTTTACAAAAGCAAGTGTTAAATATACTGGAACTTATGTGTGGCAAAGGCACCCTTTTAATGCTGATAGCCTAGGAAATACTATAGAAAATTCACAAGTAATTGCATGGAATGGCAGTTTAAATTTTAACAAATTATATAATAAAGTTCCTTATCTAAGAAAAATTAACTCAAGGAGGGCTAAAAAACCAAAAAGCAATTCCGATAGCACCAAATCGCTGAATATTAACCCTATGGCTCCTGTTGAGGTATTGGCTAGGCTTGCAACAAGCGTTAAAAACATAAATGCCACCTATTCAACCAACAGAGGAACATTATTACCAGGTTATAAACAGCAAACAACTATGCTAGGAATGGATGATCAATTTGCTGGCCCAACGACAGGTTTTGTATTGGGACACCAAGGAGATATTAGAAACAAAGCAATTGCCAATGATTGGCTTGTTAAGACACCTTCCATAAATACGCCCTATACGACTTCTTACACACAAAAACTTTCTATAAGAGCTAATTTAAAACCTCTCCGTGATTTCAGGGTTGAAATAACCGAATCACGAAGTTTGTCTTCAAGCTATAGCGAATTTTTTAGATGGAACGACACTTCAAGTTCGTTTGTAAGTCAATCTCCAATGGAAATGGGGAGTTTTAGCATGTCCTTCCTCTCCTATCGCACCACCTTTAATAGTGGAGACAAAAATCTTAAAAATTTCATTAACGCTCGTGAAATTGTTTCTGAACGATTGGGTTCAGAGAATCCTAACTCTACCACAAGTTATGACAATTACGCTGAAGGTTATAATAAAACTTCTCAAGATGTTTTACTTCCATCCTTTTTGGCCGCCTATTCTGGAAGAAACCCAAACAACATTACATTAGAAAATTTTCCAAAAATACCTCTTCCCAATTGGAGAGTTACATACACTGGCCTATCTAAGATTAAGGCAATTAGGAAAGTGTTTAGAACCATGACATTAACACATGCTTATAAATCAACATACAGCATTGCAGGATATAGTACCAATTTGCTTTATAATGAAGATGAAAATGGGAACGCAAATAGTAAACAGCCGGAATCGAGCATATCTAACAATCCAAATTTTCAAACACAATACTTGATTACATCAGTTGCCATTATTGAACAATGGAGCCCTCTGATTAAAGTAAATATGGTTCTTAGAAACAGTATTTCTGGTAATTTAGAGTTTAAGAAGGATAGAAATGTTTCATTAGGTATTACCAGTAAAACCATTACCGAAGTAAATGGACAAGAAATTGTAATAGGTGGCGGCTACCAATTGAAAAACGTAAGTTTAGGGAAGAAATTAAAAATAAAAGGGAAAAAAATTCAAAGTAATGTAAACTTACTAGCCAATTTGTCTTTCCGAAACAATGTAACGGTAATACACCGAATTGAAGAAGATAATAGCCAAACAACTGCAGGTACAAATATCATTTCATTGAAATTATCTGCAGACTACACGGTTAATCAAAAGTTGAGCGTTCGATTGTTTTACGATAGGATAATTAACAAACCAAAAATTTCTAACTCATTCCCTACTGCTAACACAAATGCTGGTGTAAGTATAAGATTGTCATTGGCCAATTAATTTAAACCACTAAATTTAGAATTGTCTTTAATAAAACCTAAATTTGCAAAATAATTATAACAACATAGTCATATGAATTTTCCAGAAAATTTAAAATACACAAAAGATCACGAATGGATTCGCGTAGACGGAGAAGTTGCATACGTTGGAATTACCGATTTTGCTCAAAGTGAACTTGGGGATATTGTATTTGTTGAAATTGAAACTGAAGGAGAAGAGTTGGATAAAGAAGAAGTTTTTGGAACCGTAGAAGCAGTTAAAACTGTTTCTGATTTGTTTATGCCTTTTGAGGGAAAGGTATTAGAAGTAAATCCTGAAATAGTGTCAAATCCTGAAAATGTTAATCAGGACCCTTACGAAAAAGGATGGATGATTAAAGTATCAATAACAGATAACAGTGCATTGGATGAGCTGTTGAGTGCCGTTGATTACAAAGCCTTAACAGGCCACTAATCCCCTTTCAAAGTTGAATAAGTAATTTTTTTTGTCAATTGTTTATTCAACACACCAAATGGGCTATTTTATGGGCCCTCCTAATATTACTGTTATGTGGAATGCCTTCTAATGAAGTACCACATGTTTCACTGTTGGATTTTCAACATTCGGACAAACTAGTACACTTTTTTCTATTCTTTATACAAGTGTTACTAACGAGCAAAGGCTTGTCAACGCAAAGTACTGTTGAAATAGCTAAATCATACCCTGCAATCACTTCTATGGTTATAAGTATATGCTACGGAGGAATTATTGAATTACTTCAGCTTACTTTACTTAGCTCAAGAAATGGAGACATTCTTGATTTTTACGCAAATTCATTAGGCTGTATTGCAGGAGGACTTGTATTAAAGAATGTTTATCGTTTTAGACATTAACAAATATCAGCGCTGTTAAGTTTTTTAATACTTATAGCTTACCTAGTATAAAAAACAAAACCATTCTTCTCATAAAGTACCTTTAGATGTGGGTAATTATCTTGAAGGTGTTGTTTTGATGTGATTTTCGCGACAAAATAGGTAGGTTTATCAACTTCTCCATTCAAGTACCAACCTAAATTATTATCGATAGCAATTGGCTTTGGCTGCTTTTTTGAATAATACAAATGCGCGTAGCTCTTAAAGCCCAGTGGCATTATATAACAATCTTTTCCTATCAGTGATTTGTAAAATTCTATTGCGGCTCCTTGTGAATATTTTTCCACTTTAGGGACTATTAGAATAGAGGCTACGTTTATAGTAAACATAGAACCCACAAATAATAGAACTATGCCTTTCTGAATTTTATACCGATGAATTAGCAGAAGTGACATCAAAACTATGACTAAAAAGAATAATCCTAATAACCATTCAAACCCAGACCAATACACATCAGCCTTTAGATTTTCAACTGCAAACTTATCGCGAATTACTCCTGAATTAATAATTTGACCTTTGTATTTATCAATAAAGGGAAGTACAGATAAAACAAGTGCTAAAGTAGTTGAAACCACTACCGCCATTATGCTCATCGAAGTTTTCCACTTTAACTCCCCTTTAATTAATCCATATGCAGTGTATGCCGACAAATAGGAAATAGGGAAATAACATAAAGAAGAATAGTGAACAATTTTTGTTTGAACTATGCTAAACAACAATAAAACTACCCAGAACAAAATTGCCATCCACTTTTTAAACTCTATCGATAAGGAACTTTCTAAACCCTTTGTTTTCTTCAATCCCTTGATTGCAAATATCGAGGCAGGGAAGCAGCCAAACAACAACACTATCCAGTGATAGATAAACGGGCCACCATGACCGGAATCTTGTGTATTGAAAAGCCGAACTTGATATAGAAAAAACTCTGAAATGATATCTTGATTGCCTGTTAACAATAATAGAATAAACCAACCAGATCCAACTAAAGATGCTACAACGATAAAAACGAATAAATGCTTTTTAGTGATAACGTTTTTAAAACCTACACTCACCCAATAAGCTCCAGCACACAATCCTAGAATTAATACCGCCGCGGGTCCTTTAGTAAGTGTTGCAACACCTATTAAAACCGCCGCAAATACAACAGATTTAAGCTTTTGTTGGCTTCTATAAAGTACAAGAAAATAAATGCAAGAAAATATCAATAGGTTAAACCAAGGATCAATTATGCCCGATTTGAAATAGAAGTGAGGCAAAAAAGAACCTACAAACGATAGAACCCATAAAAAGGCGAATTGGACATTGTACAATTTTTTTCCAATACCAAATGTGACCAAACAAGTAACAATACCACACAAAGCATTAGGAAGCCGAGCCGCGAATTCAGAAACCCCAAAAATCTTCATCATCGATGCTTGTAACCAAATAAATAAGGGTGGCTTCTCCCAAAACGGTTCAAAATCAATTGTGACTGCATTCCAATTTCCGGACACCAACATTTCTCTTGCGCACTCCGCAAAGTTAATCTCATCCCAATCAAATAAATGAACCCCTCCGAGAAAAGGAATAAATAACAACGAGGTAGCTGCTGTTATGTATAAGTAATATTTAACCGAGTTTAACACTAAGTTTGAAAAAAGCTTGTTAACGAATTATCTAATTTATTGGATTCGATACCATTAATAACGTAAAATACAACATATGTAATCCCCACTCCTATTATTGAGCCAGCATATATATCCATAAAGAAATGTTGAGATAGGTAAACTCTGGAATAACCAACAAGTAAAGCAATAATAAAGAGCAAAAACTTATAAAGTTTATTATTCACCAATAACGCAAGTGCAAAATACAATGAAAACGCACACGTGGTATGACCAGAAGGAAAGCTGTAATACAAATGATTGTCTACACCAGGAACAAAATATAGGTCATACACGCCTTCAAAGAATTTCTTAGGGCGAACATAATCATCAAATACTGCACGTTTCAATAATTGGGTTAGTAATGAAGCAATTATGTTAGATATAGAAACTATTAATGCTGACCGGTAACTTACGGTAAGCAAGATGATAACAGCTAATACTACCATTATACCCTCACCTAAATAAGTTAGATAGGAAAAAACTATATCAAAAAACGGAGAATGATAATGATTAAATGAAATATGAAGCGCTCCTTTGGAGTAATTAGCAAGAATGACAGCTCCTATTATCAGGAATGCTAAATAAACTAGTAAAAATGGTGTATTTTTCTTTGCGATAAACTTCACTTGAATAATGCTATTCTACGGCAAAGATAAATAATTGACTAATAAGAGCCTATGGCGTGCATCAAGTCTCCTATTTGACTATCCCAAAGCAATTTAGACGTTTCCAAATCCGATTGTTCTTCTGCAAAATCCACCACCATCAATGAGATATCACCAGTAAGTTCGTCTTTTTCTATTCGAAATTCAAAGTAGGTTCCTTCAGGTTTATCAATCCATTGAAAACGAATAAACTTCTCCTCCTTATAGTCTAACAATTTAGCCACTTGTTCACTGCCTTCCCAAATAAAAGTGAACAACCCATCTCGAATATTAACATCATCCGAAAACCATTCTGAAAAGCCACTTGGAGTGGATATATACTCAAATAAAATTGCTGGAGAGGTCCCTATTACATATTCTATTTCAAACTTCCCTTTTGGTTCCTTTACTGATCTTTTTTTCTTCTTTGTTGGTGCGTTATTCACATGAGATGAAAGATTCTCCATTGGGTTAGAAAAAACCTTAACAACCTTTTTCTCGACTTCCTTTACATTATTCTTCTTTTTTCCTCGCTTCACTTTAGGTGCATCAGAAATTATAGCTTCAACCTCATCAATTTCTACAATTTCCTTGTCAATTTTAGCAACTTTTGATTTGGTTACTTTTTTGGACTTGTTCGGTTTCGTAATTGCTTTTTTGTTCTTGATCGTTTTTTTCGACGGAGCCTTTTTCGCTATAGACTTTTTAGGAGTCACCTTTTTCTTTGGTGTCTTTTTTGCTACTGGTTTCTTGGCAGCCTTTTTAACAACAGCCTTCTTAGAGG
>CAXHCC010000025.1:0-20668 GCA_964014945.1 uncultured bacterium | reverse complement strand
TGTGTATAAGAGACAGGCTGGCGAAATAGTGTAGGTATCTGGCTGCCAAGTATGTAACGGGAATAAAGGCATTTTAATAGCAAATGCTAAAAATATAGCCCAGAAAATATAGGACTGTTCCGTCATACTTAAGCCTTGTGCTGCTTCATACAAAGCCAGCATATCAAAACTATGAACGCCCGCTGTATGCAGGTATAAGTAAATAAAGGCTGCCAACATTAGCAAACTACCTGCTAGGGTATAAACGAAAAACTTAACCGTAATTCTAGCACTTCCTTTACCACCCCATAATAAGCAGATAAAGTAAATTGGGATTAAAGCTAATTCCCAATACACGTAAAACAAGAAACCATCCAAGGCAACAAAAACCCCAATTAAGGCCATTTCCATTAATATAATAAGCGTATAAAATGCTGCCGGACTTTCAATTTTATTATTGATACTACTATTAAATGAACTAGCAATTATGAGTGGTACCAAAAAGGTGGTAAGCAATACCATCACCATGGATATACCATCTATACCCACATGAAAGGTCATACCTAAGCTTGGTATCCATTCGTACATTACTTCTAACTGCGTACCATTTTCAGGAACAAATTGAGAGAGTGCAAACAAAGCAATCACGAGTTCCACAATAGAGGCACCTAATGCAATTCTACGTGCATACCTGTCCCCTAGGATAATCATAAGAATAGCCGCTAAAACAGGGAAAAATATAAGTGCTAAGGTTATCATTAATTAATTCTTCTTTTAAACTAAACCAGTTGCTAATATTATTACCAAAGCCATAACCATTAAAAACAGGTAAAAGCCAATATTACCATTTTGTATTAAGCGCAGTTTATCACCTAATCTGTTCGAAACTTTACCTGTACCATTTACAACCCCATCCAGTAATTCATCATCTACAATGCTATGTAGTATATGTGATAGTTTATTTAGAGGTTTGGTAAATACTGTTTCGTACAACTCATCTACCCAATACTTGTTATACACCAACTTGTGTAGTGGATTTAATTCATCTTCGCTTTTCGCCGGCAACGCATTTTCTTTTACATATAATTTATGTGCATAAAATATCGCAATAGCCATAACTGTTATTGCCACTGCCATTAACATATACTCAGTGCTATGACTTAGATGTAAAATAAAACGATACGAGGACAGCTCAAATACAGGACTTAAAAATGCTTTTAAAGCATGGCCACCACCAAGTACTTCTGGCACACCAAAGAAGCCACCAATAACTGCTAACACTGCCAACACCATCAATGGCATAGTCATAGAATTAGGCGATTCGTGTAAATGTTCTTCTTGACTAGCACTTCCTCTAAACGATCCGTGGAAGGTTAAGAAATACAATCGGAACATATAAAAGGTTGTAAAGGCTGCAGCAATGATACCAATCAACCAAAGCATTTTGTTATCTGCATAAGCATGGGCTAAAATTTCATCTTTTGAAAAGAAGCCCGAAAAGCCTGGCATACCGCTAATTGCCAAAGTGCCTATTAAAAAGGTAATGTGGGTTTTAGGAATGTGTTTTTTCAACCCTCCCATTTTACGAATATCCTGTTCATCGCTCATGGCATGAATAACACTACCTGCACCTAAGAAAAGTAGTGCTTTAAAGAAGGCGTGGGTCATCACATGAAATACTGCAGCCGTATAAGCACCAACACCTAATGCCAAAAACATAAAGCCTAATTGGGAAACGGTAGAGTATGCCAATACCTTTTTAATATCGTTTTGTGCCAAGCCAATTGATGCAGCAAACAAGGCTGTTATTGCACCAATGACGGCAATTACTTCAAGCGTGTCTGGTGCCAATGAAAACAAAATATTTGATCGTGCAACCATATAAATGCCCGCAGTTACCATAGTAGCTGCATGTATTAATGCCGATACCGGAGTAGGGCCCGCCATTGCATCAGGCAACCAGGTGTATAACGGTATTTGAGCACTTTTACCAATGGCACCTACAAACAACAATAAGGTAATTGCCGTTAAAACACCATCACCTTCAACAAAGGAGCTAGTTGCACCAAACACATCTACATAATTGATGTTACCAAAAGTGGTGTAGATTAAAAATATGCCTAATAAAAAGCCTAAATCACCAATACGGTTCATTACAAATGCTTTTTTAGCTGCATTGTTGTTCTCTGTTTTTTTGAACCAAAAACCAATTAATAAATAGGAACATAAGCCTACGCCTTCCCAACCAACAAACATGATTAAATAGTTGGAGCCCATTACCAACAACAACATGAAAAACACAAACAAGTTTAGGTATCCAAAGAAACGAGCAAACGCTTCATCATGACTCATATACCCCGTAGAGTAAACATGAATTAAAAAGCCTACACCGGTAATAATCAATAAGAATAAAGATGATAATGGATCTATTAAAAAGGCAAATGGAATGGATAAACTGCCTGCATTTATCCAACTAAATAGTTCTACTGTTTCTGTTTTTCCATCAAGCGTAAAAAATATACCAAGTGCTATAGCAAAAGCACCCAATACCGCCCCACTGCCAATTATTCCAACTAGGTTGTTAGATAAGTTTTTACCCACAGTGCCAATAATCAGAAATCCGATTAAAGGTAATAGAGGAATAAGAAAAACTAAATCTATCATGCTACCACTTTAATTTATTTAATACATCAATATCTGTTGTTTTGGCATTACGATATACCATCATTAAAATGGCTAAACCAACTGCAACTTCCGCTGCCGCAACGGCCATAATAAAAAACACAAATACCTGTCCTGAACTGTCAGAAAAATAACTTGAAAACGCCACTAATAATAAGTTAACCGCATTTAACATGAGTTCAATGCACATAAAAACTATAATGGCATTTCGTCGCAACAAAACGCCTAAGGCACCAATAGAAAACAGTACTGCGCTGAGCAATACATATGCATTTAAGTCTATAGTTTCAATAACATTCATTCCTACTCTTTTTTAGCCAACATAACCGCCCCCACCATTGCTGCCAACAACAATATAGATGACATTTCAAATGGTAATAAAAATTCATTAAAAAGTGTTTGTCCTAAGTTCTCAATAAGGCCTGCAGTAGCGTCGTATTTACCTGTTGCTTGTGCTGCTTCTACACCTTTAAAGCTACCCACCAAAACAACTAATAATGCTCCTGAAGCAACAGTAGCCATGAGCTTTAAACCCATACTTTTTTGCGATTCTGTTTCTTCATTGAGGTTTAACATCATTATTATAAAGAGGAACAACACCATAATGGCACCAGCATATACAATTACATGAACAGCGGCTAAAAACTGTGCGTTTAGTAACACATAATGACCTGCAATGGCAAAAAACGTAAGCACCAAATACAAAACGCTATGCACTGGATTTTTGGCAAACACAACCATTAAGCCAAACATGATGACTAAAAATGACAATAAGTAAAACAAATAGGTTGTTACCATATGTTTATTACACCCTATTGTGGGCGTACTCTTTATGTGTTTTAAACTCTTTTACTTCTTTTGTTTGTCTACCACTCACATCTATTGGGTTGTCCAATGTTTCTACCAACTTATCCTTCCCAAACACATACTCTTCCCTTGTATAAAAAGTGTCAATTTTTCTATCCGTTAAAAATATCGCCTCCTTCGGACATGCCTTTTCACACTCGCCACAAAATATGCATCGTAGCATATTAATCTCATACGTGCTTGCATACTTTTCTTCTCTATATAACTTTTCCTCTCCTGCCTCTCTTTCAGCAGATGTCATGGTAATTGCTTCTGCAGGACAAGAAACAGCACAAAGACCACAAGCGGTACATCTTTCTGCTCCGTTTTCATCTCTTTTTAAAACGTGTTGCCCTCTGTAAACATCAGTAAATGTTTTTACTTGCTCCGGATACTTTATAGTAGCCGGTTTCATAAACAAGTGTTTTATTGTAATAAACATACCACCAAAAATTGCAGGAAGCCACATGCGTTCTTTTAACGACATTTCGCTTTTATCAATTTTCTTTGCCCTATTCGTTAACGGTTCCATTTACTTAGTTCTCAATTCTCAGTCTTCAGTTCTCAATATTAACAATAATCTATTTATACCTCTCTGGGTTTTTAATCATATGATTTAATAATCTACCTACTTCTTCTGATTTCGAATAAAATTCATCATACATATCCTTGTTTATACACTTGCATGCCAACGCAAAATCCAACCATACTTGTGTTTCCGAATTCTCCATATCCGCATCAGAACATTTACTTACAAAGTGTGCTTCATAAATTCTTTTTCTATACGCTTCTCCCAGATTAGAACAAACCGACCGTGACGATCTTCTAATTTGGCTAGTCAAAGCATATTGTTCCTCTTTTGGAAAACCTTTGCTTTCCTCATAAATCAGCATAGACAAATCAAATGCTTTTTTATACACTATTAAATCTTTTAAAGAACCCATCAACTTAACTGGCAATTGCTAACTGCTAACCGCCAACTAACTTTAACAATTCATCTTTCATCATCCAACACCCTGTAGCTACCATATTAAGGATAGATAATGGTATTAGCACTCGCCAACCTAAATGCATTAATTGGTCATATCTAAAGCGTGGTATTGTCCAACGCACCCACATAAATAAGAATATGAAGAAAATAATTTTGGCAAATAAAAAGCCAACACCTGCAAGCGTTAAAATATTTTCATCGTGAATATAGTCAGCAATAAATGGCATATTATAACCGCCAAAATACAAGGTTGCCATAACGGCTGAAGAAATAAACATGTTTATATACTCAGCAAATAAAAAGAAACCCAATTTCATAGAACTATACTCTGTATGATAACCACCTACCAACTCGGTTTCACATTCTGGCATATCAAATGGTGCTCTATTCGTTTCTGCAAAAGCGCAAATAATAAAGATTAAACACCCTAATGGTTGATACAATACGTTCCAACGCCAGCCTTCTTGTTGGGCAGCTATCTCGCCTACACTTAATGTGCCGGTAGTCATAATTAAAGCAATAATTGAAAGCCCCATGGCTACTTCATAGCTAATCATTTGCGAAGATGCCCTTAATGAACCTAATAACGAATACTTATTATTGGAACCCCAGCCACCAATCATAATACCATAAATACCAATAGACAATACACCAAATAAATAAAGCAAGGCAATATTTAAATCGGCTATATGCAATGGATATGCTGTGCCATTGATTATAATATTTTGTCCCCATGGAATAATAACGCCCGATAGGAAAGCGGTAAGCATACTAATGCCCGGACCAATGATAAAAAGGAAACGGTTTGAAACCGACGGAATCATTTCTTCTTTAAAGAACATTTTTGCACCATCAGCCAAAGGCTGCAAAATACCAAACGGGCCGGCTCTATTTGGCCCTACCCTATCTTGTAAAAAAGCAGCTACTTTACGTTCAGCAAATGTACTATACATTGCCACCACAAGGGTAATCGTAAATACGATTAACACAAATATGAGTTTATATATAAACAAGTCTAGCATCTCTATTCTGCTACCGTTTTAAATTTTTCCACTTTATTAGTAATTGGAGCAATAGACTGTAAGTAATCATAAATAGCTCCCAAATCTTGATCCGTCATTCCTGCATACATGGTCCAAGGCATAACTGTGTTGTTTGCACCTTCTGCCAAAGTGGTATTTAGTGACACCGAATCAGCATGTGATCTAAACAACTGAATAAACGCCTCTTTCGTCCAGTTACCAATTCCCGTTTCTTTGTCAGGCGTAATATTAGCTGAAACAACCACCTTTCCGCCACCCATCGGGAAAGGTCTACCACCTCCATATTCTTTCCCTGGAATAATTTGTCCTTTATTTACTTGACTGTGACATTCAACGCAACCGGCAGAAGTAATCACATATTTTCCGTAAGCCAAGGAATCTGTTGCCGGAGGCAAATCCGTAAATGTAGCAGAATGTGGTATGGTATTGATAATAAAGTTCATCGGGAAATTTGATTTTGAGGCTTCTGGTTCAAATTCAACAGGGTCTAATGTTCTTATATAAGCAATGATACATTCAATATCGTTTTTATCCATTTGCCCATAATAATGCGCTGGCATAATTGGGAATAACGCATTCCCATCTCTATCCACACCAGTGGTTATTGCCCTAAAAACCTCTCCATCTGTCCAATCGCCAATACCGTATGGTGTTATATTCTTTGAAGTGTATTTACCTGGAAATCCGAAGCGCTCATCAAACACTTCTCCACCTTTTCCAAAGGTTCCTTCCATTGGTGGGCCAGCATACTTCGACCAATCGCGGGTAGAATGACAATCGATACAAACCGCAACATGATTGGCCAAATACTCACCACGGGCAACTTTCTCAGGTGTAGGCACCACAGTTAAATCAGGCGCCTCTCCTACATTTGGCAACGCTGTTTTTACATAACCTAGCATTACTATAATCAATAGCAACATCGCCAAAAATATGCCTATAACAACCTTCTTCATTTTACTTAGCCAATTTTTTTTGTTGCTTTCCAATATCTAATTTCAACTTCGCTAAACCTTCATAATGGTTTTGCGAAATAACAGAATGTCTATCAATATGACGTGGCCCTTCAATTACCCAGTCGTTCACATCTTTTTTATCAAACCTACATTCATTACAAATCCATTCTTCGGCTTCTCCCCATCTATCTTTGCGTGCAGTTACACGTAAAACATCATTTCCTTTTTGCCACAATGCCACTTTACCTGAACAGGTTTTACAATCACGATGCGCATTCATTGGCTTAGTAAACCACACTCTACTTTTAAAACGGAAAGTTTTATCTGTTAAGGCACCTACCGGACATACATCAATTACATTCCCTGAAAAATCATTATCAATAGATTTTTCTATATAGGTGCTTATCTCTGATGCATCTCCTCTAAATAGCATTCCATGATGACGCATATCCGTTAATTGGTCGGCTGTTTTAACACATCTAAAACACATGATACATCTGTTCATGTGCAGTTGAATATTAGGACCAATATTTACTTTTTCAAAGGTTCTTCTTTCAAAGTCGTAGCGTGTTTTTGAAAGGCCGTGCTCGTAACTAAGGTCTTGCAAATGGCACTCCCCTGCCTGATCACAAACGGGGCAATCCAATGGATGATTTAATAATAAAAATTCAACTACACCTTTTCTTGCTGCTAACAAGTCAGGTGATGTTAAGTTCTCTACTTCCATACCGTCCATCACGTTGGTTCTACACGATGGCACTGGCTTCGGCATAGGACGAGGATCTCTTTCAGATCCTTTTGTAACATTAACAATACAGGTACGACAATAACCTCCCGTTGTTTTTAACTTAGAATGATAGCACATAGTAGGCGGTGCAATATCATCGCCTTTGTAATCTTTCTGCTCAACTATCATACGCGCTGCATGAAGAATGGTAGTTCCTTCAGGTACGTCTATGCTATGTCCGTCTATTGTAACCTTCATTTTAAGTTAAAAGTAATTAAGTCAAGCTTTAACAAGGTTTATATTATCATAATGACTTACGTCTTTAATTTTTTCAGGATGCTTAATATATTCCTCAAATTCTTGACGGAAGTGACGAATAGCTGCCGCTACTGGCCACGAAGCTGCTTCTCCCAATGGACAAATAGTTTTACCACCAATATTGTTTTGAATATCCCATAACAAATCAATATCAGTTGGTTTGCCTTCACCATCCAATATGCGTTTTAGTAATTTTTCTAACCAACCCGTCCCTTCTCTACAAGGTGAACATTGTCCGCAACTTTCATGATGGTAAAAACGACTTAAGGTGTAAAGGTTTTTTACAATGCTTGTGGTTTCATCGTACACCATAAAGCCACCCGAACCCAACATGGTTCCTGTTTCAAATCCACCTTCACTCAAACTTTCATAGGTCATCAACCTTGGCTCGCCTTCAGCTGTTTTAAGTATAAGGTCTGCTGGTAATACAGGTACCGATGACCCACCAGCGATTACCGCTTTTAACTTATTATCGTTTATGATACCTCCACAATACTCCTCCGAATAAATAAACTCTTCAACTGGCACGCCCAATTCAATTTCGTAAACACCTGGTTTTTTAATATGCCCTGAAGCAGAAATAAGCTTGGTACCTGTACTTTTACCAATACCAATTTTAGCATATTCCTCACCACCATTATTAATGATAGGCACCACCGCTGCAATTGTTTCTACATTATTTACTACAGTAGGACAGCCATATAAACCAGCTACTGCCGGGAAAGGAGGCTTTAATCTTGGATTACCTCTTTTACCTTCTAAAGATTCTAACAATGCTGTTTCTTCACCACATATATAAGCACCTCCACCCACTTGCACGTAGCAGTCATGAGAAAAACCAGTACCCAAAATATTCTCGCCCAAAAAGCCTGCTTCGTATGCTTCTGCAATGGCTTTCTCCAATATGCGCGCCACATAAAAATACTCACCTCGTATATATATAAACGATGTACGTGCTCCTAAAGCGTAACTCGAAGTGATCATCCCCTCTACCAATGCGTGCGGAATTTTTTCCATGAGGTGACGATCCTTAAACGTACCAGGCTCCGACTCATCAGCATTACACACAAGATATCTTGGCACACCTTCTGGTTTAGCTAAGAAACTCCACTTCATTCCAGTAGGAAAGCCAGCACCTCCACGTCCTCGTAAGCCCGACTTCTTCACCTCTTCCACCATATCTTCTGGCTTCATGGTTTTTAACGCTTTTTCAACAGATGCATACCCACCTTTGCTACGGTATACAGCTAGCGTTTCTATGCCAGGTTCGTTAATATGTTCTATTAATAATTTCTTCCCCATATGGGTTATAACGTATTTTTATAATCTAAATCAGTATAGCTTCTTAAAACACCTTTGGCTTTATACTCTTCCAAAATGGCATCTATTTTTTCATAGGTTAAGTTACTATGAAACGACGCACCACATTGCAACATTGGAGCACCTCCACAATCACCTAAACACTCCACCGTTTTAATGGTAAACATACCATCAGGCGTTGTTTCTCCTTTTTTAACCCCTAACTTTTTTTCTAAATACTTTACAATATCTTCCGCCCCTCTGCTCCAACAAGCCGATGTATGACACACCTCTAAATGCGCTTTACCCACTGGCTTTAAATTAAACATAGTATAAAACGAAGCAACTTCATAAACCTCAATCGGTTTAATGTTTAGCACCTCCGCCACATAATCCATTGTTTCAGGACTTACCCAACCGCCAAACTCGGCTTGCGCTATGTGCAACACTGGCAACAAAGCCGATTTATGTTTTCCTTCAGGATAACGCGCAATTATTTTTTGCACCTCAGCCATAGCCTCTTCACTAAAAGCCGTGTTGGCTCTTTTTGCCTTATCAAATTTTTGCGCTCCTTTAACTGAACTACTCATTTTCTACGCCAAATTTATTACATCTAAAACAACCAATACTCCAAATATTGCGTACCCTATTATGGTAAGGTGTAATATCAAGTTTACCCAAAAGTTTGCTGTTATGCTCTGATCGTCTTTTAAATACATAGCACCAATAGAAAATATTGGAAATATTGCCATTATTAACAGTAAGATGGTAAAATCATCCAAGCTCCTACTTTTCTTATGCAATTGCTCCACCTTTCTTTTAACACGTGCCTGGGCTTTTTTACCTACCCATGATGTATTAGTCTTAACAACTGATTGGCTTAGGTGATGATTATTAACTTCATTATTGTTATACTTAGTTACTGATTTGTTAACCCCATCATTACTTGAGGTACTAGCGCTATTAACAGGTTTAGTATTGGTTAAAGCAACTTTTGTATTCACTACTTTACTCACAGCATTAGCTAGTTGCTTTTCAGTGCTGTTAAGTGATTTGTTACGTTTATTAAAGGCACTTACATAATATCCTTTATTGTACTTTCGTTTATGTGCCGTTACATGATTGGAGGAACTACATGATGTAAGTAGCACAACCACAACCAATCCAAATACAGTAAGTAAATTTTTCATTATAATTTAATTTTAAGCGTCCAATTCTCCCGCAATTACATTCATACTACTCATGGTTAATATAGCATCTGACAACATCGAACCTTTTATCATTTCAGCATAAGCTTGGTAATAAATAAAGCAAGGTCTACGCATATGCAATCGATATGGCGTACGACCACCATCACTTATTAAATAATAACCAACCTCCCCGTTACCTCCTTCAACTGCATGGTATACTTCACCTACAGGAATATCAGTTTCGCCCATTACTATTTTAAAATGGAAAATTAAGGCTTCCATATTGTTATATACCTCTTCTTTAGGAGGTAGGAAAAATTCAGGAACATCCGCATGGTAAACACCCTCTGGTTCTTTCTTTATTTTATCCAGTGCTTGTCGAATTATCTTCAAACTCTCTCGCATTTCTCCATCTCTCACCATGTATCTATCGTAGGTATCGCCATTGTGTCCTACTGGAATATCAAAATCAAATTCTTCATAAGAGCAATACGGACTAGCCACACGCACATCATAGTCAACCCCTGCTGCTCGTAAATTAGGTCCTGAAAAGCTGTAAGCCAACGCCTTTTCTGCTGTAATAGGCCCACAACCAATTGTACGATCCATAAATATTCGGTTACGCACCAAAAGGTTATCCAATTCTTCTAACGCTGGAGGAAAATCCTTCAAAAATTTCTCAATCAACTCCCATGCCTTAGGTGTAAAGTCGCGTTCAAAACCACCAATTCTTCCCACATTGGTCGTTAAACGCGCTCCACAAATTTCTTCGTAAATATCATATATCAATTCACGTAATTGAAAGATGTACAAAAACCCCGTCATGGCACCTGTATCAACCCCAATAACGCTGTTACATATAATATGATCGGCAATACGGGCCAATTCCATAACTACCACACGCATGTATTGCACACGTTTTGGTATTTCTACACCCAACAACTTTTCAACTGTTAAATGCCAACCTATATTATTGATGGGTGATGAACAATAGTTTAACCTATCTGTAATTGGTGTTATTTGATAGAATGGTCGCCTTTCTGCTAATTTTTCAAATGCTCTGTGAATATAGCCAACCGTTGATTCGGCCTCTATAATCATTTCACCATCCATCTTTAACACGTTTTGGAAAATACCATGTGTTGCTGGGTGGGTTGGTCCTAAATTAAGCGTTGTGTACCCATCTTCGGTAACCGACTTATCTCCTGTAAATGCTATTTGATCGTTCTTACTCACCTAAATACAACTATCTACCAAACATGTCATCGTTCTTATCCGTACGCGTTCCGTCCTCCAAAGCGTATTGCTTCAACATAGGATGATAATCCATATCATCCATATTTAATATCCTTTTTAAATTAGGATGCCCTTTAAACTTAAAGCCAAAAAAATCATACTCTTGACGCTCCATCCAATTAGCTCCGTCAAAAATTGGAGTAAGCGACGGCACTTCCACATCTCCTTTACTAAAAAAGGTTTTAATTCTAATTCTAAAATTATTTGTTAAGCTGTGCAATTGATACATCATACCCATTTCCTGGCCTTTATTATCCGGATAATGCAACCCAGCCATGGTGGTTAAGTAACCAAAAGCCAAATCCTTATCGTTTTTTAGGTAAGTAATTATCTCAACTAAAAATTCCTTTTTAATAATGAAAGTAGGCATATCCGAATCATTGTTCGAAGAAACAAAGCCCTCGCTAAACAAGGTACTTAATCTATCAGTAACGGTATTTAATAGTTCTGATTTATCCATTACTACTCAATACCATATTTACTCAACATTTCCGTGTATTCAGGTGAATCTCTTCGTCTTAACGACTCTGATTTTACCAATTCCTGAATTTGCAATATACCGTCCAACACTTGTTCTGGTCGTGGCGGGCAACCTGCTATGTAAACATCAACAGGGATTATTTTATCAATTCCTTGCAAAACGCTATAAGTATCAAAAATACCACCACTACTTGCACAAGCACCCATGGCCAACACCCATTTTGGTTCAGCCATTTGCTCATATACTTGTTTTAATACTGGCCCCATTTTTTTTGAGATTGTTCCCATCACCATTAACAAATCTGCTTGGCGAGGAGAAAAACTTAAACGCTCTGCACCAAAACGCCCCAAATCATAACTTGATGCCATGGTGGCCATAAATTCAATACCACAACAGGAGGTAGCAAATGGCAACGGCCACAAAGAGTTAGATCGTGCCAAGCCTACAGCTGAGCTTAAATTTGTAAGTAAAAAGCCCTCTCCTTCTATCCCTGGAGGGGCTTTTGCTAACTTAACATTTGAATTTTTTATTGTACTCATATATTTTGTAGAATACTATTCCCACTTTAATGCTCCTTTCTTGATGATGTAATAAAAACCAACCAACAAAAAACCAACAAACGTTAACATTTCCAGAAAGTATAATAATCCTTGTCCTTCTGGATCGAGAATTTGTTCTTTAAAATTAACGGCCCATGGGTACATAAATATTACCTCAACATCAAAAAGGACGAATAAAATGGCAACCAGAAAATATTTAATTGAAAATGGTAGGCGTGCATTGCCTTTAGATTCTATACCACACTCAAACGTATCACCTTTGATTTTTGTTTTTCTATTAGGCCCTAAAAAGTGTGTTCCTACAAGCACTAGGGCAACAAAGCCAAGTGCAACAAAAAACATTATTGCTATCGGAAAGAAGTCCTCTGGCGTGCTTTGAACCGTTAATAGCATATGTAATTATTTAGGGGTTGGTTTGAGGGTTCAATTTTAGGCAATTCTTTTGAAAAAGTACAGCTTTTAAGCGTTTTTTTTTGAACCTTAACACTGCAATAAGTATACTCACTTATTTAATTAGGCAGGTATCGACTGTTCGCTCTTCACCATATAGTGCAAACCTCTACTTTCTTTTCTTTGACGTGCATGTTTAATAACCAAATACGCCACATTAATGAGGTTACGAAGTTCACATAATCGCACTGAAATAGAGGTGCGTGCGTAAAGCGCCTCGTTTTCTTTGTATAAAATTTCCAATCTATCAAAAGCTCTTTGTAGTCGCAAGTCTGAACGTACAATGCCCACATAATTGGTCATGATTGCTTGTACTTCTTTTAAACTTTGCGTTAGCAACACCATTTCTTCCGGGTTATGCGTGCCTTCAGCGTTCCAATCATCAAATGTTTCTGTTTGCGATATGTGCTTGCTGGTAGCAATGCTATCGTTTGCTGCATGGTGCGAGAACACCACCGCCTCAATTAAAGAGTTGGAAGCCAACCTGTTGGCTCCATGCAACCCCGTGCAAGCACATTCACCAATGGCATACAAACGTTTGATATTACTCCTCCCTTTAATATCCACCTTAATACCTCCACACAAGTAATGAGCAGCAGGCACTACAGGAATATATTCTTTTGTTATATCTATACCTTCATCCAAACACTTTTGATAAATGTTCGGAAAATGAGAAATTAATTCCTTCTTTTCGATAGAAGTACAATCTAAGAACACGTAATCATCTCCACGAACTTTCATCTCATTATCTATTGCCCTTGCAACTATATCTCTAGAAGCCAATGATTTGCGAGGGTCGTACTTTTGCATAAACTCCTTCCCATCTTGCGTTTTTAATACTGCTCCATGACCGCGTACTGCTTCCGATATTAGAAAAGAAGGACTTTCGCCTGGTTTATATAAAGATGTTGGATGAAACTGATAAAACTCCATCCCTTCAATTTTACCTTTAGCCCTATACACCATAGCCACTCCATCGCCAGTTGCAATAGCTGGGTTAGTGGTAGTTAAATATACGCTACCAGCACCTCCTGTTGCCATTAAAGTGTTCTTAGCCAAAATGGTTTCAATAGTATTGTTATGCTGATTTAATACATGCGCACCGTAACAAGTAATATTCGGGGTTCTACTATTCACCTCTTCACCTAAATGGTGCTGTGTTAGAATATCAATTGCAAAATGATGATCGTATATGGTAATGTTGGGATGCTTATTTACCGCTTCCAGTAGTGCACGTTCTATTTCATTACCTGTAGCATCTTTATGGTGTAATATTCTTTTTTCTGAATGGCCACCTTCCTTCACTAAATCATATTCACCGCCTTCCTTTTTATCAAAATTAGCTCCCCAATCAATCAACTCCTTAATTCTATCCCCAGCCTCTTGTACAACCATTTGAACCACCTCTTCATCACACATACCATCGCCAGCAATTAAGGTATCTTGCACGTGTTTTTCATGAGAGTCCACACTATCCATAACTGCCGCAATACCACCTTGAGCATACTTGGTATTACTTTCATCTTCGCTAGCCTTGGTAACCATGCATACCTTACCATGATCGGCTACCTTAAGGGCATAACTTAAGCCAGCAATACCAGATCCAATAATTAAAAAGTCAACTTTTGTAGCCATCAGCTATACCGTCGGAAATAACCTATAATTGTTACCTTTGTGGAAGAATTCACCACCAAATGTACAAATAAATGGAAACGCAAGTAAAAAAGCCGGTTATAATATACGCTGAAGGAACACCCAATCCAGCATCAATGAAATTTGTTGCTAATCAATTAATAATTCCCAATGGAGCTACTGCACAGTATTTAAGTGCTGCAGAAACAGGCGATGCTCCGTTAGCTGCAAAGCTCTTTAGCTTTCCATTTGTAAAAGCAGTTTTTTTAGCTTCTAACTTTGTAACTGTAACAAAGGCCGAAAGCATTCAATGGGAAGACATCACCCTTGAATTACGCGAGTTTATCCGTGCATATATAGAAGATGGCAATCCTGTAATTAATAAATTACCTACTACGGAAATGCCAGTAGACAACACTTTTGAAGAAAAGAAAGAGATGTTTACCCAACATAAATCTCCTACAAATGAAATAGAGGTTAAAATTGTGGAGCTGTTAGAAGAATTTATTAGACCAGCCGTTGAAAATGATGGCGGCGCTATTACATTTAGCGGGTACAAAGATGGCGTTGTTACTGTTCAATTAAGAGGTGCTTGCAGTGGTTGCCCATCAGCTAGCTTTACCTTAAAAGCGGGTATTGAAAAACTAATTACCGATTCTATTCCGGAAGTAAAAGAAGTAGTAGCAGAAGAAGTTTAGGCTGCTTTTACTATTGCCAAAGCCTGTGCAAACATCTCTGCTGTTTGCTCTAAATCCTCTTTGGTGTGTGCTTCTGAAACAAAGCCAACTTCATAACCCGAAGGGCCTAAATAAACACCTCGCTCTAACAGCTCTTTGTGCAACACTTTAAAGTGTTCCATGCTGTTCGCATCTATTGCAGCAGCCGATCGAATGTGTGGCTCCTCACTAAATGCTAACCAAAAAATACTACCAATACTGTGTATAGTAAAGGTCAGATTTAATTCTTTAGTTTTTTCTTGAATTAACTTAATCAGCTCTTGCGTTTTTGCCGCAAGCGTGTTGTAAAAACCGTCTTTTAAACATGCTGATAATTGTGCAATTCCCGCAGCCATAGCTACTGGATTTCCGCTTAAGGTACCTGCTTGATACACATCACCCTCAGGAGAAATGTTACGCATAATTTTTTCGCTAGCGCCATACATGCCAACAGGCAAACCTCCACCAATAATTTTACCGTAAGTAATTATATCTGGTTGAATATCATAATAACCTGCAGCACCTTCAAAGCCAATTCTAAAACCACTTATAACCTCATCAAAAAGTAACAAGGTTCCATTTTGTGTACATATATCTCTCAAAAATTCAAGGTACTCTTTACGCTGAATAAGCAAACCATTATTGGCAGGAATTGGTTCAATTATTACACAAGCAATTTCGTCTTTAAAATCTGCAAACGCTTGTTTAACGGCTACTTCATTATCCAATTCCAAAACAATGGTTTCATTTACAAAACTTTCTGGAACACCTGCAGATGAAGAGTTACCAAATGTAACCAAACCTGAACCTGCTTTCACCAAAAGGGAATCACTATGGCCGTGGTAGCAACCTTCAAACTTGATAATTTTATTGCGTTTAGTATATCCTCTGGCTAATCGTATGGCACTCATTACCGCCTCCGTTCCCGAACTCACAAACCGTACCTTTTCAATATATTTATTGTTATTCAATATTAAAGCGCCCAATTCATTTTCTAACGCTGTTGGCGCCCCAAATGAGCTACCGTTTTCAACTGTTTCCTTAATAGCCTTTACAACATTGTCATTTGCATGTCCTAAAATCAACGGGCCCCATGAGCAACAATAATCGATAAACTCATTACCATCAGCATCCCAAACGCTACTTCCTTTACCTTTTTCTATAAATAAAGGCGTGCCTCCTACCGACCTAAATGCGCGAACTGGAGAACTTACTCCTCCCGGAAAATATGTTTTTGCGGTTTCAAATAGTTTTGCTGAATTATCTCTTTTCATGGCTCCATTAGATTGTTGACTGCAAATATATATCTTTGAATTAAACTGGACGATTAGCAACAATCATGACTGTATATCTGAAAAAATATTTAGTGGTAAAATTGTTGATTGAAAATATTAGCAAACAAGAACTAAAAGGCATTTACAGACCACAAGCCTATATTAAAGATGATACGAGCTATTGCACCGAGTGTCAAATGGAGTTAATACCAAAAGGAATTAATCCAGGTGAAGACGTGGTAATAAATGCAGCACTTTTTGCTCCTCATGGTTTTGGCGAAAACTTGCGACAAGGAACTTTGCTAAATTTGCAAAACGGATTGGATGTTGAAGCACGTGCGGTTGTATTAGAAATTATAGGATATAGAAATTAAAATAGTTGTTGAAAAAAACGATACTCATAATTCTCCTCACTTGGATCGGAATCGATGTAAAAACTACGACTGCTCAGGTAAATACCGATGTACAATTAGCTGCACAATATTTTCAAAATCAGGAATATGAAAAAGCTGTTGTTTATTATGAAAAGCTATATGACAACACCTCTACACAACTATACTTTACCCCTTATTTAAATTGTTTAACAGCTTTAAAAGATTATAAAAAGGCTGAAAAGGTAGTACGTAAACAAGTTAAGCTATACCCCCAACAACTTAATTACATAGTTGAACTGGGCAACATATACTACAAAACCGAAGAAAGCAAAAAAGCAAGTAGCACCTGGGACAAAGCAATTAAACTAACCAGTAATACCAGTCAGGCTTTAATGGTAGCAAAAGCTTTTATTGGCATTGCACAAAATGAATTGGCAATACAAGCCTATTTGAAAGGACGGCGTGTTTCAGAAAACAACTACCCATTTAATTTTGAGTTGGCAAAGGTGTATGCTAACATGGGTAAGTACCAACAAATGATTGATGAATACTTAGATGCACTTAAAATTGACAAAGGGTATTTAGAAACAGTGAAATATGGTTTGCAAGTGAGTTTTGGCAACCATGCCACCACGGAAATAAACAGCTTACTTAAAACATCTTTAATAAAACGGATTCAAAAAAACCCATCAAACACCATTTATTCTGAATTATTAATATGGATGCAATTACAACAAAATGATTTCGAAGGTGCACTCATTCAAGTTAAAGCGTTGGATAAACGTAATGAAGAAAATGGATATAGAGTAATAAACCTTGCACAACTTTGTGTAAAAAGTAAGCAGTACGCAACCGCATCCAAAGCCTATGAATACGTAATTAAAAAAGGCAAAGAAAGTTCGTTTTATGCAGAAGCCCGTCTAGAAAACTTGAATGTTAAGTACCTTTCATTAATTACTAACCAAAATAAAAGCACTGAAAACCTATTAGCGCTTGAAGAAGATTTTGTGCAAACTATAGACGCCTTAACAAATCATCCCAAATCCCTTCCATTACGTAAAACTCTTGCACATTTACAAGCATTTTATCTTAACAAAATAGATACAGCAATTGCGCTGTTGCAAGATGCTATTGCTAGCCCACACATAAACAAACATTTGCAAGCCGAACTTAAATTAGAGCTAGCAGACATTATGCTCATGAGCGGTGAAATTTGGGAGGCTTCGCTATTATATTCCCAAGTAGAGCTCAAATTTAAACATGATAAAATTGGTCATGAAGCAAAATTTAGAAATGCAAAAGTTTCCTACTACGCCTATAATTTTGAATGGGCACAATCACAACTAAGTGTGTTAAAAGGAGCAACCTCCAAATTAATAGCAAACGACGCCTTAAATATGTCCCTATTGATTAGCGATGCGCTCGCACTTGATACAACCACTGTTCCTTTAGAAATGTTTGCTCGTGCAGATTTATTGGCTTTTCAAAACAAAGACCAAGAGGCAATAACCGTATTGGATTCGATTAATTTAAATTACCCCAACCATTCATTGGCAGATGATATTCTTTACAAGAAAGCAAGCATTGCCTTAAAAACAAATAACTACGATACAGCGGCTCTGTATTATCAACAAATAATTGATGACTATAGTTTTGGTATATTGGGCGATGATGCCCTTTTTAAATTAGCTAAATTATACGAAGCACATTTAAATGAACATGAAAAAGCACAAGCTTTATACAAACAATTATTGGAAAAACACACAGCAAGTTTGTATGTTATAGAGGCTCGAAAACGTTACAGAGAATTACGAGGTGACGCCATAAACTAAAACAGATGTATATATACAACATAACCATTAATATAGATAATGAGGTGCGGGAAGCATGGATTACATGGATGAAGAGCACGCATATGCCTGCAGTAATGAACACCGGTTGTTTCATTGAAAATCGCTTGTTTAAAGTGTTGGTAGATGAAGAACAAGGATCAACTTATTCTGTTCAGTATACCTTCGAAAGCATGAATAATTTACAAGATTATAAAAGCAACCATGCAGCTGAATTACAAAACAAACTAAATGAAAATTTTGGCAACAGCTTGGTTTCATTTAGCACCGTATTAGAAAAAGTATAATGGGTAATACCGTTAGGGCAAAAAAACATTTAGGTCAACATTTTTTAAACAATGAAGGCATTGCTTTGGACATTGTTCAGGCGCTAAAAAACACTTCGCAATATAATTACGTGTTGGAAGTGGGGCCAGGGATGGGAGTGCTTACAGAGCATTTGCTGCAGCAAAAAAGTTACACATTGCATGTAATTGATATTGACACAGAGTCCATTGCTTTTTTAAAGGAAAAGTATGCCGATTTATCCAATAAAATTATTGAAGGGGACTTTTTAAAATTGAGTTTTCAGCAATTATTTCAAGAAAAACCTTTTGCTGTAATCGGCAACTTCCCTTATAATATTTCAACCGAAATACTTTTTAAAATATTAGATAATAAAGAGCAAGTACCTGAGGTAGTAGGTATGTTTCAAAAAGAAGTAGCAGAGCGTATTGCCTCCACACCAAAAAACAAAAAGGTATATGGTATAACAAGCGTTTTATTGCAAGCGTTTTACGATATAGAATATTTGTTTACCGTAGACGAAACAGAATTTAACCCACCACCAAAAGTAAAATCGGCAGTAATTAGATTAACACGAAATAATGTTCAGCAGCTTAATTGTGATGAAAACCTATTTAAACAAGTTGTAAAAGCGGGTTTCAATCAACGTAGAAAAACACTTCGCAACGCGTTAAAACCATTTACTTTTAAATCCGGTGAAGTGCAAAACAAATACCTATCAAAAAGAGCGGAAGAATTAAGTGTTGATGACTTTGTGGCACTTACCAATACCATAGAGCTAGAGCCATAAGTTATAGTATTGTTAATACTTAGCAATGCCCACACGCGAAATAATATTAAAATGTACCTTTGCACCCAATAAACTGCAATAATTTTACGTCGTGCAATTCGAATTAACATCTGATTTCAAGCTGCAGCTCAAAGAGCTAATTGCCAATGTTGATGACAAGGGTGTAATGGCCCTGCTGCAAGATTTGCATGAAGCAGATATTGCAGAAATTCTTGATGCCATCAAAATTGAAGATGCCAAATACATTTACAGCCTGTTGGACGAGCAATTAGCGGCAGATGTAATTGTTGAAGTAGAGGACGATGTTAGAGAGGAACTATTAGGCAATTTAACGAGTAAAGAAATTGCCGAACAGGTAGATAACATGGAATCGGATGATGCCACTGACGTTATCGCTGAATTACCTGAAGAACAACAACAAGAAGTATTATCACAACTAGAAGACAGCGAGCAGGCAAGCGACATTGTTGACTTGCTTAATTACGAAGAAGATACGGCAGGTGGAATTATGGCAACCGAGCTAATTAGCGTTTCGGAAAGCTTGACTGCAGCAGACTGCATAAACGTAATTAGAACTAAAGCAGATGAAATTGAAGACGTATATGCCATTTACGTAGTGAATGAAAAAGAAGAACTCATGGGCACCTTACCACTTACCAAGTTGGTAACCTGTGCTGGTAGCACCGAAATAAATAACATTTACGATACCAAGGTTAAGTCGGTTACAACTTCTGAAGATGTAGAAGAGGTGGCCAACATCATGGATAAATACGATATGGTAGTAATGCCCGTGGTAGATCAATTAGGAAGGTTAGTTGGCCGAATCACAATTGATGACATTGTTGATGTAAGAAGAGAGGAAGAAACGGAAGACGTACAAAAAATGGGTGCAGTAGAAGCCTTAGAGGAATCTTATATCTGTCTCTTAT
>CAXHCC010000024.1:0-20671 GCA_964014945.1 uncultured bacterium | reverse complement strand
ACAACTTGCTTGGTTTCAAAAAACTGTTCAGAAAAAAAGTCGCCTATATTATAGTAGACTGCCTTTCGTTTAAACCTTATAAACTCTTCTTGCAAATCGCCTCCTTTCAGAAACAAAATACCATTTGCCAATGCATTAAACTGATTATTACTAACACTTTTACGCACCCACGACTCCACAACTGCAGCTTTAGCTACAGCTCTTGTAACCACAAATTCATACTTCCCTGATTCATCTTCTGCTCTTTTATGATATGCTTGCAAATTAGTTAAGCCCACACCAGCTGCCACCTCCTTAACCACTTGAATTTTTTTCCCAACTGAATCAACCAAACAAAACTTACATTGCGGAAACAAAATAGCTAAAGGTATACCCGGAAAACCTCCGCCGCACCCTACATCTAAAATGGAAGTATTTGGTTTAAACGAAATTACTTTAGCAATAGCCAATGAATGAAGAACGTGGCGCTCATACAAAGCATCTATATCCTTTCGGGAAATTACATTGATTTTATCATTCCATTCTACATATAATTCATGTAAGGCAGAAAACTGCTCTTTTTGTCTTACACTTAAATCAGGAAAGTATTTGGTAATTGCAGCAATCAAAGGAGAGGGATGAAACTAAATTTTTTCTTCTTTGCTTCTAAGTATATTGGCCAAAAACTCACGCGCCCTGAAAAGTTGTGCCTTAACGGTTCCAAGTGGCAAGTTTAGCTCTTCAGAAATTTCTTCATAAGATAACTCTTTAAAATAGCGTAACTCTATCAATTCCTTATATCTTGGTTTAAGCTTTTCTACAACCCCTCGCATTAGTATAACCTTTTGCTTTTGCACCAAATGCTCTTCAGGATTTAACCCTTCCGCTTTTAAATCAATACTTAATGAATCACCCTCTTTGGTTTCAACATTCTTATCAATAGAATACAAAACCATCTTTTTTCTACGGATAAAGTCGATACAATTGTTTGTTGCAATTTTGAACAACCATGTACTAAATGCATAATTCGGTGCATATTGATGTAAACGCTTAAACGCCTTACCGAACGCCTCAATGGTTAAATCATCTGCATCACTTTTATTGTTAATCATTTTAAGCAGCATAAAATAAACAGAGTCTCTATACCTATCCAACAACTCTGCATATGCTTGTTGGTCATCATCATCCAAGGCACGCCGAATTAACTTATAATCGTATTCTCCTTTCTCCGATAAATTAAAGTTTGATTCGTTCATTTTATTTCCAGCTAACTTTCTTATCTGCTAATTGAGAGGCAATAATAAATGGGTAAATTAGTAATAGTGCTATTTCTATAAACGGAAATAATAGTATTAAATCATTCTCTTTTAAGTAGGTCATTGGCTTAACAAACACAATAAATTGCATTAACACCCTTCCTGCAACTAGCAACAAGAGCAATTCTATCTTCACCTGCATCACCAATAACACCATCAATGATACGAAAAATAATACATGGCTCAAACTAATTAATCCCAATCGCATCTTTATGGGGAGAGAATAGCTACTAAATGTACTTACATGGCGTTTTTTTTGCATTAGCCAATCGGTTAGCGTGGTCTTAACTTTTGAAATGGTAAAACTATCGCTATTCGTTTCAATGCTGCAATTATGTTTCGTAGCAGCTTCTCCAATAAACAAATCGTCATCGCCTGAGGCTAAATGCTCATGAGATGCAAAACCTTTATTCTTAAGAAAAAGGGATTTTTTATAGGCTAAATTTCTACCAACCCCCATATACGTTTTACCCGACAACGAAAAGCTCAAGTACTGCAAGGCAATCAAAAAAGTATCAAAACGTATGATTTTATTTAATAAACCTTTTTGTTTTTCATATGCACCATAACCCAACACAATTTCCGTTTTATCATTAAAATGCTGGGTCATATTCCTTAACCAATCATTAGAATTTGGCTTGCAATCCGCATCCGTAAACAACAACTGCTCATGGTTAGCTGCATTTACTCCCACAGTTAAGGCATGTTTTTTTCCGTGCTCATGAGCTGATGATGCCTCTACCGTTACAACTCGTAAATGCGAAAACTTGCTGCAAATCGATTCCAAAACCTCATCCGATTCATCTGTTGAACAATCATTTACCACAATAACTTCATACTCCTTATAGGTTTGCTGCAAAACCAACGGCAAATTACTCAGTAAATTTTCCTTTTCGTTTCTAGCGCAAATTATAATAGACACCGGTAGCAAAGCGGCACTTTTGGCCTTAATGCTTTTATGCAAGGTGAGTTTGCCAAAATAAACAAGGTAAAACCACACCTGTACACCTAAACTTAAAACCAATGTCCAAAGCATTACTGACTCCATAGTAAGACCTACAAGGGTATTTGTAATCATTTTATCTGGTCAATAAATCTAAGCAGTTGAACAAAAATAGATTTAAGTGTTCAACGCTATTGTGTTATCTTTGGCAGGATTTAAACAAAGTAATTAACATCGATATTATTTGCAGTACACAATGGAGTTTAAATTACATCATAAAGATAGCCAAAGCCAAGCGAGAGCAGGAGAGATTATGACAGATCATGGCGCGATTAATACTCCTATTTTTATGCCAGTTGGTACGGCAGCAACTGTGAAAGGAGTGCATCAAAGAGAGTTGACGGATGATGTTAAAGCCGAAATCATTTTAGGAAATACCTATCATTTATACTTGCGCCCAGGGATTGAAACAATTGAAAAAGCTGGAGGCATTCATAAATTTAATGGGTGGGATAAACCAATACTAACCGACAGCGGTGGTTATCAGGTATATTCCCTTTCAAGTCAGCGAAAACTTACTGAGGAAGGTGCTAAATTTACTTCTCACATAGACGGAAGCAAACATTTTTTTACACCAGAAAATGTGATTGATATACAACGCACAATTGGGGCAGACATCATTATGGCATTTGACGAATGTACGCCCTACCCTTGTGATTATGATTACGCCAAAAATTCATTGAGCCTCACCCACAGATGGTTAAAACGCTGTATACAACGGTTTAATGAAACCGAAGGAAAATACGGTTATAAACAAGCATTGTTTCCAATTGTACAGGGCAGTACTTATAAAGACTTACGTGAAATATCTGCCACCTATATTGCAGAACAAAATTGTGAAGCAAATGCAATTGGAGGGCTTTCAGTAGGAGAACCAGCGGAGGAAATGTATGCGATGACAGATATTGTATGCAACATTCTTCCTAAAGAAAAGCCTAGGTACTTAATGGGTGTTGGCACACCTGTTAATTTATTGGAAAATATTGCCTTAGGAATAGACATGTTTGATTGTGTATTGCCAACGCGCAATGCCAGGCATGGTTTAATTTACACCCAGCAAGGGATTATCAATATTAAAAACGAAAAATGGAAGCAAGATTTTTCTCCATTAGATGAAAATGGCACGTCTTATGTAGACCAAGCGTATAGTAAAGCTTATGTTCGGCATTTAATTCATTCAAATGAATTGTTAGGGGCTCAAATAACCAGCATACATAACTTGGCTTTTTACATGTGGTTGGTTAAAGAGGCAAGAAATCAGATTATGGCAAACACATTTGTTACATGGAAAAATAAAATGGTAAAAGTATTGGATCAACGCTTATAAAAAAACAATTGTTACCTAGTGAAAATTATTGACAAGTACATAATCAAGAAGTTTTTAGGGACATTTTTTCTTTCCATAGCGCTAATTGTGCTAATAGTAGTTGTATTTGATATTTCCGAAAAAATTGAAGATTTTATTCAAAAGGAAGCTCCCCTCTCCGCCATAGTTTTTGACTACTACGTTAATTTTATACCCTACTTCGTAAATCTTTTTAGCCCACTCTTTACCTTTATTGCCGTTATATTCTTTACCTCCAAGATGGCCTCAAGAACGGAAATTGTTGCCATATTAAGTAGCGGTGTTAGTTATAAACGACTACTTTACCCTTTCATGCTTTCTGCTGCAGTAATTGCAAGCCTTTCCTTAGTCCTAAACAATTTTATAATACCCAAAGCAACTAAAAAACGTATTGCATTTGAAGACCTTTACATCAAAAACAAATATATTAATACGGACCGGAACATACATTTCCAACTATCAAAGAATAATTACATTTATTTAGAAAGCTATGATTCAGATACAGATATTGGAACACGCTTCTCAATTGAAAAGTTTGATGATGGCGTTATGACGTATAAACTGGTAGCTGAAACAATTAATTGGGACAGTACCAAACAAAACTGGGCTATCAATAATCTTTACATCAGAACAATTAAGAATGATAAGGAAACGCTGTATAAATATGTTAAAATTGATACTACATTGGGCTTTACCCCAAAAGAATTTGGCAGAAAAAGCAATACGGTTGAAACAATGGACTATTTTGAACTTAACCGCTATATAGCATCAGAGCGTTTAAAAGGCGCCAACAACATAGAGTACTTGGAGATTGAGAAGCACCGAAGAAATGCCGTTCCTTTTGCAACTTTTATTTTAACCTTGATAGGTGTTTCCATTGCCAGCAGAAAAGTACGTGGAGGGATTGGTATGCATATCGGCATAGGTTTATTAATTAGCTTTTCTTATGTGATGTTTATGCAAATAAGCACCACATTTGCTGCTGGAGGTTTTGTATCGCCGTTATGGTCGGTATGGATACCCAATATTATTTTTGGCGTGCTATCTATTTACTTGCTTAAGATTGCGCAAAAGTAAGTTACAAGGCTCCTTCCCAAACAAAACAATCAGGAAAATCTTGGCTCAACCTTGTGGGAGCATCGAACAGGCCATATATACTGGACCCACTTCCACTCATTGATGCATAGAGCGCACCTTTGTTATACAATTCCCGTTTGATTTTTTCAAGACGGGGATATACTTTAAACAATGAATCTTCAAAATCGTTATGAACCTTACCCTTCCATTCAGTTATGGCCAAGTTGCAAACATCATCACTTAAGGAACGAGATGCTTTTTGGGGTGTTATACCAGCATAGGCTTGAGCCGTACTAACGTGTATGTGTGGGTACACCACGGTTATAAACTTCCCCTTTAGGTTCACTTTTATTTCCGTAAACTCTGTACCTGTACCCTCTATGTAAGCAATTGAATTTGGAATAAAAAAAGCACAATCGCTACCCAATTTACGAGCGTAATTCATAATTGCATCCTGTGATAAGTTTAAGTTAAACTGCTCGTTTAACAACTTTATAAAAAAAGCAGCATCTGCAGACCCCCCACCTAATCCTGCGCCAATTGGAATATTTTTGTGCAAATGAACTTTTATTTGAGGTAGTGAAATATCTTGTGCCATCAGGGCATAGGCCTGCTGACATAAGTTAGGCTTACCATCGTCGGGGATATCAATACCAGATTTGGAAAAAACAATAGCTTCATTATCAGCATTATTATATTCAATTACCTCTAATGCATCACATAGTCCTATAGGCATAAAAACACTCTCTAAATTGTGATAACCATCAAGGCGCTTCTCAACTACGTTTAGCCCAATATTAATTTTTGCATTAGGAAATGTAATCATGAATACAGAGTTATTTAGAATACAAATAACGTGTTTTTTACTGATTTTCAAGGCAATTAATCAACGTAAGAATAAAGCATTTTAATACCGTAGATATATTTGTATATTCGCCTTATCAAAAGCACAAAAAATGAACTTTTTAGAATTTGAACAACCAATAGCTGTTTTACTTGAAGAGCTAGAAAATATAAAAACGGCTGGAGAAAAAAGCGGTGTAGATGTTGATAAAGCCATTGCGGATTTAGAGCAAAAGATAGAGGATAAACGCAAGGAAATTTTTCAAAATCTCACTCCATGGCAACGTGTTCAGGTATCCAGACATCCAGATAGACCATATTCTTTATCTTATATAGATTATTTAACCGACGGTAATTTTATTGAATTGCATGGCGACAGAACAGTAAAGGATGATATGGCTATGGTTGGTGGTTTTGGGAGTATTGACGGAAGAACAGTAATGTTTGTTGGACAACAAAAAGGTACTAATACCAAAATGCGTCAATTGAGAAATTTTGGCATGCCTAATCCAGAAGGATATAGAAAAGCACTTCGATTAATGAAGTTGGCAGAAAAGCTTAACAAACCAATTGTTACATTAATAGACACCCCTGGAGCTTACCCTGGAATTGAAGCGGAAGAGCGAGGACAAGGAGAAGCTATTGCTAAAAACTTATTGGAAATGGCCCAATTAAAAGTTCCTGTAATTTGTATAGTTATTGGTGAAGGAGCATCAGGAGGGGCTTTAGGAATTGCGATAGGTGATCGTGTGCTTATGTTAGAAAACACATGGTATTCTGTTATATCGCCTGAATCTTGTTCTTCAATTTTATGGCGTAACTGGGACAATAAAGAAAAGGCAGCAGAGGCGCTAAAGCTTACGCCAAAAGACATGCTTAAAAACAAGATTATTGATGGCATAATACAAGAACCACTAGGAGGAGCTCATACAGATCCTGAAGGAACTTTCAAATCGGTTAAAAGGGAGATTTTAAAAGCTCTTAAAATGTTGGACAAAATAAAGGCCGATAAGCGAATAACCCTTCGTATTAATAAGTTTTGTGATATGGGGGTAATTAAAGAATAATTTTATTTGCCTACTGGTTTATCTCTTCCATAATTGATATGGTTTCGTTGAGATAAATATCTTTCCTCATTCCCTTATACCATACATCAGCTTGAGCCGCTTTAACGGTATCACTATCGATAATCTGTTGATCATCTTTCAGGGCAATAATTGTTAGTGAATCCACATTCTCGCCCAATGCTTCTAACATTTCCGCCTCATCAGCCAAACGCAACTTTCTTGCTTGATATTTTGAAATACTCATAGATCTATACGTGCTATCTTGCCGCATTTTTAATCTTAAAGCTGCCTCCTCAATTATTAACAATGCGGAATCATTCTTTATGCGCCTTTTACTATGTGCCCTTAAAGAATCCAAATTATAATTAAAGTTAACAGTTTGGTAATTTGCCGCCGGAATTTCATCCCAACCCAAAGGGTAGTCTTGCTCCTTTTCTCCCCTATCAAGTAAATAATATACATCCGGATAAACTATATCAGGAACTACACCTTGCAGTTGTGTTGTTCCTCCATTAATACGATAGAATTTTTGGGTGGTAATTTTTACTTGACCCAAGGGCTTAATTCCATCATATTCTTCAGGTAAAAAATTATCAAGATCGTAGAAACGTTGCACCGTTCCTTTACCAAAAGTTGAAGAAGACGTGCCTACAATTACACCACGTTTATAATCTTGAATAGCTGCTGCTAATATTTCTGATGCCGAAGCCGAATTGGAGTTAACCATTATAATTAACGGACCAGTATATAACACCTCAGGGTTTCTATCCTCCATAATGTATGGCTTCCCCTCTCTTCCTTTTACCTGAACCATAGGTCCTTTTGGTATGAATAATCCAGCCATATCAACTACATCATTTAATGAGCCACCTCCATTATTTCTCAAATCCAAAATAACCCCTTCTACATTTTCTGCCATTAACTTCTGGAGCTCTTTTTTTACATCCTTGGAGCAAGAACGGCCAGTTGCTGTATTGCTAAAATCCGCGTAAAACGATGGAAGTTTAATATAGCCTACCCGCTTCTTTCCATCAATTATCACCGATTTAGCGAATGTAGCTTCTAATACTACGATATCTCGAATAATAGGAATAACTACTTCATTACCATCCGGTTTTTTAATTGTTAGCCTTACTTCCGTTCCCTTTTTACCCCTTATTAATCTAACCGCATCATCTAAACGCATATCGGTAATATCCACCGGCTCCTTTTCACCTTGCGCTACTTTTAAAATTAAATCACCTGCCTTTAACTCGCCTTGTCGCCAACAAGCGCTACCAGCAATAATTTTAGTAACCTTTATAAAACCATCTTTTTGTTGGAGCTGGGCACCTATTCCTTCAAGCTTCCCACTCATATCAATATCAAAATTTTCTTTATCCTTTGGTGCATAGTATTGTGTGTGTGGGTCAAAAATTCCTGTTACAACATTAAAGTAGGTAGTAAGTCTATCATTTCTATTGAGCTTTCCTAAACGTTTAAACCAATCATTATGACTTTTTAATAATTTTTTCCTAGCTTCTTCCTCAAGAATGGCTAGCGACTTTAACTCGATCGTGTCATTTTTCGCATGTGCTTTCTCTTGACTCTCCATAGCCGTTACTACTTTTGCAAGTACTTGATACTTCAAGCTTTTTCTCCAGCGTTCTAACAATTCCTTTTTACTTTTTGCGAAGTCCAGCTTTTCGGCATCCAACTCTATGAATTCATCATTATCAAATGTAAATGGCTGATCAAGAATTTTCTGATAATAGCCTTCCGCTTCTTTGATACGCGTGTCAATTATCTTAATGGATAAATTAAAAAAGTTAAACTTCCCCTCCGCTATATCATTATCAATCGTACTGCGGAAACTCGATAATTTTTTAACATCTGCACGGGTTAAAAACCGTTTGTTATAATCTAGGTATTTAATATATAGATCAAATATTTTCTCCGACAACTCGTCATCAATACGTTTAGGTTGGTAATGAAAAGTTTCTAAACTTTGCACAAGCAGCCTATCTAATGCCTCTTCCTTTTGGGATTGATTTATGTAGGAATAGGATAATAGTAAAAGTGCTATCGCTGAAATTAACAGCAACTTTCTTCTCCTAATAAAATATTTAATTTTCTGTATCATGAATATAATATCGACAAAGCTAAGGCTTTACTTCAAAACCAAGCCTACAAATCATCACTCTTTTCTTCCCAAATAACACATAAATTAACTAAAGTAGTTACCACCGTATGCATATCCTGCACGGATATCCACTCTAGTTTTGAATGAAACAAATGGCCGCCGGTAAATATATTAGGGCAAGGCAAACCCATAAATGATAGGCGTGATCCATCCGTACCACCGCGTATACTATTGAGTGACGGCTTTACACCTGCACGCTTTGTTGCCTCCAAGGCAAACTTTACAACATGCTCGCAATTGTCTAATACTTTTTTCATATTTCTATACTGCTCGGTCACCTTCACTTCTATTTTCGCCTTGGGAAATTTTTTGGCTACCGCTTCACAATTATCCTTAATCACACGTGCAAGATTCTTTAAATCGTCATCATTAAAAGAACGAATTATAAAATCTATTTGTGCAGTTTCTACCGACCCCTTAACATCAATAGGATGTACAAACCCTTCCTTTTTACTTGTTGTTTCAGGGCTTAAACTATCAGTTGGTAAAGAAGAAATAATATCAGCTGCAACCTTTAATGCATTAACCATTTTATTTTTTGCGAAGCCCGGATGTACACCAACACCTTCTATATTAACAGTAACGGCATCTGCAGAAAACGTTTCATTTTCAATTTGACCCACCTCTTCCCCATCCACAGTATAAGCAAACTCTGCGCCAAGTTTTTTTATATTCACATTATCAGCACCTTTTCCTATTTCCTCATCTGGTGTAAACAACACTTTTATAGTGCCATGTTTTACTTGCGGATTATCAACTAAGTATTGCAAGGCACTCATAATTTCAGCAATCCCCGCTTTATTATCGGCACCCAATAAGGTGGTTCCGTCTGCTGTAATTAAATCATTACCAATTTGCTTTTTTAAGGGCTGATGTTCGGATAGTCGCAACACCTGACTTGTATCTTGAGGTAAAACAATGTCCTCACCGTTATATTTTTTGTGAATTATTGGTTTAACATCTCTCCCAGAACAATCCGGAGAGGTATCCATGTGCGAACAAAAACATATTACAGGAACATCCTTTGATGTGTTTGATGGTAGGGTAGCATACACATATCCATACTCATCCAGGTGAGCATCACCAATCCCTAATTCTAACAATTGCTTAACCAATAAGTTGCCTAATTGCAATTGCTTTTTGGTAGATGGAAATGTTGTTGAAGTTGGATCGCTTTGCGTATCCATTTGTACATAAGTTAAAAAGCGATCAACAACAGTAAGGGTGTTTTTCATTCAAGCAAATGCTATCAAAATTGTTTCTAGTTTCACGAATTACAGTATTTTTGGGCAATATTCAAAATTAGCATATTACAAACACTTAGTGGCATATGAAATACAAACGACTCACTACCGAAGAATTAAAAGAATTAGAAAATGAGTTTGTAAACTTTTTGTCATCAGCCCAAATTACAGCAGACGATTGGGAGAAGATGAAAAACAATGAAAAAGATAAAGCTGAAGAATTAATTGATGTGTTTAGTGACATGGTACATGAAAAATCCATGCAAAAAATTGAGTACTTAGAACATCGCAGCGAAAAAACGCTAAATCTATTTCATTGCCAAGAGGATAAAATTACTTTAGTTGGCTTACAGGTTAGGGAAGATTGTTCTATGCCAATATCATTTAACAATCCCCTTACCGATTTAACAGAAGAGGCGATTAAAAATATTAATCTTTTTAAGCAAGAAAAAAAATATACGGATGAAAGAGGGGTAGAAATTTTTGACTTAATTCAAAAAGGATGTTTAATAACGGATGAGAAGTTGTTTAATCTGTTAGTTGGAATGACTAAGAAATAGCACTCCACATGATAGTTATAGATAACACCATTGTATCAGAGCATTTACTTGAAAAAAAGTTTGTTTGCGATTTAAATGCTTGCAAAGGACAATGTTGTGTAGAGGGCGATTCAGGAGCACCACTTGAAGATAATGAAACAGCTCAGTTAGACGAGCACTTAGATGTTATATTACCGTACTTGCCTGAAGAAGGCAAGCAAGCTATTACGGAACAAGGTGCATATGTGGTAGACTTTGAAAATGAATTAACTACCCCATTAGTAGATGGGAAGCATTGTGCCTATACTTACTTTGAAAAGGGAATAGCAAAGTGCGGAATTGAAAAGGCTAGTAAGGAACATGGCTTTGATTTTAATAAACCTATCTCCTGTTATTTATATCCTGTACGCATTACCAAATTTAAAGATTACGATGCGGTTAACTACGACCAATGGAGTATATGTAGAAGTGCATGCAGTTGTGGCGAACAATTAAACGTACCTGTTTATCAATTTTTAAAAAAACCATTGATCAAGAAATACGGCATCAAATGGTACGAACAATTACACCTTGCTAATGAACTAAAAAAGCAGCAAGATTAAACCCCTTTGTTTTCAATTAGTTGCTAGTACTATTCCCTTAAAAAGCCCGTATTACTAATACGTATTTTTTACTAGCAGTACAAATTTTTAAGCGGGTATTTTTCAATTTTTTTCTTAATTCTCGTAAAGTGGTGTTACATATCCATTTAGTTTAAAATCTCACAAAATCGAAAATTTCAAATGTTCATAAGTTCAACAAAATGTTAATTCAATATTCTTGACTTAGGAGCTTTTTATTCGAAAATTTGTAGTGCTCAAAACCAAGAACCATTTTATTAATTTTTGATTTATCAGGTGAGAAGAGTTAGACTTCTTTGGGCTTTTCTCCCTTAAAATCAAACGGTGGCAGCCACAACGAGTTGACATACAAAGAGATAAAGAAACAGAAGAAAACAACAAACAAAAAAATGAGTGAGGAGCCAATTTTAAAAGAAAACAAAGATAGGTTTGTATTATTTCCAATTGAGCATGAAGATATTTGGGAAATGTATAAACAATCAGAAGCTAGTTTTTGGACTGCAGAAGAGATAGATTTAAATCCAGATTTACAAGATTGGGAAAATAAACTAAATGATGATGAAAAGCATTTCATAAAACACGTACTTGCATTTTTTGCAGCGAGTGATGGCATCGTAAATGAAAATTTGGCCATCAACTTTATGAATGAAGTACAGTATCCTGAAGCAAGATGTTTTTATGGTTTCCAAATTATGATGGAGAATATCCATTCGGAAACATACTCCTTATTAATTGATACTTATATTAAAGACCCTGAAGAAAAAGACAAGCTTTTACATTCAATTGATACATTGCCTTGTGTTACAAAAAAAGCGGAATGGGCTTTAAACTGGATAGAAAGTGAAAACTTTGCAGAACGCTTGATTGCATTTGCTGCCGTAGAGGGTATTTTCTTCTCGGGCAGTTTCTGCTCGTTATTCTGGTTAAAGAAAAGAGGTTTAATGCCAGGGCTAACTTTTTCTAATGAGCTTATTTCAAGAGACGAAGGCTTACATTGTGATTTTGCTTGCTTGTTATATTCTCAATTGGTAAACAAATTGCCAAATGAACGCGTTACTGAAATAATTACCAATGCTGTAGAAATTGAAAAAGAGTTTGTATCAGATGCTCTACCTGTAAAGTTAATTGGTATGAATGCCGACTTGATGTGCCAATACATAGAGTTTGTAGCTGATAGACTATTGGTTGCATTAGGGTGCGAAAAAGCATACAATGCTACCAATCCGTTTGACTTTATGGAGTTGATTTCCTTACAAGGGAAAACCAACTTCTTTGAAAAGCGTGTTGCTGAATACCAAAAATCAGGCGTAATGGGCGACAAAGACGATAACGTATTTAGCCTTGACGAAGACTTTTAAATAGAACCAATAATCATAAACACCACCATAAACACCAATAAATAACATGTACGTAATTAAAAGAGACGGTAACCGCGAATCGGTTAAATTTGACAAAGTAACTGCACGAATTCAAAAACTATGCTATGGCCTTGATCCTACGCACGTTCAACCTGTGAACGTTGCCATGAAGGTTATTGAAGGTATTTATGAAGGTGTAAGTACGAGTCAATTGGATAATTTAGCTGCAGAAACTGCTGCTTCATTAACCGCTACGCATCCTGATTATGCCTCGTTAGCATCTAGGATTGCTGTTTCTAACTTACATAAAAACACCAATAAGTCGTTTTCAAAAACGATGAAGGAACTGTATGAATATATAGATCCTAAAACTGGTAAAGAAGCACCGTTATTGGCTAAAGATGTTTATGAGATTATTCAAAATAATGCGCAAGAGTTAGACTCTTCTATTATTTACGATCGTGATTTTGGTTATGACTATTTTGGATTTAAAACGCTTGAGCGTTCGTACTTGTTAAAGTTAAATGGTAAAGTGGCAGAGCGTCCACAACACATGATTATGCGTGTGGCAGTTGGTATTCATAAAGATGATATTGCTTCTGCAATTGAAACGTACAACATGATGAGTGAGCGTTGGTTTACACATGCTACACCAACTTTATTTAATGCAGGTACACCAAAACCTCAAATGTCGTCATGCTTCTTATTAACTACCAAAGAGGATAGTATTGATGGTATTTATGACACCCTTAAAAACTGTGCTAAAATTTCACAAAGTGCAGGTGGTATTGGGCTAAGTATTCACAACATACGTGCAACCGGATCATACATTAGAGGAACAAACGGTACTTCTAACGGTATTATTCCAATGCTACGTGTGTTTAATGATACTGCACGTTACGTGGACCAAGGTGGTGGTAAAAGAAAAGGTTCATTTGCTATGTACTTAGAACCATGGCATGCAGATGTATTTGAGTTTTTAGACTTAAGAAAAAACAATGGTAAAGAAGAGATGCGTGCACGTGACTTGTTTACCGCCATGTGGACTCCAGACTTGTTTATGAAACGTGTAGAGGAAAACGCAGAATGGAGCCTATTTTGCCCTAACGAAGCTCCAGGGCTTGCAGAATGCCACGGTGAAGAGTTTGAAAAACTGTACTTAAAATATGAAGAAGAAGGGCGTGCAAGAAAAACAATTCAAGCACGTGATTTATGGACGGCCATTATTCAATCGCAAATAGAAACTGGTAACCCTTACATGCTTTACAAAGATGCTGCTAATAAAAAGTCAAACCAACAAAATTTAGGTACTATCAAATCATCTAACTTATGTTGTGAAATTGTTGAGTACACTGCTCCTGATGAAGTAGCTGTATGTAACTTGGCTTCAATTGCATTGCCACGTTTTGTAACAGACGGCGAGTTTGATCACCAAAAATTATTTGACATTACCTATACCATTACTAAAAACTTAAATAAAATTATTGATGGTAACTACTACCCAGTAGCTGAAGCACGCAACTCAAACTTGCGTCACCGTCCAATTGGAATTGGTGTACAAGGGTTAGCAGACACCTTTATTTTAATGCGTCATCCGTTTGATTCGGAAGAAGCAAGACAAGTAAACAAAGAAATTCATGAAACCATTTACTATGCAGCTATGACTGCTTCTAAAGACTTAGCAAAAGTAGATGGCCCTTACGAAACTTATGAAGGTTCTCCGGTATCAAAAGGAATTTTCCAATATGATATGTGGGATGTAACACCATCTAGCCGTTGGGAGTGGGATGTATTAAAAGAAGAAGTTAAGAAGCATGGTGTGCGTAACTCATTATTGCTAGCACCTATGCCAACTGCAAGTACTTCACAAATACTTGGTAACAACGAATGTTTTGAGCCATATACTTCTAACATTTACTCACGTAGAGTACTTTCAGGAGAGTTTGTTATCGTTAACAAACACTTACTAAGAGACCTTGTTAAATTGGGTATTTGGAACGATGACTTGAAAAACAAAATTATTGCTAACAACGGTTCAGTTCAGTCGATCGATGAAATACCAGACAACATCAAAGATATTTACAAAACAGTTTGGGAAATTTCTCAAAAAGTAATCATCAACATGGCAGCAGATCGTGGTGCATACATTTGTCAATCACAATCGTTGAACTTATTTGTACAAAATCCAAACTTTGCTAAACTTTCTTCCATGCATTTCTATGGATGGAAAGCTGGTCTTAAAACAGGCATGTACTACTTAAGAACAAAAGCCGCAGCTGACGCTATTAAGTTTACAGTTGATACCAAAGCAGCTAATACAACTAAAACAGAAGTACTTGGCAATGAAGACAATTTAGTATTGGAACGTCAACAACAGATTAGCAACGAGCGACAAGCAATGTTAACGCAGGAGGAGATTAACGCACAGAATGAAGCTGACATCTCATGCTCGCTAGACAACCCTGATGCATGCGAAGCCTGTGGTAGCTAAAAAATAATTGATTACCTTCAACCACCGAAACCTCTATACTGCCATTTAGAGGTTTCGTTTTTTAATTAAAACTTATTACAATGTACAAAACCACAGTAAATAACAAAGAAGAACACACTATAACCTTTACTGGCAAAAATGAAGGAACGCTAAATGGAAAAGCATTTAATATGGATACCGTAAAAATTAAGGACGGTAGCTTTCATATTATTAAAGACAACACTTCGTATAAAGCTAATGTTGTTAAAGCTAACAAAGAAGATAAAAGCTTTACCATTAACGTAAATGGTAATAACTATAACATTCAAGTAAAAGATAAGTACGATGCCTTATTAGCTGAACTAGGGTTGGACAGCCTGGCTAGTAAAAAAGTGAAAGAGGTGAAAGCACCTATGCCAGGATTGGTATTAAACCTTATTGCCAAAGCTGGTGATACCATTAAAGAAGGTGATTCATTATTGGTTTTAGAGGCAATGAAAATGGAAAATGTGCTTAAATCACCTACTGAAGGAGAGATAAGTAAAATTCACGTTAAAGAAGGAAACACCGTTGAGAAGAATGAAGTGCTGGTAAGTTTTAAATAAGCAGTTACAATCTCTTTTATCCCTTAATTAATTATTTCAAACCCTGTATATGGCTGCAAGGCCTTTGGAACAACAATGCCATCTGGCGTTTGGTTATTCTCCAATAAGGTTGCTACAATACGAGGCAAGGCCAAGGCACTTCCGTTTAAGGTATGTGCTAATTGCGGTTTACCTCCACCTTCTTTAAAACGTAGTTTTAATCGGTTGCTCTGAAAAGTTTCAAAATTAGAAACAGAACTTACCTCCAACCATTTTTCTTGTGCGGCAGAAAAGGTTTCAAAATCATAGGTTAAGGCAGATGCAAAACTAACATCTCCGCCACATAAACGTAATATTCTATATGGCAACTCTAAGTCCTTAAGCAAACTACCCACATAGTTCCGCATATCTTCCAATACATCGTATGACTTATCTGGGTGCGCCACTTGCACTATTTCCACTTTATCAAATTGATGTAAACGGTTTAAGCCTCTTACATCTTTTCCATAGCTTCCGGCTTCTCTTCTAAAACAAGGCGTATAACCACAAACTTTTCGCGGCAGTTCATCTGCCTTTAAAATTTCATTCCTAAAAATATTAGTTATAGGCACTTCTGCTGTAGGTATCAGGTACAAATTATCACCTGTTACATGATACATCTGCCCCTCCTTATCGGGTAACTGACCCGTTCCATAACCTGAAGCTTCGTTCACCAATATTGGTGGCTGCACTTCTAAGTAACCAGCAGCGATGGCTTTATCCAAAAAGAAATTAATTAAGGCCCGTTGTAAGCGCGCAGCTTTTCCCTTATATATTGGAAAACCAGCACCAGTAAGCTTAACACCTAACTCAAAATCAATTAAATCGTATTGTTCTGCTAATTCCCAATGAGGCTTAGCCTTACTGTCCATTGTAGGAATTTCACCCTCCTCAAAAATGGTTTCATTATCATTTTCATTTACACCTTTTGGTACAGATGTATGAGGAATATTAGGTACTTGTACTAATAACTCCTGAAGCGCCTCTTCTGTTGATTTCAACAAATCAGATAGTTTGGCAGATGTTTCTTTTAATGCAACACTTTTATTTTTTAGCTCCTCAGCATCCTCCTTCTTACCCTGCTTAAACAACGCCCCTACTTCCTTGGCCAACTTATTCGATTCATTCAAAATTGCATCCAACTCATTCTGGGTGGTTTTTCTATCATCGTCTAACTCGATACACTTTTCAATTATCTTTGAAGCGTCAAAGTTTTTTACAGCTAAACGCTCAATCACTTCATCTTTATTGTCGCGAATAAAACCTATTTGTAACATTTTGTATATACTTATTGTTGTACGCCTCTAAATTAAAAAATCTCGCTAACAACATTTAGTTAGCGAGATTTTCTATGTTAACTAAAATGCTTTTTAGCTTGCAGGAATAACTGAAACAAAAGACTTATCGCCTTTTTTCTTTTTAAACTCTACAGTGCCATCTACCAAAGCAAATAGCGTATGGTCTTTACCCATACCAACGTTTAAGCCTGGATTGTGTTTTGTTCCTCTTTGACGAACAATGATGTTACCCGATATAGCAGTTTGACCACCAAATATCTTCACACCTAACCTTTGACTTCTCGATTCGCGGCCGTTATCACTACTACCGGCTCCTTTTTTATGTGCCATTGTGTTTTATTTTAATGGATTAAACAACCCTAATTAATTACTCGCTATCTTCTTTTTTCTTTTTAGGCGCTGCTTTTTTTGCTGCGGCTTTCTTTGGAGCGGCCTTTTTAGCAGGTGCTTTTTTCGCTGCTGCCTTTTTAGGTGCTTCTTCTTTTTCAGCCGCTGCCTTTGGTGCAGCTTCTTTTTTAGGTGCCGCAGCTTTTTTTGCTTTACCTGCTCCTACTTTATCAATTTGTAGTTGCGATAAAAACTGACGGTGCCCGTTTGCTTTTTGGTACCCTTTTCTTCTTTTCTTTTGGAAAACAATTACTTTGTCTCCTTTTAGGTGCGAAAGCACAGTTGCTTCAACTTTAACACCATCTACTTTAGGCGTACCAACTTGAATTTTACCTTCGTCGTCAACTAACAACACATTGTCAAATTCAACTTTACTACCCTCTTTAGCTTCTAGGCGGTTCACGTAAACTTTTGTTCCTGGTGAAACCTTAAATTGTTGCCCGGCTATTTCTACAATTGCGTACATTTTTGAGGTTTATTAATTTATACTAAATCCAAGCTAACGCTACTTGGGGGCACGAAAATAGGAAATTATTTTGTGTAGACAATCAAAAAGCAAGAAGATTTTATCTTTTTAACGCAAAAACAATCAGTTTAGGGTGTTATAACACTTTTGTAGTTCACCAAATACACCCCAACCAATATTACCAACATTGCCGTAAAATGCTCAAAAAGAAGTACTTCTCCATCTAACACACCCAACACTATAGCCACCACAGGTACTACATACGTAACCGAAGCCGCAAATACTGCATCCGTTATTTTTATAAGCGCATTGAACAAAATAATGGCCAAGGCCGTACCCAGAGCACCCAATACAAAAACATAGGCACAGCTAGTTATGCCCTTAGGAGTGTGCAATAACACATGTAAAAAGTCGGTTGTAAATAGGTAGCATCCGGCAATAGTACCAGTGATACACAATGCCACTACAGCCACCGCAATTGAATTTACGCTTCCCAGATAATACCTAATAATTAAAACCGTTGCCGCATTGCATCCCGATGCCAATAAAGCCAAAAACAAATAATAATTACTCCCTCCAATTGGACCGGTTTTGTTTATCATAATTAAGCTTGCCGTGCCCACAAAACCAAGCAAAACACCCATTACATTAATAAGTTTTGTTTTTTCTCGAAACAACAACACGGCAAACACCAAGGTAAAAACTGGCACCATGGCATTTACTATTGAACCCGTTGCGCTATTAATTCCTTTTAATGATTCCACAAACAAGTACCCAGGCAGTAATATGCCAAATAACCCCATAAAAAAAATAGGTTTCCAATGCGCGAGTACATGCTTGGTAATATATTTTTTAATTAAGGGGGATAATACAATAAACCCTGACAAGGCCCTAATAGCTATTACCTGTGAACTAGTATAAGCTTCTAAGCCCCGCTTCATTAATATAAAGGATGCTCCCCATATGATTGACAAAACGGCGAAATAGAGCCACCTTAAATATTTATCCTGCAAAGGCCTAGAGTTTGTGAAGAATTTCTACTGCTTGCTGAAGCGTTTCTTCCTTTTTGGCAAAACAAAATCGAAGCACTTTTAGATCATTTTTTTGCTGATAAAACACTGAAACAGGTATTGAAGCAACACCATTTTCTTTGGTAAGCTTGGTGGCAAATTCCGTATCCTTCTCGTCACTTATGTTTTTATAATTCAACAACTGAAAATAAGTTCCCGAGGACGGTAACAACTCAAATTTGGATCCCTGCAATAAATTAATAAAGTAGTCTCGTTTTTGTTGATAAAACGCTCCCAATTCCAGATAATGTTCTTTTCTATCAATAAAATCCGCTAAGGCATATTGTATTGGAGCATTAACGCAAAACACTTGAAATTGATGTACTTTTCTAAACTCCTTCATTAAATTTTCTGGAGCCACACAATAACCCATTTTCCAGCCAGTTGTATGGTAGGTTTTACCAAACGACGAAACTATAAAACTCCGTTCTGCCAACTTTGGAAAACGAGCAACACTTTGGTGCTCATAACCATCAAATACAATATGCTCATACACCTCATCGCTTAAAACAATAATATCAGTACCATCCGTTATTTTAATTAATTGCTCCATATCTGCAGATGACATCATACTGCCGGTTGGATTATGAGGGGTATTAATGATAATCATCTTTGTGCGACGATTAATAGCCTTTTTAACCAACTCCCAATCAATTGAATAATGAGGAGCTATTAATTGCATATGAATAGCTTTACCACCATTTAATTCAATAGCGGAGACATAGCTATCATAAGCAGGTTCAAAAATTATCACCTCATCATCTTCACGAATTACAGCTGAAATAGCAGAATACAAAGCCTGCGTAGCACCTGCGGTAATGGTAACCTCAGTTTCAGGGTTATAACTGGCAGAATACATTTCCTCCGTTTTAATGGCCAATTGCTCCCTTAAACATATATAGCCTTCCATTGGAGCGTATTGATTTCTTCCACTATTCATATGCTTACCAACTAAGTCGATTAAGTGTTTGTCTCCATCAAAATCAGGAAAGCCTTGCGACAAATTAATGGCACCATAATCAGCAGCCATCTTACTCATAACGGTAAAAATGGTAGTGCCAACATTGGGCAATTTGCTGGTAATAGAATTAGGGTATTGCATAAGTGGTTAATTCAATTATAATTAAACAAAAGAAGACAATTTTACTTAAACTAAAAATAAAATCAACAATATAATAAGAGTTAACAATTATATGTTTTACTTTCGTGCGGTATTAAATAAAGAGATAAAATGAAAATAGAAAAAAACACAGTAGTATCAGTAAACTATTTGTTAACCAAACAAGATACTGGTGAAACTATTGAAGAAACTAGTAAAGAACAACCATTTGTTTTTTTGTTTGGAAATGGTGGTTTGCTTGAAGATTTTGAAAGCAATTTACACAACAAGGTAGCTGGTGATACATTTGATTTTGATATTGATCACCAACGTGGCTATGGTGTTAGAAATGAAGAGTTTGTTACTAAAGTGCCAAATGAAGCATTCCAAAATGATAAAGGTGAATTTGATTCAGAACATGTAGTTGTAGGTGCCACCCTACCAATGGTAGATAACAATGGCGAACAGCTGTTTGGTATAGTAGTTGAACTTGGCGATACACATGTACAAATGGATTTTAACCACCCATTGGCAGGTCAAGACTTACATGTTAAGGGTGAAGTTTTAGAGGTAAGAGCTGCAACAGAAGAAGAATTAGCTCATGGGCATGTGCACGGACCAGGTGGACATGAACACTAAGTTATTATAAGTAAATACTTTAAAAAGCCCTTTTGCAAATGCAAAA
>CAXHCC010000023.1:0-21668 GCA_964014945.1 uncultured bacterium | reverse complement strand
AACGCACATCGTCGGCAGCGTCAGATGTGTATAAGAGACAGATTTATAACATTGATGGAGCCGCACCAGTAACTGTTGTATCGGCAGCAGGCGAGAATACGGTATCGGTGGCAGTACCAACAGCAAATGTGGGTACCTTCTTGTATAGTTTAGAAAGTGTTGAAGATGCGAATCAAGCACAGTGTGGTTTTACAAATGATACTACTTCTGTAAGGGTTAATGAATTGCCAACTGCAACGGTAACCGCTAGCACCTTTACCATTTGTGAAACTAGCAGTACCACTATAACCTTTACCGGAGCGGATGGCACACCACCGTATACGTTTACTTATAATTTAAACGGAACGCAGCTGCAAGAAACAACGCAAGGCAATAGTTCAACGGCCACTGTTACTTTAAACGATGTACCAGGCACTTATACCTATACCCTAGAAGATGTACAGGATGCCTATAATTGCAACCAAGTACAAACAGGATCAACAGTAGTAGTAATAGACCCAATACCAACGGCCAGCACAGCTGCGGTAGTTACAGGACCAATGTGTGAGAATGCATCCACATTAATTGCTGGTTCTACAGGTACCAATGGTTTACCATCGTGGGGGCACGATGGAGCAGGTAGTATTACCAACGGACAAAACACCTTAACACCAACCTACCAAGCGGCAGCTGGTGATAAAGGCAATGTTGTTACGTTAACCTTAACAGTAAGCAGTGATAATACCTGTGCACCACAAACGGCGGTAGCAACAACTACCTTGTCGGTAGACCCAATGCCAACACCTAATGCTGGTTCATGGGCGCGTGTATGTGAAGATGGTTCAGTACAGGTGAGTGGCACTAGTTTAACAGATGGCAACCCTTCATGGACCTACACTGGAGGAGGTACCCTAACAGGAGATAATAGTTTAACACCAACCTATAGACCATCGGCAAATGATACTACCGCACCAGTAACGTTTACTTTAACGGTAACCAGTGATAATTCATGTAACCCACAAACGGTAACTGATGTGTCAACATTAATAGTAGACCCACTGCCAATAGCAACTATAACTGGTAGTGCTACTATATGTGAAGGTACGGCAACAACAATAAATAGCGCAAGTAGTTTACATGGAAATGTAGCCTGGACGGAAGATGGAGCAGGAAGCTTAAGCAATGCCAATACGGATGGCCCTACCTATACAGCAATTGCAGCAGACAGGGGCAACCAAGTAACCTTAACAATGATTGTTGGGGGAATCAACGCTTGTACAAATAAAGCGGATACCGCATTTTATCAAGTGAATGTAGATAGATTACCAATAGCTACTTCAGGATTAAGCACCTATATATGCGAAGGCGATACCTATGACTTAGCTGCTGGAGAAGCAACAGCATTGGATGGTACGATTAGTTGGAGTGCAACAGGGATGGGTGTATTAAGTAATACTACAACTATAACACCTACTTATACTTCCGCAGCTGGCGATGCCGGAACACAGGTAAATTTAACCCTTACGGTAACCAGCAACAACACATGTGCCCCTGCAACAGACGACGCCACATACGTAATTAATGTGCGACAAAAACTAGATGCCCAAATTAGCTTAACTAAAACAACTGTTTGTAAAGACGATGCAGTGCAACTAATTATAGAAGGCGGCAATGGAACCAACCCTCCGTATACGTTTACTTATACAGAAAATGGAGGCAATCCTCAAGAGGTAACGACAATAGGAAGTAATAGAAAGGTGGTAATTGGTGCTAACAGCTCTGTGGCAAGTACAACGCCTGTAATAAATGAGTATATAGTAACCAATGCTAGAGATGGAAACTGTAATAATGCCATTGCCGATACCACCACCTTAACGATAAACCCGTTACCAACAGCAAATATGGTAGGTGAAGATGAGGTTTGTGTAGATAGTGTTGCGAATGATATAAAGTTTACCGCAGAAGGAGGCACATCGCCATATCAGATAACTTACAGTATAAACGGCAAAGAAGATTCTCCTAAAACCTTGCAAGCTGCTCCAAGTGGTGATAGTTTATTATTGCCTGTATTAACTTACAGCTCAGGAACGTTTGAATATAAACTACTGGAGGTAAAAGATGCTAACAACTGTACGCAACAGCTTTCGAAAAGAACGCAAGTTATCGTGCGCGATAATCCAATACCAGACTTTCAATTGGATAAAAGCCGCGCAACTATTATAGAGCCCTATATAGGCATAACAGAATCATCTGTAGGTGCAGTAACATGGTTTTGGGATTTTGGGGATGGTACCACCAGTAATAGCCCTGATCCAGAATACCATATGTATAAGGATACGACCATATTTGAGATGAAATTAACCGTAGCCAATGAGCTTAATTGTAAAGATTCCATTACACGTTTAGTAGATATTACACAGCCATTATTATTGTATATACCAGACGCCTTTACGCCAAACGGAGATGGCTTAAATGATGTGTTTTTACCACAAGGAGAAGGTGTTAAAACGTATAAGTTTAGCGTGTTTGATAGATGGGGTAATTTGATTTTCTTTACTGATGATATTAATAAAGGTTGGGATGGAAAAGTGCAAGGAGGATCAAGTGATGAAATAGCACAGCAAGACTCTTATGTATATGTGATTGTGGTAACTGAAGTTGAAACTGGTCACCGCGAAACATATAGAGGGGTAGTGGAAATGGTGAGATAAACTTAACCGAGGTTATTTAGTTATCATCTACTGTATTAAGGATATGCTATTGCTATAACGGCAGTGGCATTTTCTATATTAATTGCTGCATTGTTATCATTATAAATAGCGCAATTAAACTTTACTTTTATTTTTTTTGTTTTATCTCCGTTTGGAGTAGTTAAATATTCCTCAACAGAAATTATTTCAAAAGCACTATTTTGGACTAATTGCAGGTCATTGCTGGACGTCCATTTTACACCCCTGTAATCTGTCCACTCTACTTCTATAGTGCTTAAGTTTAATGGGTTACTTATTCCATTGGCACTAGGAGCGGTAAAATTGCTTGAACAACTGATTGTGTCTTTTACTGCAATGTGTTTATTGTTAGTATAAGTATGTCCACTGCCATCATCTATTGTTAGTTTAACCAAGTATGTACCTGGTGAAGCATATGTGTGAGAAGGGTTAGGTGTGGTTGCTTTTGTTCCATCTCCGAAATCCCAAGAATAATTAAGTGAAGTGAAACTACTATAGGAAAATGTTGGTGTAAAATTAACTGTAAAATCATTATTAATGTCAACATATGCGTTAATGGATAATCCAGAATTGTAGTAGGTAGGGCCTACGGATATTTGATTGCTAATACTAGAACTACATTGTGACGAGTCTTTAGTTGTTAAGGTTACATTATATATTCCTGGTGTTGGATAAACGTGATTAACAGTTGCATTTTTTCCTGATACAATGGGAGAACCGTCTCCAAAGTCCCAAGTGTAATCATCTCCTTTACCATTAATTAAACTCCCTATAAATGTTTGGTTGTAAGACACCGCTGCACCTGTAGGTACGCTATATGGGTGAAAACCAGTCCATATAGAACTGTCGATAGAATAATTGTTTGCAGATAAAATAGCATTACCGCGCATGGTAATTGTTAAGCTATTTTCACAGTTGCTAGTAGTACAACTTTCTGATTTTAAAAGCGTGGTATATTCTACAATATTGTTATTGTCAATGCGAAAAGTTGGTTCTACATAATAACCATTTTCACCTACACTAATTTCAACTGGCACTCCACTTATTAAACCAGAAAAACCTAATTCTGAAGGGGGAGTAGTACTTGGGTCAACCGGTTGTGGGTCATTTTTTCTGCACGAAGACAAAATCATACAAGCTAAAAAGCTTACAATTATAAAACCACTATTCTTCATATCATCTTAATTTATACGTTAACACCAATTGACCAGAAATGTTTCTTTCAAAATGTTGTTCGTTGTAGTAGTCGTTTATTTTCACATCGGTTAAACCATAATTAAAACTAAGTCCAAAACCAACATTGCCAAATAAACTCCTTCTATATCCTATCATTAAACCGATGTCATAGTTCCTTATTCCAGCTGAATAACCGGAAGTTTTTTCACTGGTCCTATCTAATTCGGTTCCGTATTGATTAGTATAAGTGCTATAATCGTTTGAAACCGTTATTAAGGCAAACTGGTTTATACCTGCTATTATCGTGTTTTTTTCATTCACCTGATATGCGCCAAATAGTGGTATAGTAGCATAGTGAATCCTATTGGTTTTTATTTCTGTGATTTGGGCCGTTCGCCCAAAGTCATAAGATTCTTCTGTTACAATTGTTTTAACAGCGCCTGTATTAATCGTAAGTAGTGTATAATAGAAGCCAGTTCCAATTGCCCATTGTTGTGATAAAGGAAACGCTATTTCACCACCCTGAAAAGGGTTAAAGGAGAAACCCTTTACATAATTACCGCCAACTGAACCTAATACATAGTAGGGAGGTTTAGTTAACTTTTCATTTCCTGTTGGTTTCTTTTTAGTGGTATCTACTTCAGCAACCACTGTTTTCGTAGAGTCAGCTGTTGAGGTAGAATCAGCACTGATTATACTATCATTTAATACGGTAATGGCAAGGGAATCGTTTGTAACGCTGTTTATAACCGTGTCTTTTAAGGTTGTTATTTCAGCATTTAAACTATCAACTTTTAACAATGGTTTAAATTTTTCTTTAGGTGTTTCTGTCTTATTAATTTCGCTTTCCTCTCTTTTAATTGGAGCGTTTGGAAACGCTTTTTTAGGTTTGGTATTAAGTTCAGGTTGAGGGTTAGAATCGCTTGTTGAAGAACTCTTCTCATTTTTATGTTGAGCTATTAATGGTAAACCTTGAATAGAATTCTTTTCTTTCAATGCTTCATTCTCTTCATCGCTTAAAATACCTTGATTATTATTGGTACTCGTATCTATTCTTTTATTCATCGAATTTGCTCGAACGGTAGAGGAGGTTTCCTTAACCTTAGGGCTTATTTCTTTACTTTTTGATGCAACTATTGGCTCGTTATTTTCAGACCAGTTATTTACGAAAGGAAGAGAAATAAGCAAGCCGATAATTAAACCAGTAAAGAAAATGAAGGCAACTTTTCTGTTTCTTTCTTTTTTACGTAATGCAATAATTTGGGCTTCCGCTTTTTCCCAATTTCTTTCGTCGAAAGTAAATTGTTCGTTTTCGTATTTATTTCTTAATATATCGTCAAAGTCAGCTTCTTCTTTTCGAAAAGCATCAATATCCGCTTCGGCTTTCTTCCAGTTCGCCTTGTCGAAGTCAAAATTGACTTCTGAAAACTTGTTTTTTAATATGTCGTCAAATTCTTTTTCCGACTTCATGTGTACTGCTTACTTATTGATGGTACTAAATTCAAAATCATTTCTTTTAATTTGCCTCTTGATGCATTTAAGTGCCATTTTGAGGTGCCTTCCGACATATCCAGCATGTTCGATATTTCTTTGTGACTATATCCATCAATCACAAATAAATTAAACACCTTTTGACTCATCGGCGGCAACTTTTTAATCAACTCTGTTATCTGCTCAACCTCCATCTTTTGCATATGTGGGTTTAGCTCAGCTGGGTCAACCGTTTCATAATAATCTTCAACATATTGAATACGCTCGTTCCTTACCTTTTTCTTTCTAAACTCATCAATTAAGGTGTTAATCATAATTCTTCTGGCCCACATTTTAAAAGGCACCTCAGGCTTGTATTTATGCAGATTGGTAATAATTTTCATAAAACCAATGTTCAACATTTCACTGGCATCGTCTTTTGAATTAACATATCGGAAGCATATGCTCATCAAGTAGGAGTACGTTCGTTTATATAACTCGTACTCAGCTCGCCTTTCTTTGTTAATGCAGGCAGTTATTAAATCCAGTTCAACGTTCATGTAATAAACTTACAAAATATTGTTTGCTTGTATTTAGTATAAACGTTTACCGTATGGTACAGGTTGGGTTTAAATGTGCTTAATTGTAAAAGCTGTCATTAAAGTTAATTAGGTATAATTGTTTGCTGGCTCTTGTAACAGCAGTATACAACCACCTTAAATACTCCTTGTTTACCATTTCTTTGGTTAAGTAGCCTTGTTCTACAAAAACACATGGCCATTGCCCACCTTGGGATTTATGGCAGGTTATTGCGTAAGAAAATTTCACCTGTAAAGCGTTAAAATACTTGTCTTCTTTTACTTTTTTTAATCGCTCTTTTGCGTTGCTTATATCAGCATAATCGGCCAATACAGATTCGTATAACTTGTTGTTTTCTGCAGATGAAAGGGCAGGGTTTTCACTCATTATCGTATCTAGGAGTAGCAATGTTTCTAGTTCTGGTTCATCGGGGTAGTCTACCATTTTAAATCGGACTTGAGCAAATCTAAAACCATGCATGTCTTCAATGGTGCCTACACTCGATAATTGTATGATATCACCATTGGCAATAAAACCAGCTTTTGACTCCTCCGGTAACCAATAATAATTGTTTTTAACTACCATCATATAATCTCCTGAAGATAGCTCATCCTCTTGCCATCTTATCCTAGTTCTAATTTGTTGATTGTAAATGTTGGCCCGTTTGTTTGATCTGCAAATGATCATGGTGTCTTCTACACCGTATTTACTGTATGCACTATTTATGGCGTCTTCTAATTCTTCACCCGTTAAAGGAACAATATCTTGATAAGGGTTTATGTTAAATTTGGGTGAAGGTGCATCAGCGAAATTAATTTCATCTCTTAATTGTGTAGCGTTCGCCAAAATGCCCGAGTCTTGATTTTGCCGCATTACCTCGGTCAGCTCAAAGCTTTCAAGATGAAACGGATAGGATTGTTGAATAAAGTTTAAGTCTAGTGCTGGGCTAATGTTTAATTTTACGGGAGGAAGTTGTGCCGTATCTCCAATCAGCAATAATTTGCAGTTGTTGCCGCTGAACACAAATGAAAATAAGTCGTCTAATACACTTGATTGCCCTTGAAAACTTAATCCTTTCGAATTAGATATCATAGATGCTTCGTCAACAATGAACAAGGTGTTTTTGTACAGGTTAGGCCTTAGTTGAAATGCAAATCCGCCTCCTGCTACACTTTTTTTCATGTATATTTTCTTATGTATTGTAAACGCCGCTTTACCTGTATAATTATTTAACACTTTGGCCGCTCTACCCGTTGGCGCGAGAAGTACACTTTTTGCATTTACAGCAGGTAAAGAAGCCACAAGTGACCTAACAACCGTTGTTTTACCTGTACCTGCATATCCTTTAAGCACAAAAACGGGTTGTTGTTCTTTGCTAATTAAGAAGCGTGCTAAACGTCCTAACAACTCTCTTTGGCCGTTATTTAATTGAAACGGAAAGGAGCCTCTTAACGTGTTAAATACCTCTTCTGAATTCATATGCACAAGGCTATATTAAAGGCCGAAAAAAATACCTATTCTAAAAATAGGATTAGTGTATGGTGTGTATACCGATTCGGTAAAATTATAAAGTATTGTAGCCGTAATCCCTGAGTTTTCCCCAAATCGTTGAATAAAACCACCACCTAGCATTACACTAGTTACGTTTACACGTTTGGTAGGAAATAAATCAAAAGCTTCCAGGTTAAGCACTTCTTCTTCTGCATAAGCAAAAATGGTTGGGGTAATTAAAAAACGCTGAAAGATTCTTCCACCATAAACATGTGTTTCAAAGGAAATATTCTTGTCGCTAAGATATATGTACGTTGTTCCTACCCCTCCAGCTAGCCTTTCCGTAAAATTATAACCAACCAATGGCGATATGTCTACATACGTAATGGATCCAAATTGCAAACTTAAATTACCACCCAAAAACAGGTTTTCTTTTTTAAACCCGTTTTGTTTTGAAGAGGTTGCGGCGTTACTTTTCGGTTTGCTTGGGCTACCAAAATCCTGAGCTAACAAAGGAAGGCTTGTAATTAAGCAAAGTAATATGATTAGTTTTAGTTTCAAAATGGAGAAGGAAATTGATAAGTAAAGTTATCAAATAATTGTGTTTCTTTGGTAATTAATAAACGCTACACATATGAATATTATTGTTACAGGAGCAAGTAGAGGTATAGGTTATGAGCTGGTAAAGCAGTATAGTTCCCTCGAAGGAAGTAATATTGTGGCAATTTCCAGAAATAAAGAAAAGTTGGAAATGCTGCAAGAAGAATGTTCAATTAATAATTGTACATCTAAGGTTCATATTGTTTGTTGTGATTTAAGTGATGAGCAACAGGTAGTAGCTGCAGTGAACCAAATTAAAACCTTGTTTAATAGTGTGGATATTTTGGTTAATAATGCAGGTGCAATTGTAAATAAACCCTTTGAAACGATAACTGCTGCAGATTTAAATCACGCCTATCAAGTAAATGTATTTTCGGTGGTACGGTTAATACAAGAATTATTACCACTGCTTAGTAGTAGTGAAAAAGCTCATGTAGTAAATATTAGTAGCATGGGAGGTTTTCAAGGAAGTATAAAGTTTGCGGGTTTATCAGCATATAGTTCAAGTAAAGCAGCGTTGGCTTGTTTAACAGAATGTTTAGCAGAAGAATACAAAGAATCAAAAATTGCCTTTAACTGCTTAGCGCTTGGAGCTACGCAAACAGAGATGCTGGAAGAAGCATTTCCTGGATATAAGGCACCAATAAGTGCAAAAGAAATGGCTAATTATATTGCTAACTTTTCTACCACGGCACATTTAACAATGAATGGTAAGGTGTTGCCGGTTTCAATGAGTAATCCTTAACTAGCTTGGGTATTCCACTCGCACGTGGTAAATGTTCATTAGCTTTTTCTTGAATATTTTTTTAATGCTATTGATATTTTTAAAGGTAATGTCAGCATTGATAAATTGTTCTTGCTCCATTTGCCCATTAATAACATTATCTACCAAGTTGCTAATACTAGTAGCGTCATATGTTTTTAAACTCCGTGATGCAGCTTCCACTGAATCGGCCATCATTAATACTGCTGTTTCTTTTGAAAACGGAATAGGGCCTGGGTATTGAAATTTACTTTTTTCAATTTCCATTTCAGGGAATTCATTTTTATGTGAACGGTAGAAATATGCAGTTAGAGTTGTTCCGTGATGGGTGCGAATAAAATCAATTATCTGTTCAGGTAAGCGATGTTTTTTTGCAATTTCAATCCCCTTAATCACATGGTCTATAATTAGCTTAGCGCTGTCTTCATAGTTTAACTCGTCATGAGGGTTAACCCCGCCTGCTTGGTTTTCTATAAAATATAAGGGGTTTTCCATTTTTCCAATGTCGTGGTATAAGGCTCCTGTTCTAACCATCAGAGGGTTGCCACCTATATTGTAAATGGCTTCTTCTGCTAGGTTCGCTACTTGTAATGAGTGCTGAAATGTTCCAGGAGCTTTTGTTGCTAATTCGCGCAATAATTTACCATTTGTATCGGATAGCTCAAGAATTGAAACATCTGAAATAAAACCGAACAGTTTCTCAAAAATGAAAATAAGGGGGTAGGAAAATAATATCAACGATGCACTTATGGCGAACCAAACAAAATCCATCCAATGTAAACCTTCCAAGCCGCCATCTCTAATAATATTAATGCTTATAAAAGAAACGCTGTATACAAAAAATATGAGGGCTGCAGCCACAAAAATTTGTGAACGTTTCTGCATATTAATAATGCTAAAAATGGTTATGATACCAGCAATTATTTGGATGAACATAAACTCAAATGGATTGGGTACCATAAAGGAGATTATGAAAATGGTAATCAGGTGTACAAACAGGGCTATTCGTGTATCAAAAAATGATCGTATAACAATAGGGAGGATACAGAATGGTAGTAAATTAATATGAATAGCTTCATTGTTTACCGCTAGTTTTGCCATTAGTACTTCCAAAACTACGAGCAGCAATACGAAGGTTATATTGTTATTGTCGTCAAACATATCCTTTCTAAAGGATGACAAAAACATTAACAATATAAAAAGGCAAATGGCTACAATAATTGATTGCCCAATTAAAATTGGAATAATGCTTTGTGAACCACCCGACTGCTCTTCGTACTCAAGTTTAAGAGAGCTAAGAATTTGATATTTGGTTTCGTCAAGCAATTCTCCTTTTGAAATGATTGCTTGATCTTTAAGTATTACACCGTATGATAGCGATATTTCATCAAGGCTTTGCTGAATTACTTTGTTGGTAGTTTCTTTGTCAAAAGTTACTGAATAAGCAATTCTATCTTCAAGTAAGGGCAATAGAAATTCAGGTTTAAAGTCCTTGGGTAATTTTTCAAGTTTCTCCTTAATATATTGCTGTGCGCTACTTACCGTTAATAAATCTTTTAATTGTCTTTCTTCCGCAATATTATTCACCAGTAATAGTAGGGTGTTGCTTTGGTCTTTATTCTCGAGATTGGCGTCTGGTTTTATAATACCGATATTATATAGATCCTTAAGAATAAATTTTCCAGCTGCTAAGCAATTATCTCTATCGTGTTTGTTTTTGTTAGTGATGCTAGTGTTCAACCCTTCATTAAATGATTTTATGAATTTTAAACGTTGCTCTTTTTCAACGTTTACATCCATTTTGTAATATGGGTTGGTGCTTTTAATTATTGCTTCTTTCTCCGCCTTTAATTCCTGTTTGGTTTTTCTAATAGCAAAATCAAAAGGGGCCGTTAATTTTTCATAGGTCCACGGTTTTCCTTTTAAGTTTTCAAACTCATATTGAAAAGTTATTTGTTTCGGAAAAACATAAACTATTGCGGCGAAAGCAATTAATACAAGAAACCCTTTGTAGATTTCCGCATGCTTATTACGTAAGGTGCTAATTATGTTTTTCAATTTTTTGCTTACTAAATTGGTATTGCGAAGTTAACGAATTCGTGGAGATTAAAGATGGGGGTTAATGATGCTAATTTATTTGTAAATAAACCATTAATTCTCTTTTACTTACCTATTAATAACACTAAATTTGGGGCCTAATTTAAATTGGATTAAGAGATGAAAGAAGTATATATCATGTCGGCTGTAAGAACGCCAATGGGAAGTTTTGGTGGTGCCCTGTCAACAGTGCCTGCTACTCAGTTAGGCGCAATTGCTATTAAAGGCGCACTAAGTAAAGCAGGTGTGGATGCCAAAGAAGTGAATGAAGTATTGATGGGAAATGTTTTACAAGCAAACTTGGGTCAAGCACCTGCTCGTCAGGCTGCTAAGTATGCAGGACTTCCGGATAGTGTTCAGTGTACAACCATTAATAAAGTATGTGCTTCAGGAATGAAATCTATAATGTACGGTGTGCAAAGTATTTTATGCGATGATGCAGATGTTGTGATCGCTGGCGGAATGGAGAATATGAGTCAAGTGCCATATTATGCAGAAAATAATAGATGGGGTAGCAAATATGGGTCGGTTAGTTTACTTGATGGAATTCAAAAAGATGGTTTAACCGATTGTTATCACAATTATGCAATGGGCAATGCTTCAGATATGGGAGCAAAAGAATGCAATGTAACCAGAGAGGATCAGGATGCATTTGCGATTGAATCGTACAAACGTTCTGCCGCTGCTTGGGATGCTGGAAGGTTTGACGAAGAAATTGTTCCTGTAGAAGTTCCACAACGTAAAGGGGACCCGAAAGTAGTAAGCAAGGATGAAGAGTTTAGCAATGTAAAATTGGATAAAATTACTTCTTTGCGTCCGGCGTTTAGTAAGGATGGTACTGCTACGGCAGCCAATGCATCTACTTTAAACGATGGGGCTGCTGCAGTTATATTGATGAGTAAAGAAAAAGCGGACGCCTTGGGCTTAAAGCCAATGGCAGTTATTAGAGGATATGCTGATGCAGAACATGAACCCGAATGGTTTACCACTGCACCTTCAGTTGCTGTTCCAAAAGCAGTAAAAAAGGCGGGCTTGGCTATGGAGGATATAGAGTATTTTGAATTAAATGAAGCTTTTTCATTTGTGGGTGTAGTAAATACCCGTAAAATGAATTTGGATGCGGCAAAAGTAAATGTTAATGGTGGTGCGGTTTCATTGGGTCATCCATTGGGATGTTCAGGTGCTAGGATTACTGTTACTTTATTGCACGTGTTAAAACAGAATAATGCCAAACTAGGTGCTGCTGGAATTTGTAATGGTGGCGGTGGTGCTTCATCATTAGTAGTTGAGATGGTGTAATATTAATTTGATGTACGGTTTTTGTAATCTTAGTGTAGTGCCATGTAGGGCGGAAGCCTCGGATAAAAGTGAAATGACTTCTCAGCTTTTGTTTGGAGACTTTTTTGAGGTGTTGGAAAAAGAGGGTGCTTGGCACAAAATTAAAATAGATTATGATGGTTATGAATGCTGGGTAGACGAGAAGCAATATATGCTGATTTCTAAGGAGACTTATGAGAAATTGCAATCTGCCCCGATGGTTTGTAGTAATGAATTGATTCAGGTGTTGAGTAATACCTCTCATGAAAATATATTTCCAGTGGTGTTGGGGTCTTCTATGCCTTTTATTAGTAATGGAGAATTTGCTGTTGAAGACAATTCATTTGCCCTTGATGGAGACATAATAACCGGGGAACTGCCATATAAAAAAGAAGGGCTTGTTAATACCGCTTTACAGTATTTAAACGCACCTTATTTATGGGGAGGGAAATCGCCGTTGGGAATTGATTGCTCAGGCTTAACGCAATTAGTATATAAACTAAACGGTATTAAATTGCCAAGAGATGCTTGGCAGCAAGCAGAAATAGGGGAAACGTTAAGTTTTGTTGAGGAGGCTGAACCAGGTGATTTGGCGTTTTTTGACAATAAAGAAGGGCATATTGTGCATGTGGGGGTAGTAATGCAGGATAACAAAATTATACATGCGTCAGGTAAGGTACGCATTGACAGTTTTGATCATCAAGGCATTTTCAAAAGTGATACTAACACCTATTCGCACACATTAAGATTATTAAAAAGAATAGTATAACGAAGGAATAAAAAAATGAGAGTATTAAAATTTGGAGGTACATCAGTAGGTTCAGCGGAACGGATGCGCTCTCTAGTTGAATTAGTTAATGATGGCGTACCAAAAATTGTGGTGTTGTCAGCCATGAGTGGTACTACTAATAGTTTGGTAGAAATAAACGATGCATTGTATGCAAAGGATAATGAAAAAGCCAATCAGTTAATTGATGCATTAGCCAATAAATACGACGATGTGATAAACGATTTGTTTAAAACAGAAGCAGCACTAAAAAATGGCAAGCAATTAGTAGATTCTCATTTTAATTATTTACGTTCATTTACAATTGATGTATTTTCAGTAAATGAAGAGCGCGCTATATTGGCGCAAGGGGAGTTGCTATCAACTGCTCTTTTTCACTATCATTTAGAAGAAATAGGTGTAGATTCAGTATTGTTACCTGCCTTAAATTTTATGCGCATTAATGATAATGATGAGCCAGAATTAGAACATATTGAAACGCACATTAAAACGGAATTAGCGCAAACACCAGAAGCGAATTTGTTTATTACTCAAGGTTATATTTGTAGGAATTCTTTTGGAGAAATTGATAACCTTAAAAGAGGAGGAAGCGATTACACAGCAACGATTTTGGGCGCCGTTACACAATCGGATGAAATACAAATTTGGACGGATATTGACGGAATGCACAATAACGATCCTAGGGTAGTTGAGGGTACGCATCCTATTAAGGAAATGTCGTTTGAAGAGGCTGCTGAGTTGGCCTATTTTGGAGCAAAAATATTGCACCCTACCTGTATTTTACCAGCTCAGCAAAGGAATATACCAGTAAAGTTGTTAAATACGATGGAGCCTCAAGCAGCAGGCACTACCATTAACTCAACCCTGGCTGGAGAAGGAACAAAAGCAATTGCTGCCAAAGATGGAATTACCGCGATAAAAATTAAGTCGGGCAGGATGTTAATGGCATATGGTTTTTTGCGCTCTGTGTTTGAAGTTTTTGAGCGTTACAAAACGCCTATTGATATGATTACTACTTCTGAAGTAGCTGTTTCTTTAACCATTGATAACACAGAAAGCTTAACCGAGATTAAGCAAGAACTTGCAGAATTTTGTTCGGTTGAAGTGGATGAGGATCAAACTATTGTAAGTATAGTTGGTAATTACTCGGATCAACAACAAGGTTACGCTATGAAGATTTTTGGGTCATTGAAGAATATACCAATTAGAATGATTTCATATGGTGGAAGCAAGCATAATGTTTCCATACTAATTGACTCTAAGTACAAGAAAGATACGTTGAATGCGCTAAATGATGGCCTTTTTTAAACTTACAACTTATGCAACTAGATAACATTTTATCTCAACATAAGAAGGTAGCAACACCTTTTTTTCATTACGATATTGCTATACTTAAAGAAACATTGAAGGTTCTTAAAAGTGAATCGGATAAGTATGGTTTTGAGGTGCATTATGCATTAAAAGCTAACACTAACGATAAGATTTTAACCACTGTTCAATCATTTGGTTTGGGGGCTGACTGTGTTAGCGGTAATGAAATAAAGAAAGCGATTGAATGTGGTTTTAGCGCAAAAGAAATTGTATTTGCCGGTGTTGGGAAGAGCGATGAAGAAATAAATATTGCCTTGGATAATGATATCCTATGTTTTAATTGTGAGAGTATACAAGAACTAGAGGTAATTAATGAATTGGCGGAGGCTAAAAACAAGCAGGCAAATGTTGCGTTACGATTAAATCCTAACGTAAATGCCAACACACACAAGTATATTACTACCGGGTTAGAAGAAAATAAATTTGGAATTAACTTTTGGGAATTAGACGAGGTGTTGGCTGCAATGCAACCATTAAAAAATGTAAAGCTAATTGGTTTGCATTTTCATATAGGTTCGCAAATAACCGATTTGGCAGCGTATAAATCATTGTGCTTAAAAGTAAATGATGTACAAAAATGGTTTAATAGTCATCATATAAACATAGAACATATTAATGTTGGTGGAGGATTGGGGGTAGATTATCATAACCCGGATGCTAACGGTATTGCTGATTTTGCAACTTACTTTAAACTATTTGATGAATTTTTGGATTTAAGGCCAGGGCAAAAAGTGCATTTTGAGTTGGGCAGAGCAGTTGTTGCACAGTGCGGTACTTTGCTTTCTAAGGTGCTATATATTAAAAAGGGTGTAAATACCAATTTTGCAATTTTAGACGCAGGAATGACGGAATTATTACGTCCTGCATTGTATCAAGCCTATCATAAAATTGAAAACTTGAGTAATACGAATGATGGGGAGATGAAAAAATATGATGTTGTTGGTCCCATTTGTGAGAGTTCAGATTGTTTTGGTAAAGCCGTAGACTTGCCAGAAACTAAACGTGGCGATATATTAGCGATAAGAACGGCTGGAGCCTATGGTGAAGTGATGAGCTCAGCTTATAATTTACGTGATAAAGCAGAAGTTGTTTACTCAGGAGAGTAGAAAATATTGGTTAAAATAAACCGTTTATTTCAGCATCTATTTTTCCAATAATATCTCCTAAATCTTCAGAACTTTCGTTGAAGTTATTAGAATCTACATCTACAACAAGTAGTTTGGCCTCAGGATGCTCCGATTGGTAGGAAGAAATAAACGCTTCATAACGCTCGTTTAATCGTTTTAAATAATCTAAACGAATAGCGTTTTCATAATCCCTTCCTCTTTTTTGAATTTGCTCTACCAACGTTGGAACAGATGCTCGCAAGTAAATTAGTAAATCAGGCGGCGCAACAAATGATTCCATTAATTTGAACAGCGAATAGTAGTTCTCAAAATCTCTGGTAGTCATTAAACCCATTGCGTGCAGGTTAGGGGCAAATATGAAAGCGTCTTCATAAATTGTTCTATCCTGTATAACGGTGGTTTTGCTGTTTTGAAATTCTTTAACCTGATTAAAACGTGTGTTTAGGAAATACACTTGCAAGTTAAATGACCAACGTTGCATGTCATCATAAAAATCGTTTAAATAAGGGTTGTCATCAGCATCTTCAAAGTTAGCTTCCCACTTGTAATGCTTTGCTAAAAGTGCTGCTAAAGTCGTTTTTCCTGATCCAATATTTCCGGCGATTGCTATGTGCATGTTTTGTCTGTTTGGAGAATATGTTGGTTAATTAATTTGCTTAGCGAAAGTACAAAAACTGTTATGTTATACAAGAAAAAATGCCAAAATTGTGAATAAGTTTTTGCGATGCATTTTTTCTTGTTTTAAGCTTATATTTGTCGATAGATGAGGAGGAAGATAGCATGCTGATGTGGAGGGTACGAAACAAATCTTTAAAACAATAAATTTTATGAATAGCACTTATAGAAAGGTTGCATATTGGTTAGGACATAACCTGGTGCTAAAAACAATAAAATTTAAACCCAAAAAACTGGACTTACCAACGGATGCAAAATCCTTTTACGATATTGAAGTAAATGCAGCTTCAGGTGATACAATTAGTTTAAGCAAATACAAGGGTAAAAAGGTGCTCATTGTTAATATTGCTACTGAATGTGCTTATGGCGAACAATACGATATGTTGGAAGAGCTTTATCAAGAACGAAAGGAGGATATGGTTATTTTGGGTTTTCCTTCTAATAGCTTTGCGCAAGAACCTGTTAAGGATAGCAAAATGGAATCGGCGTGTAGGATAAATTTTGGCGTTAGTTTTCCGCTCTTTAAAAAAGGGCCGGTTAGAGGAAGTAAACAAAACGATCTTTATAATTGGCTAACAGATAAAACTCAAAATGGTTGGAATAGCTTGGCTCCACGATGGAACTTTTACAAATACCTGGTGGATGAAAATGGAGTATTACAAGCGGTATATTCATCAGGGGTAGAGCCAAAAAGTAAAAAGATTTTAAGCTTGTTAAAATAGATGACTACTAGTGAAATTGCTGATGCCTTAAAATTAACCGCTCGGTTAATGGAGTTGCATAACCAAAACCCGTTTAAAACAAAATCAATTGCCAATGCGGCCTTTCGTTTAGGGAAAACAGGAGAAGATTTGGAAGGGAAAAGTTTAGCTGAGCTCGAGCAGATAGAAGGAATAGGAAAAGGTATAGCAGCCAAAATAAATGAATTGCAAACTACGGGATCTCTTAAAGAGTTGGATGAAGCTGTGGCGGCAACACCGGTGGGTGTAATAGAATTGATGAACATTAAAGGTATTGGTCCTAAAAAGGTAGGCTTATTATGGCGAGAACTGGGAATTGAAAGTGTAGGAGAGTTGCTTTATGCCTGCAAGGAAAACAGGTTAATTACACTTAAAGGTTTTGGTGCTAAAACCCAGGCCGATGTTATTAAGAAAATTGAGTTTCATGACCTGAACAAAAACAAAGCACATTACGCTTCCTTGGAAAGTATTGCGCTTGAATTGGTAGATAAATTAAAGACAACTTACAATACAGACTTGGTTGCTTTGGTGGGTGAGATGCGTAGAAAATGTGAAGTAATTGAGCAGGTGCAAATTTTGATAGGAACGGATGAAATTGTAAAAGAAGAACTACCGCCCAACTTTGTATTTATCACCTGTACTCCAGCCTCTTTTTACAAAGAGTTATTCTTGAATAGTGGTACCAGTGCACATATTCAGCAGGCAGGGAAATTAGCTGATAACCTTTCCTTTGATTCAGAAGAAGCAGTATACGAATCATTAGGCTTACCATTTATTGAACCAGAGTTGAGAGAAGGGCTAAATGAGGTAGCGCTTGCTAAGGAAGGAAAGCTACCCAATTTAATAACATTGCAGGATTTAAAAGGTATTCTCCACAATCACTCTACTTACAGTGATGGTATTCACAGTTTGGAGGAAATGGCTGTATATTGTAAAGAATTGGGGTATGAGTATTTGGGTATGTGCGACCACTCTCAATCCGCTTTTTATGCAAACGGATTAAAACCAGATAGGGTATTACAGCAGCAGCAAGAAATAGATGAATTGAATAAGCAATTAGCCCCCTTTAAAATTTTTAAAGGTATTGAGAGCGATATATTAAATGATGGCTCATTGGATTTTGAGGAAGAGGTGTTAAAAAGTTTTGACTTTGTAGTTGCCTCTGTGCATTCAAACTTAAAAATGGATGAAGCAAAAGCCAATGCGCGTTTAATAAAAGCCATTGAAAATCCATATACAACCATATTGGGTCATCCAACAGGACGATTATTACTTTCTCGAGAAGGCTACCCAATTGATCATAAAAAAATAATTGATGCTTGCGCTGCAAACAATGTAGTAATAGAATTAAATGCTCATCCTTATCGTTTGGACATTGATTGGCGGTGGATTCCTTATTGTCTGGAAAAAGGCGTCATGATATCTATAAATCCGGATGCTCATCAAAAGGAAGGTTACCATGATATGTATTTTGGCACCTGCGTTGCCAGGAAAGGAATGTTGAGCGCTAAACAATGTTTTAATGCCTTAAATTTGTCTGAAATTGAAGCACATTTCAAGGCAAAGAAATAACCCATGTCAGTAGTAAATTCGGTAGCTTCTTGGTGGATGCGTAAACGTATGCATAGGATAGAGGTGTTTATGAAACACCCCGTTGATGTGCAGCAAGATTGTTTGAAAGAATTAATAGATGGCGGTAAAGGAACTGCTTGGGGGAAAAGTTTTGGGTACAGTTCAATAAACAATTACGAACAGTTTGTAGATAGGGTTCCTCTACAAGATTACGAGTCCTTAAAAGCAATAATTACCAACATCCGAAATGGGCAGCAAAATTTGCTTTGGAACACGGAAACAAAATGGTTTGCAAAATCGTCGGGCACTGCGCATGATAAAAGCAAGTATATACCTATAACAAATGAAGCGCTTAAAGCTTGTCATTTTAAAGCGGGAAAAGATATGTTGGCCATTTACTGCTCCTTATACCCAGCTGCACAACTTTTTACGGGTCGCTATTTTTCCTTGGCGGGGAGTGTAGCTACCGATAAGTTTGGAAATTATAGTTCCAAGAATGGCGACCTATCTGCAATAATTGCTAAAAATTTACCTGCTTGGACGCTCCACTATAGTACCCCAAGTTTGGATGTGCTTACCATGCCTAATTGGGAAGAAAAACTGGAGAAGATTGCGAGAAGTATTGTTTCGGAGGATGTGGTGAATATTTTAGGGGTGCCTTCTTGGATGCTGATCGTGTTAAAACGGGTATTGGAAGTATCTGGCAAAAATTCTATTTCACAGGTATGGCCAAACTTAGAAGTGTACTTCCATGGGGGCGTTAATTTTTTACCCTATAAGCAACAATTTAATGAGGTAATAGGAAAAGACATTAATTACCTGGAACTCTTTAATGCCTCTGAAGGTTTTTTTGGTATACAGGATCAAAGAAATTCAAACGAGTTACTATTGATGCTTGATTATGGTATTTTTTATGAGTTTTTAGCTATAGATGAAATTGGTACTGTAGATGAAAAAGCAATCCCTTTAAGCGAAGTAAAATTGGGTTGCGTTTATGCCATGGTAATTTCAACAAACGCTGGTTTGTGGCGATACAAATTAGGCGACACCATACGTTTTACCTCATTAGTACCCTATCGCTTTGTTATAACAGGGCGTACCAAAAACTTTATAAATGCTTTTGGCGAGGAGGTGTCGGTTCACAATGCTGATGCAGCCTTACATGTGGCAACAACCAAAACTGGCGCGCAAATTGCTGAGTATAGTGCAGCACCCGTTTACATGCAAAATAACAAATCAGGTGCACATGAATGGTTAATAGAGTTTGCCGTTGAGCCAAATGATATTAATTACTTTGCTGATGTTTTTGATACCGCTTTAATGTCCATCAATTCTGATTATGAAGCCAAACGTTTTCAAAATTATGTGTTAGCTCCTCCCATTATTAGGGTGTTACCTAAAGGAACGTTTTATAAGTGGCTAGCATCAAAAAATAAATTAGGAGGGCAGCAGAAGGTACCTCGTTTAAGTAATAATAGACGGGTGGTTGATGAGGTGTTAAATTTATTGGGTGATAATTAGTAAATTGCTACTGTGGAGCACAAACGTAATTTAATGAGTAAACTATTTGCCATACTTGCTTTTGTTATTTGTACTGCTTTTGTAGTAAACGAATATTCCTTGGTGTTTCAACTACAGCAAGAGGTAGATTATTTTACTACCGATAAACAAGGTAATATATATACTGTTAAAGGAGACGAACTTATTAAATACGATAAAACCGGGAAACTTCGTTATAGATATAGCAATAAGCAATTTGGTAAAATAGATTATGTGGATGCTTCCAATATGTTAAAGTTATTAGTGTTTTACAAGGGTTTTTTAACGGTTGTTTATTTGGATAATACCTTAAGTGAAAACGGAAAGTACATTGCCTTGGATGAAATAAATAGGCAGCAAAGTCAATTGGTTTGTACTTCACATAATAATAATATTTGGCTGTATGATCAGCAGAATATGGAGTTGGTGCGCTTAAATGATAACTTGGAAACAGTACAACAAACGGGTAATTTAAATCAGTTATTAAACTTAAACATACAACCAACAGAATTGTTGGAATACAACAATAAAGTATATCTCAACTCGCCCAATACAGGGGTGTTGGTGTTTGATATCTATGGCACCTATTACAAAACCATACCTATCCAAGGTGTACGTCATTTTCAAGCTTTGGGCGAAATGGTTTATTGCGTAACCCAAGAAAAAGTAACGGCCTATAATTTGCAAACCAGTGAAATTAGTGAGGTAAGTATGCCATTACAGGAATATGAAAATGTAAGGATTGAAAAGAATCATTTGGTTGTTCAAAGTAAAGATGGGCTGGGTGTATATAGTATAAAGATATGAGCGAAGGTTTTGTAAAATCAACAACAGAAAGTGGTATTACAAGTATTCAGTTTTACCATCCATTAAGTAATTCAATGCCCGGTGTTTTATTGCAGCAGTTGGGCGATGCATTGCTTGCAGCTGGCAATAATAATGACAGTAAAGTGGTTGTATTAAGCAGTAATGGTGATGGGGCGTTTTGTGCAGGAGCATCATTTGACGAATTACTGGCCTTGGAAAACTTGGAAGAGAGCAAGGCTTTTTTTGGAGGCTTTGCTAAAGTAATAAATGCCATTAGAACTTGTGGTAAGTTGGTGATTGCTAGGGTACATGGCAAGGTGGTTGGTGGCGGTGTAGGAATTGTATGTGCCGCGGATTATGCCATCGCCACAAGTAAGGCTGATATAAAGTTGAGCGAACTTACATTAGGCATTGGTCCTTTTGTTATTGGTCCAGCAGTGGAACGAAAAATTGGCTTGGCTGCTTTTAGTGGTCTTACAATTGACGCCAGTAATTTTAAGAATGCTTATTGGGCGCTACAAAAAGGTATGTACAATCATGTATATGAAACAGTAGCTGATATGGATAATGCAGTGGATGCATTAGCTGAAAAATTAGCCGCATCTGATGCTAATGCTATGGGAGCCCTAAAGCAACAATTTTGGAGTGGTACAGAAAATTGGGAAGCATTATTGGCAGAAAAAGTTGACTTGGTTGCTCCACTTGCCCTTTCCGATTATACGCAAAAAGCACTTCAACGCTTCAGAAAAAAATAGCCGAAGCACTATTGCTTAATTATCACTAAATTTGTGACGATTAAAACTCCTGTCTCTTATACACATCTCCGAGCCCACGAGACCCGGAATAATC
>CAXHCC010000022.1:0-21922 GCA_964014945.1 uncultured bacterium | reverse complement strand
TGGTTTATATGATTGATGCTGTAATTGAAGGAGATAATAAAGCAATGGAGTTTTTACTTGTGAATAAACATATAGTATTGGCTGCTTTTGTGAATGCCGTATGGGAAGATGCGAAGGCTTTACGCATGTTGATGGATAAGAAAGAGCCTATTTGGGCAGCTATGGCTAATATAGTTAACGGTGATAAAGGTGCAGTTGCGTTCTTACAGAAGCATAAACTTCCTACATATGTTAAATTAGCTCAGGCAATTCAGAAGAAAATACAGCGTAATAATGACAAAAAATCAAGTATCTTTTCTAGCGGCCCTTTTTAAGTAATGCAAAATATTTTTAAGCGTTTATTCTTAATTATTATTTGTTGGATTGTTTGTCAAAGTTTTGTGACCACTCCAACCTATCAGATTGCTTTGTTAAAGTATAATGGTGGGGGAGACTGGTATGCTAATCTTGAAACCTCGTTGCCAAATTTGATTAACTTTTGTAACGATAAGCTTAAAACCAATATTAAAGAAGAGCAAGCTATTGTTGAGGTAGGGAGTGTTGAGTTATTTAATTATCCTATCGTTCATTTAACGGGTCATGGAAATGTTTCGTTTAGTTCAGAAGAGGCTGAGAATCTTCGTAAATATCTGTTAGCGGGAGGTTTTTTGCACATCAGTGATAATTACGGATTGGATGAATTTATTCGCCCTCAAATGAAAAAGGTGTTTCCGGAAGCAACATTTATAGAATTACCATTTACACATCCTATTTATCATCAATTGTATGATTTTGATAATGGTTTGCCTAAAATTCATGAACACAATGATGCAGCACCAAAAGGTTATGGGTTGATAATTGAAGGGAGATTGGTTTGCTTTTATGATGTAGAGTGCGATTTAGGAGATGGCTGGGAAAGTCAAGACGTTCATGGAGATTCAGAAGCTACGAGATTAAAGGCACTTAGAATGGGTGCCAATATTGTGCAATATGCTTTAATGGGTGAGTCGAGCAATTAATCGAGTGACAAGCTTGTAACTCCTCTCAAGCCAGTTGCCATTTTTCTAAAATATTTTGCTAATGAAGTTTCGCTTAAGGGTATGTCAACAGGTATTGACATTTGAATCGGAATTTCTCCTTCTACCTGCATTGATTCATTAAAGGAAACTTTTGCGACTGAGTTGATTGGTATTTTAACAGGCACCTGAACATCAACTGGTATTTTCATTTGTAAGCCCACCGGTAGCGTGTCAATAATTAATAAATCAATTGGCACTAAACTTTCAATCGGTATTAACTCGTTAAAGCTAATCCTTAATTCTTGGTTTAATGGAATGTCTCCTACGATTTTAAATCTTGGACCTGCTTTTCCAATTAAAGGCATTTTTAGTTTTTCATTTAAGGGTATTGTGTCGTTAACCATAATGTTAACCACGTCTTTAATGGCAATGGTAGTGTCAATTTTAATATAATCTTTTACTCCCATTCTAATTGGTATTAGCATAGTTTCCGTTACAGGAATTTCCGCTGTAAATGGTACTGTAGTTTCAACATACATGTTTATGCCAACAGACATTGGTTCAGTAACCATAATGGAAGAATTTAATGGTATCGTGTCGTTTACTTTTATATCCCTTGTTATATGTTGTTCTGCCATAGCATCCATAGTATCACCTAGTGCATACATGCGTTTTTCCATAACAAATAACACAATAAGTAATGTAATTATAATACCCCCGCATGTAGTTAAAGCAAGCAGCAATAAACGGTTCTTGGTTTTGTCAGAGAACTCCATAAGTTTTAAATAAATTAGTGTTCTATTTTTGCAGTAATATCCTCAATTGAAAGCTTTTCTTGATTGCCTGTTTCCATAATTTTTAGGGTTAACAGGTTGCTTTCCATTTCATCACTACCTACTACTATAACGTATGGAATGTTCTTTGCGTTGGCATATGCCATTTGTTTTTTCATTTTGGCACCTGCATCAGGGTATAATTCTGCACTTATGCCTTCGTTTCGAAGTTTTGTCACAAGCGGTATACAATACGCTTGTTCAGGTTCTCCAAAGCTCACAAACAATACCTGTGTGGAAGTTGTAACCGAAGCAGGGAAAAGGTTTAAGGCATCCATTACGTCAAAAATCCTATCCGCACCAAAAGATATGCCTACCCCACTTGTGTTGGGTAAACCAAATACGCCTGTTAAATCATCATAGCGTCCACCTCCGCAAATACTACTATCAAGTCCACCTTGATTAGATTTAACTTCAAATATGGCGCCTGTATAATAATTTAACCCCCTTGCTAATGTAATGTCTAATTCGCAAACGGCACTTTGCAGTTCGTTATTATCAAGTGTGCTTATAATCTTTTCTACCTCATCTATTCCTTTTAAACCCACTTCAGAAGTAGCTAATAACTGTTTTAGAAATGTTAGCTTCTCTGCTGTTGTTCCTTCAAACTTAATGAGAGGCTGTAGTTTTTCTATGGCTTCTTGGTTAATGCCGTTTTCAATTAGCTCTTTGTTTACTCCTTCAATGCCAATTTTATCAAGCTTGTCAATTGCAACGGTGATTGTAACTATTTTTTCTTGCTCACCAATAATTTCTGCAATTCCACTTAGTATTTTTCGGTTGTTAATTTTTATGGTGGTGCTTATATTTAGTTTGCTGAACACCTCATCCATCAACTGCACCAATTCTATTTCGTTAAAAAGCGATTTGCTTCCAATAACATCTGCATCACATTGATAAAACTCTCTATACCTACCTTTTTGTGGTCTGTCTGCTCGCCAAACAGGTTGGATTTGATAGCGTTTAAACGGAAATGTTATGTCGTTTTGGTGCTGCACTACATACCTTGCAAATGGTACTGTTAGGTCATATCGGAGAGCTTTTTCTGATATTATAGTTGTTAGCTGTCGGTAATCGTCATTAAGAGTAAAGCCCCCTTCTCCAACTTTACCAGATTTATCTTTGAAGCTTCTAGTAAAATCTCCGCTATTCAATATTTTAAAAATCAATCGATCTCCTTCCTCACCATATTTACCCATTAGAGTAGAAGTGTTCTCCATGGCTGGAGTTTCAATGGGTAAGAAGCCATACTTTTGAAATGCAGCTTTTATCGTATCAAAAATATAGTTGCGTTTCACCATTACCGCTGGTGAAAAATCACGTGTACCTTTAGGTGTGTTGGGCTTTACTTTTGACATGTGATACTTATACTGGTAGCTTTTTGTAACGTACGCGTTGTGGCTCTACATTGCCTAAACGTTTCTTTTTATTCTCTTCGTATTCGGTATAACCACCTTCAAAGTAGTAAACTTGTGAGTCGCCCTCAAAGGCTAAAATGTGGGTGCAAACCCTATCTAAAAACCATCTATCGTGAGAAATAATTACAGCGCAACCCGCAAAGTTTTCCAACCCTTCTTCAAGGGCACGTAGCGTATTTACATCTAAATCGTTGGTAGGTTCATCAAGCAGTAGCACATTGCCTTCTTCTTTTAATGCAAGGGCCAGATGCAAACGGTTTCTTTCTCCACCAGAAAGTACGCCACATTTTTTTCCCTGATCTGATCCAGCAAAATTAAAACGAGAAATGTAAGCACGTGCGTTTATTTGTTTGCCACCCATCTCAATGTTATCAGCTCCTTCACTTACCACTTCATAAATAGTTTTGTCGTCTGCAATTGCTTCATGCGATTGGTCTACGTAGGATATTTTTACGGTTGAACCAACTTTAAACTCTCCAGAATTGGGTTTTTCTTGCCCCATTATCATTCGGAATAAGGTTGTTTTACCAGCGCCATTTGGACCAATAATTCCAACTATTCCAGCAGGAGGTAATTTGAAATTTAAGTTTTCATAAAGCAGCCTATCATCAAAACCTTTTGAAACATCAATTGCCTCAATTACCTCATTCCCTAATCGTGGGCCATTTGGTATAAAAAGTTCCAACTTCTCTTCTTTACTTTTCACATCTTCGCCCAACATCTTTTCGTAGTTCTGTAAACGGGCTTTTGATTTAGTTTGTCTTCCCTTTGCACCTTGGCGTACCCAATCCAACTCGCGCTGTAAAGTTTTTTGTCGTTTACTTTCCGTTTTTTCCTCCTGAGATAGTCGTTTTTGTTTTTGATCTAACCACTCAGAATAGTTTCCTTTCCACGGAATTCCTTCACCTCTATCTAATTCTAATATCCAACCCGCCACATTATCTAAGAAATACCTATCATGTGTTACAGCGATAACAGTTCCTTTATATTGTTTAAGGTGTTGTTCTAACCAATCAACAGATTCAGCATCTAAATGGTTTGTAGGTTCATCCAACAATAATATTTCCGGTTCTTGAATTAACAAGCGGCATAACGCAATTCTTCTTCGTTCCCCACCTGATAAATGTTTAACCGAGGTGCTTCCTTCAGGGCATCTTAAGGCATCCATAGCCCTTTCTAACCGGTTATCGAGGTTCCATAAATCAAGCTGGTCAATTTTTTCTTGTAAGGCGGACTGTCTATTAATTAACTTGTCCATTTTGTCGGGATCATCCAAATATTCAGGTTCGGCGAACAGGTTGTTAACTTTTTCGTATTCATTAAGAATATCAACGTGTTCTTGCGCTCCTTCTTTAACCACTTCCAGTACGGTTTTAGAATCGTCTAATTGAGGCTCTTGCTCAAGCAAACCCACATTATACCCTGGTGAAAAGTGGATATCACCTTGATACTCCTCATCAACACCAGCTATTATCTTTAATAGGGTTGATTTACCTGAACCATTTAATCCTAAAATGCCAATTTTGGCACCATAGTAAAAGGATAAATGAATATTTTTAAGGATGGTTTTACCTTCGGGTAACGTTTTACTCACGTCAACCATTGAAAATATTATTTGTTTCCCTTCTGACATAATTGTTTAGCGTTTTATTCGAAGGCAAATATCGTTATTTAATAAATACAAATATTGTTGTTTGTATTATAATTCAATCCTCAATTAGCACTCATTAACTAAATAACTATGTTTGCAGATAGGTATTAAAAGTTAATTATATAGACGAATGAATATTGCTTATTTGGGATTGGGCGGAAATGAAGGAAAGGTGGAGGAGACCCTCCAAGCAACATGCAGATTAATCAATGCTCAAGCTGGTAATATATTCAATGCTTCATCTATTTACCAAACCGCTGCTTGGGGGAATCAAAACCAGCCTCCTTTTTTAAACATGGTTATTGCTATCAAAACAGCACTATCGCCATTATTCTTATTGGAAACATTATTGAAAATAGAACGAATAATGGGAAGAGTACGAGACCCTAGTCAAAGGTGGCAACAGAGAAAAATGGATATTGACATATTATATTATAATGATGAAATAATAAATACTCCGCAATTAACAGTCCCTCATCCGTTAATAAGCAATCGTAATTTTGTGCTAGTTCCTTTATGTGAAATTGCACCAGAATTTGTAAACCCATTTATAGGGAAGAACACAAAACAAATGTTAGCTAAATGCGATGACAAATTGGACGTTCTTAGCTTATCAAAACTAACTGATTTTGCTCACCTCGAATAGCAAGTGTTGCGCTCATCAATTATAAAAACTCTTACTAAGGGACAAAATGTGATTGTATTTTAAAAAAATAATTACATTTGTCACACGTTGTGTGCAAATTACACGCAAAAGCAAATAATTAAAACAATATATTTTATTAAAAAATGAAAAAGCAATCATTAAAAGTACTTAGTATAATGTTGGTAGCTGTTATCGGCTTAACCGCTTGTGATGGACTAGGGAAACTGGTAAAAAATGCCGGATCAATTACGTATAAAGTTACTCCAAAAACGCTTGAGGCACATGGTGATAGTGTTGTGATAACTATTGATGGAACGTATCCTGCGAAAGTGTTTCCTAAAAAAGCAACTGTAACAGTTACGCCGGTAGTTGTTTATGATGGAGGAGAGGTTGCATTTAAAGATGAGGTATTAATTGGAGAAGCTGTTGAAGGAGATGAAACAAAAATCTCTAACGCAAGTGGTGGTTCTTTTTCATACACTTCCAACAAAGTTGCTTACGTTCCTGGAATGAAGGTGGCAACATTGGAACTAAGAGCTAAAGGTCAGGTTAAGAGTAAAATTAAAGAGCTACCTGCTAAAAAGATTGCTGACGGGACAATTGCCACATCTTACTTGGTTAAAAGTGATGATAAAGCGTTAATCGGTGAGGATAAATTCCAAAAAATTATTCCACGTCATTATACGTCCAACATATTTTTTGCTATTAATAAATCAACTGTTCGTAGTTCTGAAATTAAAGGAGAGGAGTTTATTGGATTTAAAACATTTGTTTTAGAAGCGATTTATAAAGGATCAGATTTTAAAGGGATGAACATTTCAGCTTATGCGTCTCCTGATGGAGAGTTAACGTTAAATGAAGGCTTAGCAGAAGATCGTGCAAAAGCTGCGGCGAACGCAATGATGAAATTCTTTAAATCTAAAAAAGTTGATAGCGCTGCTGCTGCGGAGTTTTATACTACTGTAACAACAGCAGAGGATTGGGCTGGATTTAAAGAAGCAATGGAAGCTTCGTCTATAGCAGACAAAGATTTGATTTTACGTGTATTAACGATGTATCCTGATGGTGAAACACGTGAGAAAGAAATAAAAAACTTGTCCGAAACTTATGAGGAAGTTAAGGAGTCTATACTTCCTAAATTAAGAAGAGCAGTTCTTACATTAAATATTGAAGAGAAAAGTCGTACAGACGAACAAATTACTGCCTTGGTGGCATCTCATCCAGATAGCCTTTCTGTTGAGGAGATTTTGTATGCTGCAACTTTGGTTGATGAAATTAACGCTAAGTTGGAAATTTATAAAAAAGCTGCAACGGTTTATCCAAAGGATTGGCGTACCGCGAATAACATGGGGTACATCTATTTGATGCAAAACAAGATGGAAGATGCTGAGGCTGCCTTTACTAAAGCAGATGGTTTAAAGCCAGGTAATCCGATTGTAAAAAACAACTTAGGTATTGTTGCCAGGAGAAATGGTGATCGTAATTTGGCGCTTGAATTGTTTGCTGAAGCTGCTTCAGCTGGTGATGCTGTTGCATATAATGTAGGTATTGTACACATTCAAAATGGAAGCTATGCAGAGGCAGTAGAGAGTTTTGGCGACAATAACTCATTGAATTCAGCGCTTGCAAAGTTGTTAAGTGGTGATAATGATGGTGCGATGGCTGCTATAAGTGAGTCGGATGAGGCTGAAACGGCTTTAGGTTTGTATTTAAAAGCAATTGTAAATGCACGTAAAAATAGCCCTGCAGAAGTAATTAGCAATTTAAAAGCAGCGATTGAAAAAGATGGCTCTTATAAAGAAATGGCAGCATCAGATGCTGAATTTCTTGCGTTAAAAGCGAATAACGAATTTACAAGCTTAGTAAACTAATAACATAGGTTATCGCAATGAGAGTGCTCCATTACAAGGATGGAGCACTTTTTTTGTACAAATACTTTTAATAACTCATAAAAAATGGAAACATTTTTGTTAAGTAATCGTAACAGGAACTCCAAATTTATGTTTATTATTGTGCTGTATTAATTTGGATAAATGATTTATTTGATGCAAATTCGTGCGTTATAGTTGAATAAAAGTGCGTCTTACTGTTTGGTTATAATGGATGCAAATCAATTTATGAAGGAATTATTATCTAAGAAGGTTCTTGTTCTACTGTCGATAACAGTGCTGTTGGGTATTAGCAAGAATACTTGGGCACAAGATCCCAATTTTTCTCAGTTTTACGGAAATCCACTCTACCTTAATCCAGCAATGGCTGGTACTAATTTTTGTCCACGCGTTGTTATGAATTATCGTAATCAGTGGCCTGGTTTAGATGGAACGGTTTATGCTACATACGCTGCATCCTATGATGAGCATATAGATGAAGTGCATGGAGGTATTGGTGTTTCGGCCTACAGAGATGTAGCAGGCTTAGGATCGTTAACCACAACCCAAGTTTCGGCAATGTACTCTTACTTATTAGATGTTACACCAGAGTTTCATGTGAAATTTGGTTTGCAAGCAACATGGTTTCAAAAAGGGATAGATTGGAGTGCTCTTACCTTTGGAGATATGATTGATAGACGAAAAGGTTTTGTTTATGAAACACAGGAAACCAAAAAGATAGACCAAAAACAGGGGTGGGACTTTTCTACGGGCCTTTTTGCATGGTACCAGCAAAAGTATTATGGTGGTGTAGCTGTACATCATTTAACACAACCAGATGAAGGTTTGTTGGCTGAAAGTAAGTTGCCTATTAAATTTACCGTGCATGCTGGAGCTGTGTTTGACATAGGTAGTGGCTCAGATAAACGCTATGCTGCTGGTAGAACTTCTTTATCGCCAAATATTTTGTACAAGTCGCAGCAAGATTTTAGAGAGTTAAATATAGGGTTGTATTTAAAAACTAGAAACTTTGTAGCTGGTTTATGGCATCGTAATAGAGATGCGTTTATTGTGCTGATTGGAGTACAACAACCGATGTTTAATATAGGCTATTCTTACGATGTTACCGTATCAGGCCTTACAAACGCTACCGCTGGTGCTCACGAACTTTCATTTGCTGTTAAGTTTAAATGTAGAAACAGGAAGGCAACATATGATTTAACGCATTGTCCTCAGTTCTAGCAATATACGGCTGATGGGTCTTAAAAAAAGCATAAAAAACGTAACATTTAGGGATAATTACCGTAATACTGTTGCCAATCAAAAATATATAAGCATGAAAAAGGTATTAAATTTTGCTGCTGTATCATCGTTAATATTGTTTTTAACCTCTTGTGAGAGAGATAGATCTCCTGTTACAGCATGGGAATATAATAATCCTAAAAATGGGGGCTTTGAGGTAGGCCAGTATATTGAACAGGAAACTGGCCCAGGGCTATTATTGATTGAAGGTGGTACTTTTACAATGGGTAGGACAGAGCAAGATATTACCTATGATTGGAATAGTATACCACGTAGAGTAACTACTTCTTCTTTTTATATTGATCAAACGGAGGTGCGTAACCTTGATTATCTAGAATACCTTTATTGGACAGGAAATGTATTTGCACCAAATTACCCTGAAATAGTTAAAAATGCTTTGCCTGATACATTGGTTTGGCGTGAAAGACTAGCTTATAACGAGCCGTATGTTGAATACTATTTACGTCATCCAGCTTATAAGAACTACCCGGTGGTAGGTGTAAATTGGTTACAGGCATCAGCATTTTGTGCTTGGCGAACAGATAGGGTAAACGAGTTTATCCTTATTAGAGAGGGTATCATTAATCACACTCCTTTACCTACAGAAACAGATTACTTTAATACGGATCAGTACCTTGCTGGTAAATGGACGGGGTCGGTTATTACACCTATATCATCCATGCATCCAAATGGCGGCGACCGTTTAGTACGTATGGAAGATGGTATTTTCTTACCTCGTTATCGCTTACCTACAGAGGCTGAATGGGAGTTTGCTGCTTTCAGTTTAATTGGGAATACCATTGGAGATAGGATTATGGAGCGTAGAATTTATTCTTGGAATGGTTCTGGTGTGAGAAATCCTGATGAAGAATTTATTGGACAAATGATGGCAAATTACCAACGTGGAAGAGGTGACTTGATGGGTACTGCGGGTAAATTGAATGATGCAGGTGATATTACTACTCCTGTATATTCATACTGGCCTAATGATTATGGGGTATACAACATGTCCGGGAACGTAAGTGAGTGGGTAATGGATGTATATCGTCCGTTATCACCTGAGGATAAGGCAGATTTCAGATCATTTAGAGGAAATGTCTTTAAAACGCAGAAAAAGGATGAAGATGGTATTATGATTAACACGGATAGCGTATTATATGATGCGGATAGTAATATTGTAAGTATTCCTGGTATGGTGTTGTGGAGAGACGTTAGTATTAGAGTTCCTGCTGATAATTTGGATGAGAGAAGAAATTATAAATATGCGGACAATATAAACTACTTGGATGGGGATAATGCCTCTCAAGCGGAAGCTTTAAGTGGAGCCTCATGGTCTGAAACATTTGATCCTGCTATTTATGGTCGTCCAGAAAGTGCCGGAATGTATGAGTACGGTAAAACTTCTATGATAAACGATAAGGCACGTGTAATTAAAGGAGGATCGTGGAGAGATAGAGCGTATTGGATGGCTCCGGGAACACGACGCTATTTAGATCAACGTCAATCTACAGCTTGGCTAGGGTTTAGATGTGCAATGACACGTGTTGGTAGTCCTATTGGTTTAGGACCAGATGGTAAAGCTGAGTAAGGAGTCATCTTTATTTTGAAATTATAAGGTAAAAAGCCCATTCATTGAATGGGCTTTTTTTATGCTAAATGATCCATTAATTAAACCCCTACGTTTTATGAAAGCTAATGTAAGAGTGCAATTATCGCTTATGATGTTTCTTCAGTATTTTATTTGGAGTTCATGGTATGTAACGATGTCTACATTTTTAAGTAAATCGCTTAATTGTACGGATGTTCAGATTGGAAGTGCTTATGGTTTTACTGCATTTGCTTTTATTATATCACCCATTTTTACGGGTCTTATTGCGGATAAATTTTTTGATTCAGAAAAGATCATAGGAGTATTACATTTAGTTGGAGCGGCATTACTTTATTTAATGTCTCTTTCTGACGGATTTAGTACGTTTTTTCCATTATTAATATGCTATATGCTTCTATATGCACCTACAATTGCATTAACAAGTTCCGTTGCCATGCAACAATCGGCAAACCCTGATAAGGATTTTCCAAGTATCCGCGTATTGGGCACCATTGGCTGGATTGTAGCCGGCCTTATTATTGGCTTTGGAGGCTTAGATGAAGCTAGTTCTCAACCATTTCTCTTGGCAGCAATTGCTTCGGTAGTTTTGGGTTTATATTCTTTCGCTTTACCTAACACGCCTCCAAAGGATAAAAATGAAAAGGTAGATATAAAGAAGGTATTTGCACTTGATGCAATAGGGATGTTAAAGAAACGCTCCTTTCGAACATTGATTATTGCCATCTTTTTAATTTATATTCCAATGACTTTTTATTTTCAGTTTGGTCATTTATTTATGACCGAACTAAGTATTGAAAGAGTTGCTGCAAAGCAGACAATTGGTCAGGTATCTGAAATTGGATTTATGTTAGCGCTACCATTCTTTTTGAGGAAGTTTGGCTTAAAATTAATTTTGTTGGTTGGTATGGGGGCGTGGGTGTTAAGATATGTGTTATTTGGATATGCTGATGGAGGGGATAATTTGTGGATGGTGATAGGTGGGATTGCCTTACATGGTATTTGTTACGACTTTTTGTTTATATCAACCCAGATTTATGTAGATAAATTAGCGCCTAAAAATTTACGCAGTTCTGCTCAAGCCCTTATGGCTACAGCTACATATGGTATTGGTATGTTTGTAGGTGCTTATGCTGCAGGCCTAGTGGGTCAACAATTCAGTTTGGTGAATAATACGCACGAATGGAAACCAATATGGTTAATCGCGGCTACTGGTGTATTACTAATTTTAATTTGGTTTAGCTTCTTTTTTAAAGATGAATCAAGCCCACAAAATAATGAATAGAAATTGTGTTGCTACAAAGAAATAGTATGACTCAATATTGAGGAAGTCGCCCCAGTATTATTGTTAACGAAATTTTTGGATAATTGTGAAGCAGCAGACAGGTTGTCTTCCTTCAAAAGCTCGCCAATCTTTCGTTTTAGCTCTTCTGCATTCTTAATGCTATAAGCTCCTCTTAGATTTATTAATTCTATAGCTTCAGAAAATTTATGGTAATTAGGGCCAAAAACGGTTGGTAAACCAAATGTGGCGGCTTCTAATGTGTTATGAATTCCGGCGCCAAAACCGCCTCCTATATAGGCCACAGAGCCGTAGTTGTATATCGATGATAGCAAACCGTAGCTGTCAATTATTAATACATCATACTCATTGACATTTTCTTCATTTGCTTTTGACATTTCAATGCACCGTTTGTTTTTGTATACGGCAAATAGCTCTTGAATTCTACTTGCGTTCACTTCATGAGGTGCTACAACCAATTTAAAACCTTCTTTTGTTAAATCTAGTTGAGCGATTAGATTATCGTCTTCTTTCCACGTACTTCCTGCCACCATTAACTTTTTACTCTTCATAAATGATTCAATAAGCGGAATTGGTTTAATACTTGATGCAATGGACTTAACACGGTCAAATCGCGTATCTCCACTCACCGTTACATTCTTATATCCAATGGAGTTTAACAAAGCTTTATCACTTTCGTGTTGAACAAAAAACTGTGTAAATGCGGACAACTGTTCTTTAAACCATCCGCCATACCATTTAAAGAAATGTTGTTTTTTTCTGAAAATTCCGCTCACCAAGTAAGTGTTAATGTTATTAAATTTTAGCTCGTTTAAATAGTTAAACCAAAACTCGTACTTTACGAAGTACACCTGTTTTGGTCTTATAATCCGAATAAATTCTTTCGCATTGTTAGGTGTGTCGGCAGGTAGGTAGTAAACAAAGTCAGCTTGTGGATAATTACGCCTTATTTCAAAGCCAGAAGGCGAAAAAAATGTAAGAATTATTATCGAAGAAGGTTCAACTTCCTTAATTTTTTCAATAAGTGGCCTTCCTTGTTCAAATTCACCCAAGGAGGCACAATGAATCCAGATAGCCTCTTTAGGCTTAATCTTATGTTTTTTTAAATCCGACTTGATTTTGGCGAGTAGCCTTTTTCTTCCAACTAACCATTTTTTTGCTTTGGAATTGAACGGGGAAACAATGGTTATTGCAGCAGTATATATCCAAACCGATAAAGTGTATATCAAGCGCATAATGTTACTCAGTTGGCATCAAACTTATTGATTTGGATAATTTATGCTAAGATAGGTATTTAGTAATTTAACTTCGTCTGCCGAGTTGTTTGTTACGTATTATTACGTAAAATATTACTACCTTTGCAGCCAAATTATAAAACGCTAAAAGTGGAGAGTGAAGCGAGAAACATTCAAATGGTTGACTTAAAAAGTCAATATTTAAAAATAAAGCCAGAGGTAGATGAAGCCATTCAAGGGGTGATTAATAGTGCTGCCTTCATAAATGGGCCTGAAGTTCAGTCGTTTAAAAAAGATCTTGAGGCGTACTTGGCGGTAAAACATGTTATTCCATGTGGTAATGGAACGGATGCGCTACAGATAGCCATGATGGCATTGGGGTTAAAACCAGGCGATGAAGTTATTACCGCAAGCTTTACGTATGTTGCAACGGCTGAAGTTATTGCCTTATTAGGCCTAACGCCTGTACTGGTGGATGTTAATCCAGATACTTTTGATATAAGCATTGAATCTATTGAAAAGGCAATAACCTCTAAAACTAAGGCAATAGTTCCGGTGCATTTGTTTGGACAGTGTGCTAATATGGAAAAGCTGATGGAGCTTGCAAATAAGAATAATTTATTTGTAATTGAAGATACAGCACAGGCAATAGGTGCTGATTATACTTTTAAAGACGGTTCAACTGCTAAGGCGGGAACGATTGGTACAATTGGTTGCACTTCATTTTTTCCATCAAAAAATTTAGGTTGTTATGGCGATGGTGGAGCTATGTTTACTAATGACGATGAGTTAGCAAATAAAATGAAAATCATTGCTAGTCATGGTCAAACCAAGCAATATGTGCATGATATGGTAGGTGTAAACTCACGATTGGATTCAATGCAAGCTGCTATTTTAAGAATTAAGTTACGTCAACTTGATGATTATTCAAATGCACGAAATAGAGCCGCTAGTTTTTATGATAATGCATTTGCGAGTTCAGAAAAAATTAAAACACCTAAACGTGTGTCGTTTTCGAATCACGTATTTCACCAGTATACCGTGCAATTACAGGGCGTTGATAGAAGTGGGTTAAAAGAACACTTAGGGAGCAAAGGAATTCCTGCTATGATATATTATCCTATAGCTTTGCATATGCAACAAGCATATCTTGATGAGAGATATAAAGAAGGAGATTTCCCTGTTACAGAGGCACTCTGCGAGTGTGTATTGTCATTTCCAATGCATACGGAGTTAGATGAGGAAACATTAACCTATATTACCACCTCGGTTTTAGAATATATAAATTCTTAGCATTTCAAATTAGGTTATGAATATTACAGTAGTAGGCACAGGGTATGTTGGTTTAGTTACAGCAACTTGTTTAGCGGAAACAGGAAACCACATTGTATGTGTTGATATAGATGAGGCGAAAATCGCTAAAATGAAAAATGGGGAGGTGCCCATTTATGAACCACATTTGGATGTGCTGTTTGAGCGAAACATAAAGCAGGGTAGGCTGCAGTTTACAACGAAATTGGAGGATGCAGTTAATGATGCTGAAATTATTTTTCTTGCCTTACCAACCCCTCCCGGAGAGGATGGGTCAGCTGATTTGAAATATATATTGGGGGTAGCAAAACAACTGGGTAACCTAATAAAGGATTATAAAGTTATTGTAGATAAAAGTACGGTTCCTGTGGGTACAGCAGAAAAAGTAGCAGCAACGATTGCAGAAAATTGCAAAGTTGAATTTGATGTAGTTTCCAATCCAGAATTTTTGCGAGAAGGGTTTGCCGTCGATGATTTTTTAAAACCTGATAGGGTTGTTATAGGCACACAATCGGTGAAGGCTAGAAAATTAATGGAGGAATTGTACAAACCATATGTGCGACAAGGAAACCCAATAATCTTTATGGATGAAAAATCTGCGGAGCTAACTAAGTACGCGGCTAATTCATTTTTAGCGACGAAAATTTCCTTTATGAATGAGGTTGCTAATCTTTGTGAATTAGTTGGTGCGGATGTAGATGCAGTGAGGACTGGGATTGGTAGTGATGATAGAATAGGAAAGCGATTTTTGTTTCCTGGGATAGGGTATGGAGGTAGTTGTTTTCCAAAGGATGTTCAAGCCTTAGCTAAATCTTCTGCTGAAGTGAATTACACTTTTAAAATTTTGGATGCTGTTATGGATGTAAACCAAAAGCAGAAAACAATTATTATTCCTAAGATTAAGTCTTATTTCAAGAATGATTTGAAAGGGAAGAAATTCGCTTTATGGGGCTTGGCGTTTAAGCCAGATACAGATGATATTAGAGAGGCGCCTGCTTTGTATATTATTGATATGTTGTTGGGTGCGGGTGCATCAATTTCAGCTTATGACCCTGAGGCAATGGAGAATGTTAAAGAATTGCTTGGGGATAAAATCTCTTTTTGCAATGATGAGTATGATGCCTTGTCTGGGGCAGATGCCTTAATTATTGCTACTGAATGGGCATTGTTTAGGACACCTGATTTTGAGCGTGTTGGCGGATTAATGAAGAATAAGGTAATATTTGATGGCCGTAACTTATATGATTTAAAGAAAATGCAAAGCCTTGGGTTTGATTATACTTCAATAGGAAGAGAGGAGGTGAAGAATTAGTTTAATATGGAGAATAAACGAGTATTAATAACAGGAGCGGCGGGATTCTTAGGTTCTCATTTATGCGATAGGTTTATTGCTGAGGGTGCTTATGTAATTGGAATGGATAATCTTATAACCGGGGATTTGAAGAATTTAGAGCATTTGATGAAACTTGATAAGTTCGAATTTTATCACCACGATGTTTCTAAGTTTGTGCATGTTCCTGGAGGGCTTGACTATATTCTTCATTTTGCTTCGCCTGCCAGCCCTATAGATTACTTAAAGATTCCCATCCAAACATTAAAAGTAAGTTCATTAGGCACACATAACTTATTGGGTTTGGCTAAGTCAAAAAGTGCAAGAATATTAGTAGCATCAACTTCGGAGGTTTACGGAGATCCCTTAGTTCATCCACAAACAGAGGAGTATTGGGGCAATGTAAACCCGGTTGGTCCAAGGGGAGTATACGATGAAGCTAAGCGGTTCATGGAGGCAATAACAATGGCGTATCATACCTATCACAATGTAGAAACACGGATAGTTAGAATTTTTAATACGTATGGGCCACGAATGAGACTAAATGATGGTAGAGTATTGCCTGCATTTATTGGACAGGCATTAAGAGGAGAGGATTTAACCATGTTTGGAGATGGATCCCAAACAAGATCGTTTTGTTTTGTGGATGATTTAGTAGAAGGGATTTATAGATTATTGTTAAGCGATTATGTTAATCCCATAAATATTGGAAACCCTAGTGAAATTACCATTAAGGAGTTTGGTGAGGAAATAATTAAATTAACGGGTACTACTCAGAAACTAGTTTCTAAGCCTTTACCGGTTGATGATCCTAAACAAAGAAAGCCAGATATTTCCAAGGCCAAAAGTATACTGGACTGGGAGCCTAAGGTGAACAGAACAGAAGGACTAAAGGTTACCTTTGATTATTTCAAATCGCTTTCAAAAGAAGAGTTAAATAAAACAGAACATAGAAGTTTTAGCTAGTTGAAATTATGAATATGTCTTACTTTGCACATGATACGGCAGTAATTGATGAAGGAAGCGTTATAGGAGATGGCACGAAAGTATGGCACTTTTCACATCTTATGAAAGATAGCGTATTGGGTGAACGATGTAATATTGGACAAAATGTTGTCATTTCTCCTGGTGTAGTTTTAGGAAATAATGTAAAAGTGCAAAACAACGTTTCCATATATACAGGGGTGGAATGTGAAGACGATGTCTTTCTTGGGCCGTCTATGGTGTTTACCAATGTAATTAATCCAAGAAGTGCAGTAAATCGAAGAGGTGAGTATGCTAAGACAAAAGTTGGGAAAGGGGCTTCAATTGGAGCAAATGCAACTATAGTATGCGGTAATGATATTGGTGATTACGCTTTTATTGGTGCAGGAGCTGTGGTAACAAAGTCGGTACAACCATATTCTTTATGGGTAGGTAATCCAGCTGTACAATTGGGGTGGGTAAGTGAATATGGCCATAGACTTGATTTTAATGATGAAGGAGAAGCGACATGCTCGGAAAGTAAAGAGAAGTATTGCTTAAAAAATAACGTAGTAATTAAATTAAAAAGTGATTAATGAATAAGGTAAAATTTGGAGTTATTGGTCAAGGGCATATTGGTAAACGACATGCTGAAATGGTTCGAAGAAATGAGAATTGTGAATTATTGGCAGTTTGTGATGTGGATGATAAAGAAAGTTTAGGTTTAAATGACTTAAAAGAAAATTATTATACGGATTATAATAAATTGCTTTCGGATAACCCTGAGATTGATATTGTGAGCATTTGTACGCCCAATGGGCTTCATTTTGAGCACTCCTTGGCGGCTTTAACCGCAGGTAAAAGTATCATTTGCGAAAAACCATTATCCTTGACAAAAGCAGATAGTGAGAAATTAATTCATAAAGCTTTAGAGGAGAACAAAAAAGTATTTTGTGTAATGCAGAATAGGTACTCTCCTCCATCTAAGTGGTTAAAAGAAATTGTAAGTAAAAAAATTATCGGCGATATCTTTATGGTACAATTGAATTGTTACTGGAACAGAGATGATCGGTACTATAAAAAAGGTGGCTGGAAAGGAAGGCAAGATTTAGATGGGGGTACATTATTTACGCAATTCTCTCATTTTGTTGACATTATGTATTGGTTGTTTGGTGACATAACTAATATACAAGCGAAGTTTAATGATTTTGCGCATTCGCATTCAACGGATTTTGAGGATAGCGGCTTTGTTAACTTCGATTTTGTGGATGGCGGTATGGGAAGTATTAATTACTCCACTGCTGTATGGGATACGAATTTGGAAAGTAGTATTACCATTATAGGAAGTAAAGGAAGTGTTAAAGTTGGTGGGCAATATATGGATAAGGTAGAATATTGTCATATCAGTGATTATGAAATGCCAGAATTAGAGCCAACCAATGAGGCAAATGATTATGGGCACTACAAAGGTTCTGCAAACAACCATCATTATATTTTTGAGAATGTGGTAGATGTTTTGAATAATGATAAAAGTATTACAACCAATGCGCTTGAAGGCCTTAAGGTTATAGAGATTATTGAAAGGATATACGACTTAAGAAACGAGTCAAGAAAAGGATAATAAATTAAATTCAATTAAAGTAATGTACAAGGAAATAGTAGACAAGAAAGTTAAAATTGCTGTAATAGGGTTGGGGTATGTAGGGTTGCCAATTGCATTGGCTTTCGCCAAAAAAGTTAAAGTAATCGGCTTTGATATCAATGATGAGCGGGTGAAAATGATGCAAAACAATATTGATCCATCTCAAGAACTAGAAGCAAAAGATTTTGAGAATTGTGATATAGAATTTACATCTTCAGTTGATGTATTAAAGGAAGCAAATTTCTTTATCATTGCTGTTCCTACTCCTATAGATGAACATAATCAGCCAGATTTAAAACCGTTAATCGGAGCATCAACAACTGTAGGTAAAGCTATTAAGAAAGGTGATATAGTTGTATATGAATCAACTGTTTACCCAGGATGTACTGAAGAGGATTGTGTGCCCGTGTTAGAGAAGGTATCAGGGTTAAAGTTTGAAGAAGATTTTAAAGTGGGCTATTCGCCTGAAAGAATTAATCCAGGTGATAAAGAGCATACAATTACAAAAATATTGAAAGTTGTTTCGGGTTGTGATGCTGATTCGTTGGAAATAATTGCGGATGTGTATAAAATAATTGTTGAGCCAGGTGTGCATAAAGCATCATCCATAAAAGTTGCTGAAGCAGCAAAAATTATAGAAAACACACAGCGTGATTTAAACATTGCTTTAATGAACGAGTTGTCCATAATTTTTAATCGTATTGGCATTAATACATACGATGTATTGGAAGCTGCTGGTACAAAATGGAATTTTCTAAAGTTTTTTCCTGGTTTAGTGGGAGGGCATTGTATAGGAGTTGACCCTTATTATTTAACTTATAAGGCAGAAAAATTAGGATATCACGCTCGAATAATTAATTCAGGAAGATATGTGAATGATGCCATGGGATCTTATTTAGCCAAACAAACTGTTAAGAAAATAATTGCTGCGAAGAAAAATGTTTCTGAATCACGGGTACTTGTTATGGGAGCTACATTCAAGGAAAATGTGAGCGATATTCGTAACTCGAAAGTATATGATGTTATAAAAGAATTTAAGTCATTTAGCGTTGATGTTGACGTGGTTGATCCACATGCATCCTCTCAAGAGCTTGAAGAGGAATATGGGTTTGGTTTAATTGATAAACCACGTAATGATTATGATGCAGTAGTTGTGGCAGTAAATCACGACGAATATTTAAATTTAGATGAAAGTTATTTTAAAGGTTTATTATCAGAAGGTGGTATTCTGGTAGACATAAAAGGGTTTTTAAGAGATAGAATTTCGAATTTCGAATACATTAGTTTATAGTATTATTATGGGAATGAAAAAGATACTTATAACTGGTGGAGCGGGCTTTATTGGCTCTCATGTAGTACGACTATTTGTGACAAAATACCCGGATTATAAAGTTTATAATTTGGATAAGCTTACCTATGCCGGAAATCTGGAAAATTTAAAGGATATAGAGGGTGCATCAAACTACACATTTATAAAGGCTGATATAGTTGATGCTGAGAAGATGAACGCTTTGTTTAGAGAACACAATTTTGACAATGTTATTCATTTAGCTGCCGAAAGTCACGTTGATAGGAGTATAAGTAACCCTTTGGAGTTTGTGATGACGAATGTGATTGGTACTGTTAATCTATTAAACGCTGCCAAAGAAGCTTGGAAAGAGAATTACGAAGAGCATCGTTTTTACCATGTTTCTACAGATGAGGTATATGGAAGTTTAGGTGAAACGGGTATGTTTACGGAATCTACCTCATATGACCCACATAGCCCGTATTCTTCTTCTAAAGCTAGTTCTGATCATTTTGTACGAGCTTATCATGATACGTATGGTATGAATGTGGTGATTTCTAACTGTTCCAACAATTACGGAAGTTGTCACTTTCCTGAAAAATTAATACCCTTATCAATAAATAACATTAAGCACAACAAACCAATACCTATTTATGGTAAAGGAGAGAACGTGAGAGACTGGTTATGGGTTGAGGATCACGCAAGAGCAATTGATGTAATATTTCATAATTCTTCAAGCGGACAAACGTATAATATTGGGGGTAACAATGAATGGACGAACATTGATTTAATTCATCTTTTGTGTAAAATATTGGATAAGAAGTTAGGGAGAGATGAGGGTTCGTCTGCAAAACTTATCACCTATGTAAAAGATAGGGCAGGGCATGACCTGCGATACGCAATAGACTCTTCGAAACTTCAGAAGGATTTAGGATGGACACCTTCACTTCAATTTGAAGAGGGCCTTGAGAAAACCGTTGATTGGTACTTAGAGAATACGGAGTGGTTGGAACATGTAACTTCTGGAGATTACCAAAATTATTATTCTGAGCAATATGTTAAACGATAAGTTTTACTTATCTTGTTGAGGCATGTTTGGTTTATTTAAAAAAAACACACGTTTACAAGATCCTGTTGATTTATCCGTACTGGAGTGTGATGTTCATTCACATTTTATTCCAGGTATTGATGACGGAGCCAAAACCATCGAAGATAGTTTAGCCCTTCTTACCGAAATGTGTAATATGGGATATAAAAAGGTTATAACAACACCTCATGTTATGTCTGATTATTACAAAAACACGCCGGAAATAATTTTATCAGGCTTGGATAAATTAAGAGAGGCGATAAAAGAAAATAACCTTAATATAGAAATAGAAGCTGCTGCGGAGTATTATTTAGATTTTGATTTTGAACGAAAGTTGGAAGAGGAGAAGCTGCTTACATTTGGAGATAATTATTTGCTGTTTGAAATTTCATTTTTGAACGCACCAGCAAACTTAGACCATATTGTTTTTAAAATGCTATCTCTGGGCTATAAGCCTGTAATGGCCCATCCTGAACGGTACAATTATTGGCATCCTACATTCGAAAAATATGAACGATTGGTTGATAAAGGATTGAAGCTTCAATTAAATATTAATTCGTTAACTGGCTTCTATTCGCAATCTACCAAGAAAATTGCCGCTGATCTTATCGACAAAAACCTAATTTCTTTTTTAGGGTCTGATTGTCACCATACGGGACATATAGGATACATGAAGGACGTAGTTTACGAAAAACCATTACAACGTTTATTGGAAAGTGGTAAGTTGCTAAACTCTAAATTGGTATAGTTTATTCTTGTGCTAGTTAGAATGTTTTAAGACGTCCTTGTCAGAAATAGTTTCTCCACACAATATTATAAGGCGCTCTATTACGTTTCTAAATTCCCTAATGTTTCCGGTCCAATTAACATTTTGAAGGGCTTTAACTCCTTCTTTTGATATTTTTTTGGCCGCAACTCCATGTTCTTTACAGATTAACTCAATAAAATGATTTGCAAGTAGCGGAATGTCATCCTTGCGTTCATTTAAGGAAGGAACGTGGATAAGTATTACGCTTAATCGATGAAAAAGATCTTCCCTAAAATTTCCATCCTTAATTTCTTGTTGTAACTTTTTATTAGTGGCTGCTACAACCCTAACATTTACCTTTATCTCTTTGTCACCTCCAACTCGAGTAATTTTATTCTCTTGTAAAGCTCTAAGCACTTTAGCTTGTGCAGAAAGGCTCATATCTCCAATTTCATCCAAGAATAAAGTGCCGCCCTCTGCTTGTTCAAATTTGCCTTTTCGCTGGCTTACAGCAGATGTAAAGGCTCCTTTTTCATGACCAAACAACTCACTCTCTATAAGCTCACTTGGAATTGCTGCACAATTAACCTCAATAAGCGGAGCGCCGGACCTGTTACTTTTTTCATGTAACCAACGCGCCACTAATTCCTGTCTCTTATACACATCTGACGCTGCCGACGATGTGCGTTGTGT